>CAYOBI010000052.1:0-6111 GCA_964402325.1 uncultured Propionibacteriaceae bacterium | reverse complement strand
TTCGTCACCGAGCAACCGCCCTACTCGATCTTGGTGCGCGGTATTGAGGAGGACATCCTGCCGACCATCCAGCGACATGGGATGGGCACGCTCACGTACTCTCCTCTCGACGGCGGCTGGCTGTCCGGGAAGTGGCGCAGGGACGCCGCGTCGGCCCCGACATCGTCCGCCCGGCCGAAGGCACGCTTCGACATGACCAGCCCGGCGAACCTCCGCAAGCTCGACGTTGTCGAGGAACTGGCCCAACTTGCCGAGCAGGCCGGCCTCACCCTGATCGAGATGGCCATCGCGTTCGTGATTAACCACCCCGGCGTCACCAGCGCCATCGTCGGCCCACGCACGATGGAGCAGCTCGATGCCTACCTCCCGGCCGCCGAGATCACCCTGTCCACCGAAGTGCTGGACCGTATCGACCAGCTGGTCGCGCCCGGGGTGACGATCAACCCCGACGACAACAGCTACGGCGCACACGAACTCACGTCGACCGCCCGCCGCCGCTGACCCCACGCCACCACCGATCCATGGACTCGTTCAGGCCGGAGCAAGATCCCCTCTGGCCGGAACGAGGTGGCAGATCGTTGAAGGCGAGGCGTCTTGCCGTTCCTCACGTTCGATCGGGAGATCTGCCGGATCGTGTGCACCACGAAGGCCATCCCGTCGGTCAACACGCGGATGCCGACATGGCTTTCAATCGCCGAGTGACGGACCTGATCAGCAGGGGGCGGCGCCGAAGCACGCCGAGCACATCGCGACTCTGGCATGGCCGGACCGCCGACGCTGATCTTGATCGTCATCCCAGCGATGATGTTCGGCGACGGGGTGGTTTCCACCGCAGTGGTGTTCAACCCGACGCTGCCCGCGCGGAGCATGATCGCCAACGGTTCGCCCGTCCCCGCCGGGACGTTGACCCAGCCGAGGTGGACACGTGGATACCGGCCGCGTGCATCCTTGACCCATGCCCATGCTGAGCGCGCCCGATCGCCAGGACAGCCGTCACGTCTCGCGTGCCGACCTCGTGATCGCCGCCGGCACGTGGATGGTGGCGACAGCCGGACTGGTGGTCCTCCCCGTC
Source organism: uncultured Propionibacteriaceae bacterium (assembly GCA_964402325.1). Classification (GTDB taxonomy): domain Bacteria; phylum Actinomycetota; class Actinomycetes; order Propionibacteriales; family Propionibacteriaceae; genus Raineyella. The sequence continues at coordinate 5,039 of CAYOBI010000052.1, read as the reverse complement.
GTGGCCATGGTCGACCCGACCGCAACGTTCGACGTACCACCGTACGGGTCACTGCGATGGTGGGCTGTCCTGCTCGCCGTTACGGCCCAGGGCGTGGCCGTGGCGTGGGCCCGGCGCCGGCCGGTCACCGCCCTTCTCGGGGCCGGCGCGATCGTCGTGCTGCTCGTCGTGGCACGGCCCGGGGATGCGGCGAGCATGCTGAACCCAGCGGTGCTGGTGGTGGTTTTCCGCGCAGCCTCCACTCGTCCGCTGGCCGAGCTTCGCCTGGCCCTGGTCGGAACGACGGCGCTGGTCGGGGTCGGGTCCGCCGCAGACGTACTCCGCACGCAGGGCGCTATCTCCCTGGCTGGGGTGGCGGCCGCGGTAGGCAGTGCGACGGTCATCATCGGCCTCGGTCTCCTGCCCGGACTGGCGGTGGCGTCGCGCCGCGCTGTGCTGGCGGCGAAGGAGGGGGAACTCCACGCCCTGGCCCGGGAACGGGACGCCCGGCTGCGCATCGCCGTGGCGGCGGAGCGTACGGCCATGGCCCGAGAAGTGCACGACATCGCTGCCCACCACCTCTCCGGGATGGCACTGATGCTGTCGGCCATCGACCGCCAGGTCGACTCAGACCCTGCCGCCGCCCACGCGGGGGTCCGTCAGGTCCGCGCCCAGACCAGAGTGGTCCTCAACGACCTCCGCCGCCTGGTCGGCATCCTGCGAGAGGACGGCGCCGCGGAGGCGTTGGGGCCCCTCACTCTGGCCGCCCTCCCGGAGCTGGTCGAGGCCGCCGGTCGGACCACCACGTTGGAGATCGTGCCGTCGCCGGACAGCGGGACACTCGGCGCAGGCGTGGGGCCGGTGGCCCAGCTGGCCGCCTTCCGTATGGTGCAGGAGTCGCTGTCGAATGCCCGCCACCATGCCCCCGGCGCTCGGTGCGTCGTGACGCTCGATGACAGCGCGGCCGACGTCGTCTCGCTGACCGTGCGCAACGGCTCCCCCGCGTACGTCACGCCGTCCGCCTCCGCCGGCGGGCATGGGTTGCTCGGGATGCGCGAGCGGGCCGACCTGGTGGGCGCTACCGTACGACACGGCCCGACCACCGGCGGAGGGTGGGAAGTGTGGTGGACCATTCCCCGCGACCGCACCGTGGGGCCCGAGGGAGGCAGTGCATGATCCGCGTGCTGATCGCCGACGACCAGCCCCTTGCGCGCGCCGGGCTGGCCGCGCTGCTTGCCGCCGAACCTGACATCGAGGTCGTCGCGACGGCCTCCGACGGGGACGCGGCCGTGTCGCTGGTTCGCGACCACACTCCGGACGTCGTGTGCCTCGATGTCCGGATGCCCGGCCGCGACGGGATCAGTGCCGCCCGGGAACTCTGCGGCCCTTCGGTGGCTGACCCGGTCCCCGTTCTGGTGCTGACCACCTTTGACCTCGACGAGTACCTCTTCGGCGCGCTCGAGGCAGGAGTGTCCGGCTTCCTGCTGAAGGACGCCGAGCCGGAGGTGATCGTGCAGGCCGTCCGCCAGGTCGCGTCCGGGCGAGGGACCGTCGACCAGGCGCTCACCCATCGGGTGATCCGCGAGTTCGCCGCCCGACGGCAGCTCCGGCCGGTCACCCTGCAGCGCGGCACCGACCTCCTCACCCCACGTGAACTCGACATCCTGCTGCTCCTGGCGGAGGGCCTGTCCAACGAGCAGATCGCCGAGCGGCTCGTCGTCGAGGTCGCCACGGTGAAGTCGCACCTCGCCCGAATGATGCCGAAGCTCGGCGTGCACACCCGGCTCCAGGCCGCGGTGTGGGCCTACCAGAACCGGATCGTGACGATCGGCGAGGACTGAATCGTACGGTTGCATCGAAGGATGCAACCGTACGACCTGCATCGCCGGCCCCTGGAGCGACCGACAGGCGAACTCCTAGCGTCGAGGACAGATGGATCGCCCATCGCCCAGACCCCAGGAGCTCTCCGTGATTCCTGCACCGCTTGCCGCACCACCGCTCTCTGCGGTGACTTCCCCGGCGGTCCGCCTCATCGATGTGCGTCGTCGCTACCCCAATGGGGCAGACACCGTCGAGGCGCTCGCAGGAGTGTCGCTCGATCTCAGCACCGGATCCTTCACCGCCATCATGGGGCCGTCGGGCTCGGGCAAGTCCACCCTGCTGCACTGCGCCGCCGGGCTGGACACCCCGACCAGTGGCCAGGTGCTGATCGGCGGAACCGACGTCACCAGGCTGCGCCCCGACGACGTCACCCGTTTCCGGCGCGATCGGATCGGATTCGTGTTCCAGGCGTACAACCTGATCGGACACCTCACCGTCGCGGAAAACGTCGCCCTGCCGCTGATCCTCGCCGGGCGCCGCCCGGATGAGCCGTTACGCCGCCACCTGATGCACGCCGTCGGCCTCGAGGGCAAGGAGGACCGACTACCGGCAGAACTGTCCGGCGGTCAGGCCCAGCGGGTGGCGATCGCCCGCGCCCTCGTGACTCGCCCCGCCGTGGTCTTCGCCGACGAACCCACCGGAGCGCTCGACTCGCACACCGGGGCGCAGATCCTGGAGGTACTCCGGGCGACGGCCGCCTCCCTCGGCCAGACACTGGTACTGGTCACCCATGACCCGCGGGTCGCGATCGCTGCCGATCGGGTGGTCTTCCTGGCAGATGGTCACCTCGCCGGTCACCTCGAAGCCCCGACGGCCGATCAGGTGACGGCGCGCATGATGGAACTCGGCCGATGAACGCGATCGTCTGGACCTCGGCCTGCGCCGTCCGCATCCACCGTGCCAGCCTGGCGGGCACCGCGGTGGTGGTCGCTCTCACCGCCGCACTGCTCACGACGACGGGGGCCTGGATCGCGGCGGGCGTACGGGACGCGAGTGGCCCTACCGGGTCGACACTGCTGGCAGTCGCCTCGTCGTTCGCGGGGACGGCCGTGATGATTGCGGTCCTGGTGGTCGCCTCGACCGTCACTGCCGCGATGCGGCCCCGGGCCAGGGAATTCGCGGTGATGCGGGCAGTCGGGGCCACCGCCGGACAGGTGCGCCAGTTGGTCACCACTGAGGTGGCGCTGGTGTTCGCCGCGGCGGCGCCACTCGGCCTGGTGGCGGGCCTGCTGCTCGCGCCCCGGCTCACCGGGACGCTGGCCGCGGCGGGTGTCGTGCCTGGGGACTTCGTCCTGGGGCTGTCACCGTGGCCATTGCTGGCGACCCTGGTGCTGCTGGTGCCCGCCGCACTCGCTGCGGGGCGGCTCTCCGCACGGGAGAGCGCTCGCCGTCCTGCCGTCGGCGCGATGCGTGCCTCGGCCGCTGAGTCGTCCGAGGTGTCCCCCGGGCGACTGCGGGCCGCCGCGTCCCTCGCGCTGGCCGGCCTGGTCGTTCCCGCCGTGCCGTTCGTCCTGCCGGGGACGTTCGGTGCCGCCGGGGCATCCCTCGCGGCCTTCCTCCTGATCATCGCGGCGGCCCTGGTCGGTCCGGTCCTTCTGGCGTGGCTGGCCCGCCACGGCCTCAAGTGGACACGCTCCGGTGCGGTCACCACCCTGGCGCTGGTCAACGCCCGCGGGTTCTCCCGACGCCTCACCGGTGCGGTGATCCCGCTGGCCCTGCTGCTGGCCGTTGGCACGGTGCAGACCGGCGCCACGGTCGCGACGGCCGATGCCGCCGCGCGGCAGGTGCGCGAGGCGGTCAGCGCCGATCTCGTCGTGCAGGCGCCGCGTGGCAGCTTCGACGCCGGACAGGTTGCGGCGGTGACCGCGCTGGCGGGGGTGACCTCGACGGCCACCACGGCGATGGTGCCGGCGATGGTTCGGATCGACCAGTCCGACGAGGGAATACCGTTCCTCGGTGAGCTGTCCTGGGAGGCGTCCGCACTGCGGACGGTGCCGGCGCAGGGCGGCTTCCTCGCGCCGAAGGTGGTTGCCGGCTCACTCGGCGCCCTGTCCGGTGACCACACGATCGCCGTCAGCCGGGACGCCGCCGCCGGGTCGGTCGGCCTCGGCGATGCTGTGGACGTACGGGTCGGTGGGAACGAGAGCAGGTACGTGATCGTCGCGCTCTACGAGCGGGGCCTCGGGCTCGGGGACTATCTGGTCGGCGAGCACGCTGTTGCGGCGGATGACGGTGAAGCCCTGCTGCTCGTCCGTACCGATCGCGAGAAGGCCGACATGCGGACAGCGATCGCCGCGACCGGCCTGACGGCGAGCGATGTCGCCGAGTATGCCCGACACGTCCGGGACGGCGCGGCCGCACAGCAGACCCTGTCCGTCGTGCTCCTCCTTGCGCTCCTGGCACTGGTCGCCGCAATGGCCGCGAACACGCTGGTGATGGTCACCCGTTCGCGCGGCCCTGAGCTCGACCTGTTGCGCCGGGCAGGAGCGACTCGGCGTCAGCTGCTCGGCATGGTTCTCGTGGAAGCGTCGCTGGCGACCGGAGCGGCGCTCCTGGTGGGAGTGGCGTGTGCGGTTCCCGCGCTGCTGGGGATCGGGCAGGGCCTCCTGGGAGTCCCGCTGCCCGTCCTCGACCCCAGGGTCTTCGCTGGGCTCATCGTTCTGGTCGTGCTCATCGGCATCACAGCGCCCCTGGCGACCGCCCTGGGGACGCTCCGGAGGCGATGACCGGGACGAGGCCGCGCGCCAGTACCGGAGACAGGTCGCCGAGCGCCAGGATGTTGGTGTCGACCGGCTCGTCCGGCCTTGAGGCCGACCCGCCCGACGAGTCCGGCGCGGTAACGATCGCCCGGCGGCCAGCGCACCTGTCCGGCCACACTCTGGTCGGCCCGGTTCACCGGTGGCCTGCTCGGACGGCTGTCAGGAGGCATCCGGTGGATCGGTCCTCGGGGGCTGAGGGATCGACTCCAGGTCGGGAATCTCCTCCGGCCAGACCAGGGTGACCGTGCAGGGCGCGCACCATCTCGTGGCGCACCGCCCCGCACCACGGAAGGTCGGCACGCCGCTCTCCGCCGAGATCCACGCCCGGTCAGCACCACGATCGGCATCGTCCGATTCCGGCTCAAGCGGACGCGCTGCTCCTGCCCTCAGCGGGCGTGGTAGAGCAGCCCGGTGATCCCG
>CAYOBI010000051.1:0-19482 GCA_964402325.1 uncultured Propionibacteriaceae bacterium | reverse complement strand
TGGCGCTGGCCAGGTCACGCCCGAACGGCTTCTCGATCACCACCCGCTTCCAGCCGTCCGTCTGGTCGGACATGCCGTGCTTCCTGAGCTGGCTGATCACCACGTCGAAGAACTTCGGCGGGACGGACAGGTAGAACGCGTGGTTCCCGCCCGTGCCCTGGGTGCGGTCCAGGTCGTCCAGCGTCGCCTTCAGCCGGTCGAACGCCTCGTCGTCGGTGAACTCGCCCTGGACGAAACGGATGCCCGCCAGCAGCTGCTGCCAGACCTCCTCGCGGTAGGGCGTACGTGCGTGCTCGCGCACCGCCTCGCCGACCACCTGGGCGAAGTCCTGGTCCACCCAGTCGCGGCGGGCGAAGCCGACGAAGGCGAAGCCCGGCGGGAGCAGCCCTCGGTTGGCGAGGTCGTAGACCGCCGGCATCAACTTCTTGCGGGCCAGGTCGCCGGTGACACCGAACATCACCAGCACCGAGGGGCCGGCGATCCGGGGGAGGCGTCGGTCCCGTACGTCACGCAAGGGGTTGGTGTACGGGGTGCCGTCCTGCGGCGGTGCCACCACTGCGCTGTCCTGGGTCATGGTTCTCCTTCACGTCAGGTCATTCCCACCGTACATTTACTTCAGCATTCAACAATAGTGGTTGTCCGGGATCCGTTCCCGTGCGACGCGCCCGAGGTGCCGTCGGGAGGGGCGCGTCGGGTCCCCGGGGACGCGACAGGGGCCGGCACCCATGGTGCCAGCCCCTGCGGTCCCCGGCGAGGGTCAGGCGTTGTCGAGGGCGGTCCGGACCGTCCCGAGCAGCTCGTTCCAGGACACGATGAACTTGTCCACGCCCTCGGTCTCGAGGACCCGGTAGACGTCGTCCATGTCGATCCCGGCCGCGGCCAGGTCGTCGAAGACCCGCTGGGCCTCGGCGTAGTGGCCGGTGATGGTGTCGGCGGTGGTCTCGCCATGGTCGGCGTAGGCCATCATCGTCTTTTCCGGCATGGTGTTGACCACGCCGTCGACGATCAGCTCGGCGACGTACATCGTGTCGGCGTAGGCCGGGTTCTTGACGCCGGTGGAGGCCCACAGCGGACGCTGCGGGTTGGCGCCCTTGGCGGCCAGCGCCTGCCAGCGGTCGGAGGCGATGGTCTGTTCGAACAGCTGGTAGGCGAGCCGGGCGTTGGCCAGGCCGGCCTTGCCCTTCAGCCCGGCGGCCTCCCCGGTGCCGACGGCGTCGAGGCGCTTGTCGATCTCGGCGTCGACGCGGGACACGAAGAACGAGGCGACGGAGTGGATCGTCGACAGGTCCTTGCCCGCGGCGACGGCCTGCTCCAGTCCGGCCATGTAGGCGTCGATCACCTGCTGGTAGCGGGCGACCGAGAAGATCAGCGTCACGTTGACGCTGATGCCCTCGGCGATCGTCGCGGTGATCGCCGGCAGGCCGGCGAGGGTCGCGGGGATCTTGATCAGCACGTTCTCGCGGTCGACCAGGGCGTGCAGTTCCTTGGCCTGGGCGATGGTCGGGGCGGTCTCGTTCGCGAGCCGGGGGTCGACCTCGATGGAGACCCGCCCGTCGAAGCCCTTGGAGGCGGCGTACAGGTCGGTGAAGAGGTCGCAGGCGTCGCGGACGTCGTCGGTGGTGGCGATCCGGATGACGCCCTCGACGTCCTGGCCGGCGGCCTTGAGTTCGGCGACCTGCTCGGCGTAGTCCTCACCCTTCGACATCGCACCGGCGAAGATCGTCGGGTTGCTGGTGACGCCGCTGACCGAGTAGTTGTCAATCAGGTCCTTGAGGTTGCCGGAGGTGAGCCGGGCCCGGGAGAGGTCGTCCAGCCAGATGGACACCCCGGCGTCGGCCAGGGACGTGAGTCGTGCGTTCATGGCGTTCCTTCGTGTGGTTCCGGGCCGGGGGATCAGGCGCCGAGGCGGGCCGGGCCGGAGGCGGCGCGCCGGTTGGTCAGGACCGGGCCGGCGGCGACGGCGGCGAGGGACTCCTTGGCGGCCGCGACGACGGCGTCCGGGGTGAAGCCGAACGTCTCGAACAGCAGGCCGCCGGCGGCGGAGGCGCCGTAGTGATCGAGGGAGACGGTGCGGCCGGCGTCGCCGAGCAGCTCGTTCCAGCCGAGCGCGATGCCGGCCTCGACGGCCACCCGGGCGCGGACGTCGGTCGGCAGCACGGCGTCGCGGTACGCGTCGTCCTGCTCGTCGAACCACTCGCGGCAGGGCATTGAGACGACGCGGGCCTTGACGCCCTCGGCGGCCAGCTGCTCCTGGGCGGCCAGCGCGTACTGGACCTCGGAGCCGGTGCCGATCAGGATGACGTCGGGCGCGCCGTCGCTGTCCTTCAGGACATAGCCGCCGCGGGCGGTCTCGGTGGCCTCCGCGTACCCGTCGGTGCCGCGCGGCACGATCGGCAGGTTCTGGCGGGACAGCACCAGGGCGGCCGGGCGGTCGTGGTGGCGCAGGATCTGGGCCCAGGCCTGGGCGGTCTCGTTGGCGTCAGCCGGTCGGACGACGTCGAGGCCGATGATCGCCCGGTAGGCGGCCAGGTGCTCGATCGGCTGGTGGGTCGGGCCGTCCTCGCCGACACCGATGGAGTCGTGGGTCCACACGTACGTCACCGGCAGCTTCATCAGGGCTGCGAGCCGGACCGCGCCGCGCATGTAGTCGGAGAACACGAAGAACGTGCCGCCGTAGGGGCGGGTGGCGCCGTGGGTGGCGATGCCGTTGAGGATCGCGCCCATCCCGTGCTCGCGGATGCCGAAGTGCAGCACCCGGCCGTACGGGTTGCCGGGGAACTTCTTCGACTGGCGGTTCTCGGGCAGGAAGCTCGGCTCGCCGTCGGGGGTGGTGTTGTTCGACCCGGCGAGGTCGGCCGAGCCGCCCCACAGCTCGGGCAGCACCGGGGCGAGGGCGGACAGCACCTTGCCCGAGGCGGCCCGGGTGGCGATGCCCTTGGGGTCGGCGGCGAAGGTCGGCAGCTCGTCCTCCCAGCCGGCCGGCAGCTCGTGGGCGGCCAACCGGTCGAAGAGCGCCTTGCGCTCCGGGTGGGCGGCGGCCCAGGCGTCGAAGCCCTGCTGCCAGGTGGCCCGGGCCTCGGCGGCACGGTCGGCCAGCCCGCGGGTGTGGGCCAGGACGTCGGCATCGACGGCGAAGTGCTGGTCGGGATCGAAGCCGAGCAGCTCCTTGGTGGCGCGGACCTCGTCCTCGCCGATCGCGGAGCCGTGCACGCCGCCGGTGCCCTGCTTGTTCGGGGCCGGCCAGCCGATGATCGTCCGCAGCCGGATGAACGACGGCTTGTCGGTCACCGCCCGGGCGGCGAGGATCGCCTCGTACAGGCCGTCGACGTCCTCGACGTAGTCCTGTCCGGGCTTGCGCCAGTCGAGGGTCTGGACGTGCCAGCCGTACGCCTGGTAGCGCTGGGCGACGTCCTCGTTGAAGGCGATGATCGTGTCGTCCTCGATCGAGATCTCGTTCTCGTCGTAGATCACGACCAGGTTGCCGAGCTGTTGGGTGCCGGCGATGGAGGAGGCCTCACCGGAGACACCCTCCTCCAGGTCACCCTCGGAGCAGATCACGTACACGTCGTGGTCGAACGGGGACTGCCCGGGGGCGGCGTCCGGGTCGAACAGGCCGCGCTCGCGGCGGGCGGCCATCGCCATGCCGACGGCGTTGCTGATGCCCTGGCCGAGCGGGCCGGTGGTGGTCTCGATGCCGGCGGTGTGGCCGTACTCGGGGTGGCCGGGGGTCTTCGAGCCCCAGGTGCGCAGCGACTCGAGGTCGGACAGTTCGAGGCCGAAGCCGCCGAGGTAGAGCTGGACGTACTGGGTGAGCGAGGAGTGGCCCGCGCTGAGCACGAAGCGGTCACGGCCGACCCAGCCCGTGTCCCGAGGGTCGTGGCGCATGACCTTCTGGAAGAGGGTGTAGGCGACCGGGGCGAGGCTCATCGCGGTGCCCGGGTGGCCGTTGCCCACCTTCTGCACGGCATCGGCGGCCAACAGCCGCGAGGTGTTCACCGCCCTGTCGTCGAGGGCGCCCCAATCCAGAGCAGATGTGGTGGAGGTAACGGTCATTCCTGCGTCCTTTCCGGCAGCACTGCCGAGGATGTCCTCGACGTCACCTAACAGAGACTACGCAGCCCATTTCGGGGACCGGGATGGGGTTGCCAGGTGTTGCGGCGCGGTACGGCGGCGACGCGCGTCCCGGCGGGGGCCGCTCCGGGTCGTCGCGCGGTGGAGGAGGCCGCCTGCGGGGCCGATACACAGGCGTGCCGAAGGTGGTACGAACGGTGGGTGCACGGCGCGTTCCCGGGTACTGTGAGCCGGAGCAGGTCCGGGGGTCGCGGACCGCCGGAAGGGAAACGTGTCAGTAGTGGACGCCCAGTCGGACTCCCCTGAGGGGGCCCTCGCCGCCCCGGTAAGCGCCGGTCTCCTCGATGTCGTCGGGGCGTACGTACGGCTGACCAAACCCCGGGTGATCGAACTGCTGCTGATCACCGCCGTGCCGGCGATGTTCCTCGCCGCCCGCGGCCTGCCGCGCTGGCAGGACGTCATCGTCGTGCTGGTCGGCGGTTACGCCGCCGCAGGGTCGGCCAACGTCTTCAACAACGTGTACGACCGCGACATCGACGAGCAGATGCGCCGCACCCGCCGCCGCCCGATCCCGCGCCACGAGATCACCGGCCCGTCCGCCCTGGTCTTCGGCGTCGTGCTCGGCCTGGTCGCGCTGGCGGTGCTCGGCCTGGGCGGCAACCCGCTGTCCGGCGCACTGGGCCTGGCCGCGATCCTGTTCTACGTCTTCGTCTACACGATGCTGCTCAAGCGGCGTACGGCCCAGAACATCGTCTGGGGCGGCATCGCGGGCTGCTTCCCGCCGCTGATCGCCTGGACCGTCGTCACCGGCTCGGTGTCCTGGGCGCCGCTGGTGATGTTCCTGATCGTCTTCTTCTGGACCCCGCCGCACACCTGGGCGCTGGCGATCCGCTACCGCGAGGACTACGCGAACGTCGACGTACCGATGCTCCCGGTGGTGAAGCCGGCCACCGTGGTGGCCGACCAGATCCTCGTCTACACGGTCATCACGGTGCTGACCACGCTGGCGCTGTGGCCGATCGGCGGCACCGGCTGGCTCTACCCGGTCGTCGCCCTCGCCGGCGGTGTCGCCTTCCTCTGGGAGGCCGTCGCGCTGCGGCGCCGCGCGTACCGGGGGCTGACCGATGCCGCGCTCAAGCCGATGCGGCTGTTCCACTGGTCGAACTCGTACCTGGCGCTGGTCTTCCTCGCCCTGGCGGTCGACCCGCTGCTCTTCTGATCGGCCGCACGGGGCCCGTCATCGCCCGGTACGGCGCGCCTCCACGGCCCGGCAGGCACGTCCTGCCGGACCGTCCGCCGTGGCCGGGTCGGGGCGGAGTCCGGGTGATCAGGCCTCCGTTTCCGTGCGTCGGTATGGCGTGGCTTGCATCCTGTGGAATAATTGCGCCCAGGTCGGGGCACCGCCGGTGCCCCAGGCCGGTGAGGCAGTGCCCGTGGTGACAGTTCGGGCCCCGCTCCCCGAGACCGCGACGACCACCAGTGGATCGACCGCGGCGGGGCAGGTGGGCCGCCGTCTCCCGGAGACCACCAGCTTTGTGACGCGACCGGCGTCCTCCGCCCGCCGAACCCGATCGGTGGCGGTGCCGGAGACCCGTCGTGACACCTGTCACCGGTGCGCCCTGCGCATCGGGTGAAGGAGAGCCATGCTCGATCCCGAGCAGAACCCCACCGTCCCCGTCGATGACGGACTGCCCAAGCCCCCCGCGGGACGCCGTTCCCGCCGCCGTCCGGCCGGGCCCCCGGCCGAACCCGTGGCCGGCGAGGCTGCGGTCGCCGACAGCCTGCCCGATCTGGCCTCCCAGCCGGTCGAGGAAGCCCCTGTCGCGGAGCCCGAGGCTCTCGAGGCCGTGACCGAGCCCGAGGCACCCGGCGAGGAGTCGGAGCCCATCGAGGAGCCCGACGTCGAGGAGCCCGACGTCGAGGCCAACGAGCTGATCGAGATCGAGGCCGTCGCCACCCACGCCGACGAGGCGGCTACCGACCAGCCCGACGACGAGGCCGAGGCGACCCACTCCGCCGCCGGAGCGGAGGATGAGGAGGAGGAAGAAGGCGACGAGGGACAGCAGTCCACCCAGCCGCGTCGCCGTCGCCGTCGGCGTGGCGGCCGTCGTCGCCACACCGGAGAGGGCCTGCAGTCGGCCGCCGGTGACGAGGACGAGGAAGGCGCCGAGGCCGAGGTCCCGGCCGTGGAGGAGCCCACCGCGGAGCAGGGGACCGCCCCCGAGAAGATCGCCGGGGCCGGGCAGCCCGCCGAGGAGTTCGAGGAGGAGTCCGACGATCGGGCCGAGGGCGAGGGTGGCTCGTCCGCCTCGTCGCGTCGCCGTCGTCGCCGCCGTCGCCGTCGTGGTGAGGACGCCAGCACCGGTGCCGAGGACGATCCGACCGACGTGGTGGTCAAGGTCCGCGAACCGCACGCCGCCGCCGAGGACCAGATCCGCGCGGTCGAGGGGTCGACCCGGCTGGAGGCGAAACGCCAGCGCCGCCGCGAGGGCCGCGCCGCCGGCCGTCGCCGCGCGCCGATCGCCTCCGAGTCGGAGTTCCTGGCCCGCCGCGAGTCGGTGCGGCGCCAGATGGTGCTGCGGCAGGGCGAGGAGTACTCCCAGATCGCCGTCCTGGAGGACGGGGTGCTGGTCGAGCACTACGTCGACCGTGAGTCGTCCTCCTCCCTGATCGGCAACATCTACCTCGGCAAGGTGCAGAACGTGCTGCCCTCGATGGAGGCCGCCTTCATCGACATCGGCCGCGGCCGCAACGCCGTCCTGTACGCCGGTGAGGTCGACTGGGACGCGTACGGCGCCCCGAACTCGGACCGCCGGATCGAACGGGTCCTGAAGTCGGGCCAGACGGTCGTCGTCCAGGTCACCAAGGACCCGGTCGGGGCCAAGGGCGCCCGGCTGACCAACCACGTCTCCATCCCCGGCCGCTACGTGGTGTACGCGCCGGGCGGCCACCTGTCCGGCATCTCCCGCAAGCTGCCCGACGTCGAGCGCAAGCGGTTGAAGCACATCCTCGCCGAGCTGATCGAGGAGGGTGCCAGCGTCATCGTCCGCACCGCGGCCGAGGGCGCCACCCAGGAGCAGCTCGTCCACGACGTCACCCGGCTGAAGAGCCAGTGGGACGCCATCGAGAAGAAGGCCAAGCACGCCGCCGCGCCGCAGCTGCTCTACAGCGAGCCGGACCTGACCATCCGGACCGTCCGTGACCTCTTCACCGAGGACTTCGCCGAGCTGGTCATCGACGGCAACGGCGAGGACAACGACGCGTACGAGACGCTGGCCGACTACCTCGAGCACGTCGCGCCGCACCTGCGCGAGCGGGTCGTGCACTGGGACCACGAGAGCCGCGGCGACGTCTTCGCGCACTACCGTCTCGACGAGCAGATCGCCAAGGCGCTGGAACGCAAGGTGCACCTGCCGTCGGGCGGTTCGCTGGTCATCGACCGCACCGAGGCGATGACCGTCATCGACGTCAACACCGGCAAGTTCACCGGCTACGGCGGCAACCTCGAGGCGACCGTCACCGCGAACAACCTGGAGGCCGCCGAGGAGGTCGTCCGCCAGCTGCGGCTGCGCGACATCGGCGGCATCATCGTGGTCGACTTCATCGACATGGTGTTGCCGAGCAACCGGGAGCTGCTGCTGCGGCGGTTGGTCGAGTGCCTCGGCCGGGACCGTACGCGTCACCAGGTCTCCGAGGTGACCAGCCTCGGCCTGGTGCAGATGACCCGCAAGAAGATCGGCACCGGCCTGGCCGAGGCCTTCACCGAGCCCTGCGAGGTGTGCAACAACCGCGGCTACCTGATCCACGACATGCCGGTGGCGACCCAGGCCCCCGCCGACGGTGGGGACCGCCAGGGCCGCAACAGCCGCAAGCGCAGCCGGGGCAAGGCCTCGACCACGTCCACGCAGACGACCGCGGCGCCGGCCTCGGTGCGGGAGCCCGAGGGCGAGTTGGTCTCCGTCGAGTCCCGCGCCGCCGCCCAGGCCGCCATGAACGCCGTCGCCCACGCCGGGACGAAGCTGCCGTCGGACGAGGCGGAGGGCGCCGAGGAGCGCACGGCCGTCGCGGTCGTCCCCGAGGGACGGACGGAGGAACAGCCGGAGACCGCCACGACAGGCTCGCGGTCCCGTCGGTCCTCGCGGTCGCGCGGCAGCCGCCGCCCGGCCGGGGCACCGGGGGTCGAGACCGCCGAGCCGGCCGAGGCGGCCGTGGAAGCCGTCCGGGTCCCGGCGGCCGAGGAGGCCGAGCCGACGGGCGGACCGTCGGAGACCAAGGCCGAGGCCCTGGCCGAGCTCGTCGCCGCCCTGGCCGGTGACGGCACCGAGGCGCCGGCCCTGATCGAGGCGACCGCCGACGAGGTCCCCGCCGACGAGGTCCCCGCCGACGAGGCCCGCGCCGCGAAGAAGGCGACGACCCGCAAGACCGCCGCCAAGAAGACAGCGGCGAGCAAGACGGCGGCGAGCAAGACGGCGAAGAAGGCGCCCGCCCGGAAGTCGACGACCCGCAAGACGACCGCCACCAAGGCGACCCTGCCCGTCGAGGCCGACCCGGTGGCCGGGTCCACGGCCCCGGTGGAGTCGGTGACGGGTGACGCGCCCGTGGTGGACCTCGCGCCCGGGGAGGGCGCCGAGGCGTCCGTGGCCGCCCCGGCGGCCCGTACGGCCCGCAAGAGCACCCGCCGGACGACGACCAAGGCCGCCTCGGGCACGGGCACCCGGTCCCGGACCCGCAAGACGGCAGCGGCGGCTCCCGCCGACGCCGAGGGTGCGGTGACCGAGGCCGTCCAGGACGCGTTCGTCCCCGCCCCGACGCCTCCCGAGTCGTCGGTCGAACCGTCCACCGACGGTTCCGCGGACTGATCGGTTTGACCGGGACCGGCCCGACTGCGTAGTCTTGATCCTCGGCGCACTCAGGACCCCAGGGCTACACCGTCGGGGCGTTCCGATCGCCGCACGACGGATTGATGGCAGTCGGGTCGGAGGACCCGTCATGGCGTAGGTCTCCGGGGCCCCCGTACGGGATGCGGGCACGGCGGGACACGGTCCGGGTGAGACAGATTCGACGAAGAGAGAAGGATAGGCGTGTACGCGATCGTGCGCAGTGGCGGCCGCCAGCACAAGGTTGCCGTGGGTGACGTTGTCGAGATCGACAAGGTCACCGACGAGGTCGGTTCCACCGTTCAGCTCCAGCCGCTCCTGCTGGTGGACGGCGAGACCGTGACCTCGGATTCGGACGCCCTCGGCAAGATCAAGATCACCGCCGAGGTGCTGGCTGAGACCAAGGGCCCGAAGATCCGGATCCTGAAGTTCAAGAACAAGACCGGTTACACCAAGCGCCAGGGGCACCGCCAGCGGTACACCCAGGTCAAGGTCACCGACATCAAGGCCTGAGGGAGGTCCGAGCATGGCACACAAGAAGGGCGCGTCCTCGACGCGCAACGGTCGTGATTCCAACGCGCAGCGCCTCGGCGTGAAGCGTTTCGGTGGCGAGTCGGTGAGCGCGGGGGAGATCATCCTGCGCCAGCGCGGCACCCACTTCCACCCCGGTGACGGCGTGGGCCGCGGCAAGGACGACACCCTGTTCGCCCTGGTCCCCGGCAAGGTCGAGTTCGGCACCCGCCGCGGCCGCCGCGTGATCAACATCCAGCCGGTGGAGGTCGCCGCGGCCGCCGAGTGAGGCACCGCAGCACCCCACAGCACGTACGGAAGGGTCGTCCCCGAGGGGACGACCCTTCCGGCATTTCCCCCTCTGTCCCCGGGACCGCCCTTGGTAGGCTGGCGGCCCGTCCCCTCCCAGTCAGGAACCCCCATGGCCATTCCCTCCTTCGTCGATCGCGTCACCCTCGAGGTGGCCGGCGGTAACGGGGGCCACGGGTGCGCCTCCATCCACCGGGAGAAGTTCAAGCCGCTCGGCGGGCCCGACGGCGGCAACGGCGGCGACGGCGGCTCGGTCGTGCTGCGGGTCGATCCCGGCCTGACCACGCTGGTCGAGTTCCACCGCCAGCACCGGCGCCACGCCGGCAACGGCGAGCCGGGGCGTGGGGACCACCAGAACGGATCCAAGGGCGACGACATCGTGCTGCTGGTGCCGCAGGGCACCGTGGTCAGCGACGCCGGGACCGGCGAGCTGATGGCGGACCTGTCCACCCCCGACGCCGAGGTGGTCGTGGCCCAGGGCGGTCGGGGCGGCCTCGGCAACGCGGCACTGGCCTCCTCCACCCGCAAGGCGCCCGGCTTCGCCCTGCTCGGCGAGGAGGGCGAGGGCCACGACGTGGTCCTCGAGCTCAAGGTCATCGCCGATGTCGGCCTGGTCGGCTTCCCGAGCGCCGGCAAGTCCTCGCTGATCGCGGCGATCTCCGCCGCCCGGCCGAAGATCGCCGACTACCCGTTCACCACCCTGGTGCCCAACCTCGGCGTCGTCGTCGCCGGCGACACCACCTACACGGTCGCTGACGTCCCCGGCCTGATCGAGGGCGCCTCCGAAGGCAAGGGCCTCGGCCTGGACTTCCTGCGCCACATCGAGCGGTGCGCCGCGATCGTCCACGTGATCGACTGCGCCACCTTCGAGCCGGGCCGCGACCCGGTCACCGACCTCGACGTGATCGAGGGTGAACTGCACGCCCACGGCGGCCTGGACGACCGTCCTCGCCTCGTCGCGCTCAACAAGATCGACGTCCCCGACGCCCGCGAGCTGGTCGACCTGGTCCGCGCCGACCTGGAGGACCGCGGCCTGCGGGTGTTCCCGATCTCCACCAAGACCGGCGAGGGGCTCAAGGCGCTGCAGTTCGCGATGGCCCAACTCGTCGAACAGCGCCGGGCCGACCAGCCGCCGCCCGCGGCCCCGCGGATCGTGCTGCACCCGCCGACCGTCGGGGACACCGGCGAGCAGTTCACCGTCCGCCGGATCGGTGACGGCGAGGGCGGCTTCATGTGGCGCGTCCGCGGCGCCAAGCCGGAGCGCTGGGTGCGCCAGACCGACTTCAAGAACGCCGAGGCGGTCGGCTACCTGGCTGACCGGCTCAACCGGCTCGGCATCGAGGAGGCACTCCTCGACCAGGGTGCCATCACCGGCGACGCCGTCGCGATCGGCGGCGACGACGCGGTGATCTTCGACTTCGCTCCGCAGGTCGACACCGGCGCCGAGATCCTCGCCCGCCGCGGGCACGACCAGCGCCTCGAGGGACAACGTCCGGCCGTGGCGCGGCGCAAGGAGAAGGACGCCGCCTACCACGCCGCACAGGACGAGGAGGCGTACGTCTTCGGCCCGCGCACCGTCCCGGAGCACCCGGAGCCGGTCGACGAGGAGAGCGCGACGGGCGACGGCCCGTACGGGCAGCACGAGGAGCCCGAACGGTGAGCAACGGCGTGGAGACGTCGATCGAGCGCGCCACCCTGTCGTCCTGCGACCGGCTGGTGATCAAGGTCGGCTCGTCGTCCCTGACCCGGGCCGACGGCCACCTCGACGTGATGCACATCGCGATCCTGGTCGACACCATCGGCGCGGCCCGGGCCCGCGGCCAGGAGGTCGCCCTGGTGTCCTCCGGGGCGATCGCCGCCGGACTGCTGCCGCTCGGCCTCACCCACCGGCCGTACGACCTGCCGACCCAGCAGGCCGCCGCCGCGGTGGGGCAGGGCCAGCTGCTCGAGCTCTACACCGCGCTGTTCCGCCGCTACGGGCTGTCCGCAGCCCAGGTGCTGCTGACCACCGTGGACCTGGAGTACCAGGAGCGCTACCACAACGCCCGCGAGACGCTGGACCGGCTGCTGGAGCTCGGCGTCGTCCCGATCGTGAACGAGAACGACACCGTCGCCACCCAGGAACTGCGGTTCGGCGACAACGACCGGCTCGCCGCCCTCACCTCGCACCTGCTGCACGCCGACGCGCTGCTGCTGATCTCCGACGTCGACGCGCTCTACACCGCCCACCCGGAGACCCCGGGCGCCCGGCGGATCGGCATCGTCCGCAGCGCCGAGGAGCTGGCCGACATCGACATCTCCCGGCGCGGCAGCGCTGTCGGCACCGGCGGCATGGTGACGAAGCTGGAGGCGGCCCGGATCGCCACCGGGGCGGGCATCGCCGTCGGGCTGACCGACCTGGATCACCTGCCCGGCCTCCTCACCGGACAGGACGTCGGCACCTTCTTCGTCCCCACCGGCAAGCGCCGCCCGGCCCGGCTCCTGTGGCTGGCGCACATCAGCGACCCGGACGGCGGCCTCGTGCTCGACCCGGGCGCGGTACGCGCCGTCGCCGAGCGCAAGGCCTCGCTGCTGCCCGCCGGGATCACCGCCATCCGCGGCAGCTTCGACGTCGGCGACCCCGTCGACCTGGTCGACGAGCACGGCCGGGTGATCGCCCGCGGGCTGGTCAACTACAACTCCGCCGACCTGAAGAGCATGATCGGCCACCACACCTGGGACCTCGCCGCGTCGTACGGGGAGCGCTTCCAGCGCGCCGCGGTACACCGCGACTCCCTCGTGGTGTTGCGTTGATCGGCCGCCGCCACGCGCGGAGGTTACCGGCGCTGCTGGCCGGAGCCGCGCTGGTGACGTTGACCGCGTGCGGCGGGGGCGGCACGCCGACGCCGACCGACACGGCCGACGCCACGGGGGCGGGCACCTTCGTCGTCGGGGCGGCGGTCGACCCGCTGTCGCTCGACCCGGCGCTGGTCACCGACCCGGACAGCCTGCGGATCACCCGGCAGATCTTCGAGACCCTGGTCACCCTGCCCGACGGGGCCACCGCCGCCACGCCCTCGCCCACCGCCACCGCCGGCACCGGCAACGAGAACGGCAGCGCCAACGGAAACGGCGCTCCCTCTCCGGGGTCCTCGGCGACGGTGGCCGCACAGGTCGACGACGTGGTCGCCCCGGGCCTGGCGACGGCCTGGAAGGCGACCAACGGCGGGAAGACGTACACGTTCACGCTGCGCCAGGGGGTGAAGTTCCAGGACGGCACGACGTTCGGTCCGTCGGCGGTCTGCTCGAACGTCGACCGCTGGTTCACCCTCACCGGCCGGGCGGCCGACCCGGACATCTCCGCGGTCTACCAGGAGGTCTTCGGCGGCTTCGTCGACTCCGCGACCACCCGGCTGGCCGGCTGCACGGTGCTCGGCACCCAGCAGGTGCGGCTCGACCTCACCACCCCGATGCCGGGACTGCTGACCCAGCTCACCCGCCCCCAGTTCGGCATCCAGAGCCCGACCGCGATGGCGACGTACGGTGCGTACGACACGGGTGCCGACCCGCGCGCCACCCCGTACGCGACCGCCCACCCGACCGGCACCGGGCCGTTCCGCTTCGGCGCCTGGGAGGCCGGCGTCCAGGTCGTCCTGCTTCGCAACCCCGACTACTGGGGCAGCAAGGCGACCGTCGAGCGGGTCCTGGTGAAGACCGTGAACGACCCCAAGGCCCGCGGTGACGCCCTGGTCAAGGGCACCCTCGACGCGTACGACCAGGTCACCCCGTTGGAGGCGGGGTCGCTCACCACCGATCCCAAGGCGGGCACCCGGGTGGTCGGCCGGGCGACCCGCGACCTGACCTACCTGGGCATCGACCGCAGCGCCAAGGCGATGCAGGACACCCGGGTGCGCCAGGCGATCGCGATGGCGATCGACCCGACGGCCCTGGCGGTGCGGACGATGCCGGCCGGCTCCCAGGTCGCCGACGGCCTCGTCCCCGGCCGGTCGCGGCAGCGGGCGTACGGGTACGACCCGACGGCCGCCCGCCGGCTGCTCGCCGAGGCGGGAGTGAGCGACCTCAAGGTGCGGATCGCCTACCCCAGCGGGGTGCAGCAGAGCTACCTGCCGGCCCCCGAGGACCTGTACGTCGCCGTCGCCGACCAGTTGAAGGCGGTCGGCATCACCGCCGAGCCGGTGGCGATGTCGTGGCCGGCGTACCTGCAGATGCTCGGCAGCAGCGGCGGCACCAACCGTCCCGACCTGCACCTGATGGGCGTCGCGATGGACACCCCTGAGCCCTCCTCGACGGTCAGCCAGTTGCTGTCCGGCGCACCGGCGGAGTTCGGCCTGGCATCCTCGTGGACCTCGACGACGCTCAACACCCTGGCCGGGCTGCCGGCCGGCAGCGCCCGGGACGAGGCGGTGAACGCCGCCGCCGACCACCTGCTCACCGATCCGGTCGTCGTCCCGCTGGCGGTGCCCGCCGACCGGGTCGCGCTCGGGCGCCGGGTCGGCCAGCTGACCGTCCGGCCGTACGCCGACGAAGTGTGGTCCTCGGTCCGGCTCACCGGCTGAGCCGCCCGCCGGGCGGCGGATATCCTTGCGCCCATGGAGTTCCGTGACCAGGCCCTAGCCGCTCGCGACGCCGCCCAGGTGCTCGCCGTGACCCCGACCGGGGTGAAGAACGCCGCGCTGCACGCGATGGCGGACGCCCTGCTGGAGGCCACCGAGCCGATCCTGGCCGCCAATGCCGAGGACGTACGCACCGCCGAGCAGCACGGCACCTCCGCCTCCCTGATCGACCGGCTCCGGCTCACCCCCGAGCGGATCGCCGGGATGGCCGACGGACTGCGCCGGATGGCCGGCCTGGCCGACCCGGTCGGCGACGTGGTCCGCGGCTGGACCACCGACAACGGCCTGCGGATCCGCCAGCTGCGGGTGCCGTTCGGCGTGATCGGGATCATCTACGAGGCCCGGCCCAACGTCACCGCCGACGCCGGCGGCATCTGCCTGAAGTCCGGCAACGCGGCCCTCCTGCGCGGCTCCTCGTCCACGTACGCCTCGAACGTCGCCGTCGTCGAGGCCCTGCACCGGGGCCTGCGCGCGGTCGACCTGCCCGAGGACGCGATCCAATTGGTCGCCGGCCCCCGCGAGATCACCGACGAGATGATGACCGCCCGCGGCCTCGTCGACCTGCTCATCCCGCGCGGCGGCGCCGGCCTGATCAACCACGTCGTGCAGAACTCCACCGTCCCGGTGATCGAGACCGGCACCGGCAACTGCCACCTGTACGTCGACGCGGCCGCCGACCTCGACATGGCGTACGCGATCATGCTCAACGCCAAGACCCAGCGCCCCAGCGTCTGCAACGCCCTGGAGACGCTGCTGGTGCACCGTGACGTGGCCGACGCGTTCCTGGCCCGGGCGGTGCGGGGCCTGGCGGAGTCGGGCGTCACCGTGCACGGCGACGAGCGGGTCGTCGGGGTGAGCGATGCGGTGGTGCCCGCCCGGGACGTCGACTTCGAGGCGGAGTGGTTGTCGCTCGACCTGTCGATGAAGGTCGTCGACTCGCTCGACGAGGCGATCGCGCACATCCGCCGCTACACCTCGGGGCATTCGGAGACCATCATCACCGACTCGCGCCGGGCGGCGGACCGGTTCGTCGCGGCGATCGACGCGGCCGCGGTGCTGGTCAACGCCAGCAGCCGGTTCGTCGACGGTGGTGAGTTCGGCTTCGGGGCCGAGATCGGCATCTCCACCCAGAAGCTTCACGCCCGCGGACCGATGGCGCTGCTCGAGATGACGTCGACGAAGTACGTGGTGGAGGGTGAGGGCCAGGTCCGGGGCTGACCGACCGCCGGGACGCCCGGACGTGTTCCGTCACCGGCTCTGCGCGGGACAGCGTCGGGCCGAGCCGCTAGCATGGCCGGCATGACTGATGCTCTGGTAGTCCTCGCTGCGGGCGAAGGCCTGACGCTGCCCATGCCCGAGTGGGCGTTCTTCGTGATCCCGTTCCTGGCGCTGACCGGGCTGATGCTCGCCGTCCAGCTCATCGGCCGGACCCACCCGCACAGCTGACCACTCGGTTGGCCACCACTCAGACCGGCCTGGCGCGCCGCCGTGACGTCCTGTACGGACGGCGCTACCGCCTGGGCGTGATGGGCGGCACGTTCGACCCCATCCACCACGGCCACCTCGTCGCGGCGAGTGAGGTCGCCGCCCGGTTCGCACTGGACGAGGTCGTGTTCGTCCCGACCGGCACGCCCTGGCAGAAGAAGGACCGCAAGGTCTCCTCCGGCGAGGACCGCTACATCATGTCGGCGATCGCGACGTCGTCGAACCCCCGTTTCACCGTGAGCCGGGTCGACATCGAGCGACCCGGCGACACCTTCACCGTCGACACCCTGAAGGACCTGCGCGCCGAACGGGGCGACGACGTCGACCTGTTCTTCATCACCGGCGCTGACGCGCTGGCGCAGATCCTCACCTGGCGCGGCGCGGACGAGCTGTTCGAGCTGGCCCACTTCATCGGCGTCAGCCGCCCGGGCACCGAGCTCCAGGCACCTTCGGTCGAGCACCTGCCGGCCGACCGGGTCACCCTGCTCAATGTGCCCGCGCTGGCCATCTCGTCCACCGACTGCCGCCAGCGGGTCAAGGACGGGCTGCCGATCTGGTACCTCGTCCCCGACGGCATCGTGAACTACATCAACAAACGTGGTCTCTACCAGGAGCTGTGATTCTTTGACCGCCGTCGAGCGTTCCGTCCACCTCACCCGGGTCGCCGCCCAAGCCGCTGCCGACAAGCTCGCCACCGATCTGGTGGCCTTCGACGTCTCCGAGCAGCTGGCGATCACCGACATCTTCCTCGTCGCCACCGCGGCCAACGACCGCCAGGTCGGCGCCGTGGTCGACGCGATCGAGGAGGCGCTGCACCGGGAGGACGTCAGACGGACCCGGATCGAGGGCGACCGGGACCAGCGCTGGGTGCTGCTGGACTTCCTCGACCTCGTCGTGCACGTGATGCAGCCCGACGAACGGACCCTCTATGCCCTGGAACGGCTCTGGGGCGACTGCCCGCGGGTCGACCTCGGCGTTGAGGAGAAGCGATGACTGCCGCCCGACTGATCATCTGGCGCCACGGCGAGACCGACTGGAACCTCACCGGCCGCTTCCAGGGCCACCACGACATCCCGCTCAACGCGGTGGGGGAGCAGCAGGCCCGTACAGCCGCCCCGTTCCTGGCCGAATGGGCCCCGACGTCGATCATCTCCTCCGACCTCTCCCGGGCCCGCGGCACCGCCCGCGCCCTGGCGGACGTCACGGGTCTCCCGGTCACCCTCGACGAGCGGCTGCGGGAGATCAACGTCGGCGACTGGGTGGGCCGTACGATCCAGGAGATCGTCGAGGAGGACCCCAGCATCGGGGAGCGGATGCGCAACGGCGAGGACGTCCGCCGCTCCGACGCCGGCGAGACCGCGGGGGAGATGGGGGAGCGGATCGCCGCCGCGCTGAACGACATCGCCGAGGAGGCCGCCGACGGGGAGACCGTCGTCGTGGTCACCCACGGCATGGCCGCCCGGATCGGCTCGGTGTTCTTCGTCGGCGGGTCCTACTTCGAC
This sequence comes from uncultured Propionibacteriaceae bacterium, assembly GCA_964402325.1. Classification (GTDB taxonomy): domain Bacteria; phylum Actinomycetota; class Actinomycetes; order Propionibacteriales; family Propionibacteriaceae; genus Raineyella. The sequence goes on along the minus strand of CAYOBI010000051.1, from coordinate 2,115 downwards.
ACCCGGCTCTTCGGGGGCGTGCGCAACTGCGCCTGGATCGTCCTGGACACCGGCCGTGACGACGTCTGGCGGATCCGGCAGTACAACGTGCACGTCTGACCGCCGGAGGCCGCCGGAGGCCGTCGGGGGGCCATCCCGGGGGGCCTGTCGGGGCTCGCGGACGGTGGATGCCCGATTTGGCGCGGTCCGCGATTCGCGCTAAGGTTCTCTGGTCGGTCCGCACCGGACGGGCGCCCGCAAGGGGCATTGGCGCAGTTGGTAGCGCGCTTCCATGGCATGGAAGAGGTCAGGGGTTCGAATCCCCTATGCTCCACTCTCTGTCTGTTCGGACCTGTTCCGGGCGGTCGGAGGCCCTCCGATCGGGCGGGCGTCCGAGGCAGATGTGCGGGGCATTGGCGCAGTTGGTAGCGCGCTTCCATGGCATGGAAGAGGTCAGGGGTTCGAATCCCCTATGCTCCACCCAATGTGTCTTACGGGAACACGCGACATCGGAGGATGTGGAGTGTTCCTGTTTGGCTTCCTTGCCTTCGGCTGCCTCATGAACGATGGTCGCGAACGGTTCGGCGAGGAGCGGGCGTAGCTGCTCGTCCTCGGTGATCTCCAGCCGCGTGTAGAACGCTTGGTTCGCCAGTCTCCTGCTTCCGTCGTCGGAGTGGGCGTAGGCGCGGTGAGCGTCGGTGAGCAGCCGCAGGCTGTCGTGGAGGAACGCTCGACCGCCGACGTGTTGCTCGTCGTGCTCACGCAAGCGCTGCTCGATGTTGGCAAGCCCGGCTCGGATTCGGTCTTGGTGCCGCTTGAGGGTGGGCAGGTCGATGGCGTCGGCGAAGTGTGCGGCAAGCAGCTTGTCGCTCTCGGCTTCCAGGCGCGCCCGATTCGCGGTGAGGTCGGCGAACTCCTGATCCTTGCCCGCGTTGCGCTTGTCGAACGCGGCGTCGACCTCGGCAGCGAGGTGCCGGTAGTCGCCTTCGCTGATCGTGATGTTGGCGTAGGAGTCCGCAACGAGTCGTTCTGCAACCTGCACCGGCACCGCCCGTCGAGTGCAGTCGGTCTTCTTCGCGGCTCGGCCGGAGCAGACGAAGTAGGCGTAGGTCGTGCCTCTCGGGTTGGTGGCGAAGTCGAGCAGCATTCTCGACCCGCAGGTTCCGCAGTGCAGCAGCCCTTTCAAGTGGTGGGCGTGCTGGACGTGTCGGGTTGCGTGCGCGTTGCGCGCCTTCAACAGCCATTGCACCTGATCGAACAGAGCGGGCTCCACGATGGGCTCGTGCGCGCCAGGGTGAAGTGCTCCCTTGTAGCGGATGACTCCGGCATAGTAAGGGTTCGTCAACACCCGGTAGAGGGCATTCTTCCCCAGCGGCTTCGACGGACGCTTTGGCGACGGCACCGACACCAGGCCTCGCGCCGTGAGGTCGCGGAGCAGCGCAGTCACGGAAGTCTCGCCCTTGGCGTACTGCTCGAACGCCCACGCGATCAGTGGGGCACGTTCGGGATCGACCTTGACTGTGCGCACCTCGCGGCCTTGTTCGTCGGTCCGGCGGACGTTAAAGTAGCCGACCGGTGCCCGCATCGGGGTGCCGCCCTGCGCGGCCTTCTGCGACAGGCCCTTGGTGACTTCGGTGGCGAGGTTGCGGCTGTAGAACTCCGCAATCGAGGACATGATGCCGTGGACGAGCATCCCCGAAGGCGTCTGGTCGATGGACTCCGTCGCCGACACGAGCGTGACACCTGCGCTGATGAGAGCTTCGTGAATCTTCACGTCGTCGGCGCGGTTGCGGGCGAGCCGGTCGAGCTTGTGCACGATGCAGAACTGCACCCGCGACGCGGCGATGAACGCCAGCATTTCCTGTAGCCCGTCGCGATCCGCTGAGCGCGCTGATTCTCCGGCGTCGATGAACTCGCGCACGATCCGCGCGCCCAGCTCGTCGGCTTTCCTCGCGTTGGCCTCGCGCTGGGCGGGGATCGAGAAGCCTTCCTCGGTGCCGCCGCGCTCGGCCTGCTCCCGCGTCGAGACGCGGAGGTAGGACACAGCCAGCATGACAGGGGTCTCGGCGGCCCGCTCGGACGTCGTGGTGTCGAGTGTCGCGGTGCTCATGGTGGGCCTCCTTGCCGGGGTGCTTC
>CAYOBI010000050.1:0-19857 GCA_964402325.1 uncultured Propionibacteriaceae bacterium | reverse complement strand
GTGGAGCGGGCGCCGATCATCACCAGGCACTTCATGTCCACCTCGGCCGGGTCCCAGGCGCCGAGGCTGGTGACCTGCAGCGACTCCCCGTCGCGGCCGACGTCGCGGCCGATCACCACGACGGTCTCCGGGCCCCGCTCCTCGAGCAGGATGTCGCGGGCGGCGAAGAGCTGCTCAGGACGCGCCTTGGACCGCGGGTTGTAGAGCGACAGCACCAGGTCGGCGCGGCAGACGTGCCGGAGCCGGTCCTCGATCACCGACCACGGCTTGAGCCGGTCGGACAGCGACATGATCGCGAAGTCGGCACCCATCGGCGCGCCCGCGCGGGCCGCCACCGCCTGGGCCGCGGTCACCCCGGGCAGCACCCGGATCGGGACGTCGGCGTACGCCGGGTCCTCGGCGGCCTCGAACACCGCCGCGGCCATCCCGAACACGCCGGCGTCCCCGCCGGACACCACCGCCACCCGCTCGCCGCAGCCGGCAAGGTCCAGGGCGTACCGGGCCCGGTCCACCTCGACGGTGTTGCCCGAGGCGTGCCGCTGCAGTCCCTCCCGCTGCGGCACCCGATTGACGTACGGCGCGTAGCCGACGATGTGGTCGACCGAGGCGAGGGCGGCCGACGCCTCGGGGGTGAGCCAGTGGTCCGGGCCCGGCCCGAGCCCGACGACGAGCACCTCGGCCTGGCGGGCGGCCTCCGCCTTGGCCAGGACGGCACCGCCGCCGGCCCGGCCGGCGGCGTCGGCGCGGGTGTCGGGGCCGGGCACCAGCACCATCGACATGTACGGCACGGTGGCGGGGTCGACCTCCGCGACCCGGCGGACGACCTGGGCGGCGCCGCTGGCCCGCTCCACGTACCAGGCGTCGGCCAGCCGGCCGGCCTGGCGCAGCGCCTCGACCACCCCGGGGAACGTACGTCCCAGCTTCATCACCACGGCGGCCTGGGTGTCGGCCAGCCGCCGGGCCAGTTCCGGCACCGGCAGGGTGCCCGGCAGGACGGTCAGCACGTCCTCGTGGCGGGCCAGCCCCGTGCCGATCGCGGTGGTCGCCGCGGCGAGGGCCGGGACACCCGGCACCACCTCGGCCGGGAACCGGTCGGCGAGCCGGTCGTGCAGGTACATGTACGAGCCGTAGAACAGCGGGTCGCCCTCGGCCAGCACGACGACGTCGCGCCCGGCCGCCAGGTGCACCGCCAGCCGTTCGGCGCACTCGTCGTAGAAGGCGCCGATCTCGCCGTAGTAGCCGAGCGGGTGCTGCGACGCGGCGGTGGTCACCGGGTAGCGGAGCAGCTCCTCGATCACCCCGGCCGGGACCAGGTCGTCGGCGATCCGCCGGGCGATCGACTCGCCCTTCGGCCCGGAGTGGTAGGCGATGACGTCGGCGGCGGCGATCAGCCGGGCCGCCTTGCGGGTGATCAGCTCCGGGTCGCCGGGACCGACCCCGACCCCCCAGAGGTGCCCTGCACCCGTCATCGGCCGGTGCCCTGCACCCCTCATCGACCCGTCCCCGCGTCGGCCTCGTCCGGACCCATCAGTCGCCTCTCCTCGATCGCATCGATGACCGACACCACGTGCTGGGGCGCCACCGCGTCCACGTACGTTCCACGGGGGGCGCCACAGCGATGCTCACACCCGGAGATGTGCACGTCCTCGGTGAGGATCACCTCACCGTTCGTCGCGGCGCCCACCAGGCGTTCGGCCATCGCCAGGGTATCGACCTCGGTGCGGACGCACCCGATCGCGCCGGGGCAGGCGCTGACGTGGGCCCACGGTTCGGCCGGGTCGATGGCGTAGCCGACGGCCCGGAAGGCGGCCATGTCGTACGCGCCGTCCTTGATCAGCACCTGCCGCCAGGGCGTGATGGTGATCTCGCCGCGCGGCAGCACGTCGACCATCTCCGGGCTGAGGAGGCCGAGCGGCACCCCGGCCAGCAGGTCCTCGCCGACCGGCCCGACCTGCGGGCGGTGGCTGCGGTGGATCGCCCGCGACGTGCCGGGCCCCAGCTGGACCGACAGCCTGGCGCCGAACTTCGAGCGGGACCGGAAGCCCAGCTGGTAGGGGTGGACCGGGGCCGGGTCCTCGCGCACCCGCAGCCGACTGAACTCTCGGGCCAGCCACACCATCGTCTCCACCGCCTGGCGGGCCAGCACGTCCCAGGTCTCGCCGGTGTTCGTCGCGATCACCCCGGCCGACGGGGTGACCGCCTGGTAGAGCAGGTCCCAGCGCTCCGCGGCGATGTCCCCCCGCCCGTCGTCGAACGCCCAGACGAAGCTGCCGGGCAGGTCCTCCAGCTGGGGGTCGGCCTGGATCGCCGCGTCCAGCTCGGTCACCATCGGGCGCAGGTCGGGGCGGGTCGCCGACCGCAGCGGGGAGCAGAGGATCGTCCGGACCCGCTCATGGCTGCGTGGGACGATGCCGGTGGCGATGAAGGCGTTGATCGCCGCGGCGCCGATCGTGCCGTTCGCGTCGAGGGCCATCGAGCGGAGCTGGATGTTGCCGCGGATGGTGAGCTGGAGCAGGCCGTCGGCGAACTGCGCCGAGACGTCGGACAACTGGCGCAGCACCTGGGAGGTCACGTACCCGCCGGGGAGCCGGAGGCGCACGAGGCCTCCGTCCCTGGCACGATACGGGCGCGTCAGACCGGGCGAACCATCGGTCGGCGCGTCGGATAGGGGCACGTTGGCGATAGTAGACGGCCCGACCGCACGGGGGAACACCCGGCGGGTCCACTCTCCACCCACCGTCCAGCCCCGTCGGCGGCGTACAGTCAGATCTCCTGTTCCCGGGCGAGGGCGTTGACCGCCGAGGCGGCCAGTGCGGATCCGCCCCGGCGGCCGTGCACGACGAGCCACTCCAGGCCGTACGGGTTCTCCGCCAGCGCCGCCTTCGACTCCGGCGAGCCGACGAAGCCGACCGGGATGCCCAGCACCGCCGCCGGCCGCGGCCCGCCGGCCGCGACCAGTTCGAGCAGCTGGAACAGTGCGGTCGGGGCGTTGCCGACGGCGACGACCGCCCCCTCCAGCCGGTCCCACAGGGCGACCGCGGCGGCGCTGCGGGTGGTGCCCCAGGCGGCGGCGATCTCCGGCACCCGCGGGTCCTGCAGGGTGCAGATCACCTCGTTGTCGGCCGGCAGCCGGCGCCGGGTGATGCCGGCGGCGATCATCGTCGCGTCGGTGTAGATCGGGGCGCCGGCGCGCAGCGCGCCGCGGGCCGCGGTGACCAGGCCGGGGGAGAAGGCGATCCGGTCGGCCAGGGCCGGGTCGCCGGCGGCGTGGATCATCCGGACCGCGACGGTGCCCTGCTCGGGGGTGAATCGGGACAGGTCGGCCTCGGCCCGGATCATCCCGAACGACGCGCGGTAGATCGAGGTGCCGTCGGTGTCGTACGGGTAGCGCCGCGGCGGGCGGGGAGGGACCGTCACGCGCTCAGGCCCGCAGTTCGGCCAGCGCGGTGGCCAGGTCGACGGGGGCCAGCAGGTCGAGGTGGTCGCCGTGCGGCTCCCCGCAGCGGCGGTCGCAGCCCGAGACGTGCACCGGGCGGCGAATGAGCGATGGGTCCAGCCGGGCCTCGTCGACCAGCGCCTCGGCCATCGCCACGGTGTCGATCGCGGACTTCACGCAGTTCGGCAGGCCGGTGCAGGCGCTGATCGAGGCCCACGGGTCGGCCGGGTCGACGACGTAGCCGGCGGCGGCGTACGTGGCCGCGTGCCGTGCGCCGCCGGGGATGAGCACCTGGCGCCACGGGGTCAGCGTGACGTCGGCGAGCACCGGCAGGGCGCGGACCATCGCGCCGGTGAACAGGCCGAGCGGGACGCCGGCCAGCAGGTCCTCGCCGTACGTCCCGACGGTCAGCGGGCCGGTGACGCGGATCGGCCGGTCGGTCTGGTCGGGGATGTCGTCGCCGAGCCGGTAGGCCAGCTCGCGGGAGTGCCAGACCGGGCGCTCGGTCTCGGTCCGGGCCATCTGCACCTCCTGGGCGAGCGCCAGCATCGCCGAGGGGGCGTCGGTGCGGGAGATCTCCCAGGCCCGGCCGTTGTCGAGGGCGACGATGCCGCGGTCCTCGTCGAGGGCCTGGTAGCAGACGTCCCACGGCTCGCCGGCGACGTCGCCGGTGCCGTTGTCGAAGGCCCACATGAAGCGGCCGGTGAGCTGCTCCAGCAGCGGGATCTCCTGCAGCTCCTCGTCCAGCTCGGCGACCATCGGCTGCAGGTCGATCGGGCCCAGCGGGGAGCAGAGCATGTTGCGGACCAGCTCGTGCGTCGGCGGCACCAGGCCGGTCGCGCGGACCGCGTCGGCGATCTCTTCGGGGACCGACCCGTTCTCCTGGATCGGCAGGCCGCGGACCTGCAGGTTGGTCCGGGTGGTGACCTGGACCCGGCCGTCGCCCCAGCGCTCGGCGATGCCGAGCAGGTGCCGCAGCACCGCGGTGGGGATCCGGCCGCCGGGCTGGCGGACCCGCACGATCGCGCCGTCGCTGGCGCGGAACGGCCGGGTCAGCCCCGGGCAGCGGTCGATCAGGGGACGGGGGTCACTCATGACTCCGTATCCTACGTGCGCCGTAGACGGATCCGTGCCACGGGCGTTCCGCTCCGGGGACCCTCCGGCGCCACGGCTGGCTAGGGTCGGACGGTGCCGACCATCGCGCTGCTGTCCACCTCCGACACCGACCTGTTGTCCGCCCGCGCCAGCGGCGCCGACTGGGTCTGGGCCAACCCGACCCGGGCCGACGAGGACGAGGTGGCCCGACTGGCCGCCGCGGCCGACCTGGTCGTGTTCCGCTTCCTCGGCGGCCCCCAGGAACTGCCCGCCACGTACGCCACCGCGCGGGCCGCCGGCCGGCCGATGGTCGTGCTCGGCGGCGAGCAACGACCCGACGCCGCGCTGATGGCGCTGTCCACGGTGCCGACCGGTGTCGCCGCCCAGGCCCACGTCTACCTCGCCCAGGGCGGCGCGGAGAACCTCCGGCAGGTGCACGGCTTCCTCTCCGACACGATCCTGCTCACCGGTGAGGGCTTCGAGCCGCCGGCCGCGCAGCCGTTCTGGGGGGCGCTGCGCGAGCAGTCCGAGCAGATCCAGCCGGTCGAGGGGGCGGCGTCCCGGCCGCGGGTCGGGATCCTCTTCTACCGGGCCCAGTGGGCCGCCGGGAACGTCGGCTACGCCGAGGCGCTCGCCGACGCGGTCGACGCGGCGGGTGGGATCGGGGTGCCGATCTTCGCCGCCTCGCTGCGGGAGGCACCGGCGGACCTGCTCGCGCACCTCGGCACGTACGACGCGCTGGTCACCACGGTGCTGGCCGCCGGCGGCACCCGCGCCGCGACAGCCCAGGCCGGCGGGGACGACGGGTCCTGGGACGTCGACGCGTTGGCCCGGCTCGACGTACCGATCCTGCAGGGGCTCTGCCTGACCTCGAGCCGGGCGGCGTGGCAGGCCTCCGACGAGGGGATGACGCCGCTCGACGTCGCCACCCAGGTCGCCGTGCCGGAGTTCGACGGGCGGATCATCACCGTCGCGTTCTCCTTCAAGGAGGCCGACGCCGACGGGCTGCCGCACTACCTGCCCGACCCGGAGCGGACCCGCCGGGTCGCCGAACTCGCCGTCAACCACGCCCGGCTGCGGCACATCCCACCGGCCCGGCGCCGGATCGCGATCGTGCTGTCCGCCTACCCGACCAAGCACGCCCGGATCGGCAACGCCGTCGGCCTCGACACGCCGGTTTCGCTGGTCCGGCTGCTGCGCGCGCTGCGGGCGGCCGGCTACGACGTCGGCGCCCCCGGCGAGATCCCCGGCACCGAGGCGTACGACGACCTGCTCGCCCGCGTCGGCGAGGTGCCCGAGGGCGAGGCCGAGGACACCACCCGCGGAAACGCGCTGATCCACGCCATCATCGAGGCCGGCGGCCAGGACGAGGACTGGCTCACCGCCGAACAGCTCTCCGGCCAGCCGATCCGGATCCCCGCGGCCCGCTACCGGCAGTGGTTCGAGGCCTTCCCGGCGGCGCTGCGCGAGGCGGTGACCGGGGCCTGGGGCGAGGCGCCCGGCCGGCTGTACGTCGACCGGACCGCCCCCGACGACCCGGACGGCGAGCTCGTCGCCGCTGCGCTGCGGGCCGGCAACGTGGTGATCATGGTCCAGCCGCCGCGCGGCTTCGGGGAGAACCCGATCGCCATCTACCACGACCCTGACCTGCCCCCGACCCACCACTACCTGGCCACCTACCGCTGGCTGGCCGAGGACTTCGGCGCCGACGCGATCGTGCACCTGGGCAAGCACGGCAACCTGGAGTGGCTGCCCGGCAAGAACCTCGCCCTGTCCCCGGCCGACGGGCCGGACGCGGCGCTCGGCTCGATCCCGGTGGTCTACCCGTTCCTGGTCAACGACCCGGGCGAGGGCACCCAGGCCAAGCGCCGTGCCCACGCGACGATCGTCGACCACCTGATCCCGCCGATGGCCCGCGCCGAGACGTACGGCGACATCGCCCGGCTGGAGCAGCTGCTCGACGAGTACGGCAACGTGTCGGCGATGGACCCGGCCAAGGCCCCGGCGCTGCAGGCCGAGATCTGGACGCTGATCCGCGCCGCCCGGATGGACGCCGAGCTCGGCCTGGACGACCGGCCCGAGGGTGACGCGTTCGACGACTTCGTGATGCACGTCGACGGCTGGCTGTGCGAGATCAAGGACGTGCAGATCCGCGACGGCCTGCACGTGCTGGGGCGGGTGCCGGAGGGGGAGGAACTGGTCAACCTGGTGCTGGCGGTGCTGCGGGCCGGCCAGGTGTTCGGCGGTGCGGTGAACGCGGTGCCCGGGCTGCGCCGGGCCCTCGGGCTGGCGGACGACGCGCCGCTGGCCGAGGTGGACCGGGTCGAGGGGCTGGCCCACGACCTGGTCACCGGCCTGGATGCGCACGACTGGGACGCCGCAGCGGTGCCCGGGGTGGTGGCGGGCGTGCTCGGCGGGCCGTCCGAGGCGGTGGCCGCCTCCCTCACCTTCGCCTGCCGGGAGGTGGTGCCCCGGCTGCGCGGCACCGCCGGCGAGATCGGCGCGGTGCTGCACGCCCTGGCCGGCGGCTACACCCCGGCCGGCCCGTCCGGCTCGCCGCTGCGCGGCCTGGTCAACGTGCTGCCGACCGGCCGCAACTTCTACTCCGTCGACCCGAAGGCGATCCCGTCGCGGCTGGCGCACGAGACCGGGTCGGCGATGGCGGAGTCGGTCGTCGCCCGTTACCGGGAGGAGACCGGGGCCTACCCGCAGTCGGTCGGCCTGTCGGTCTGGGGCACGTCGGCGATGCGAACCTCCGGCGACGACATCGCCGAGGTGCTCGCGCTGCTGGGGGTGGCGCCGGTCTGGGACGAGGCGTCGCGGCGGATCACCGGCCTCGACGTGGTGCCGCTCGCCGAGCTCGGCCGGCCGCGGATCGACGTGACCGTGCGGATCTCCGGGTTCTTCCGGGACGCGTTCCCGCACGTCATCGCGATGCTCGACGACGCGGTGCGGCTGGTCGCCGACCTCGACGAGCCGGACGAGGACAACTACGTCCGCGCCCATGCCCGGGCCGACCGGGCCGCGCACGGCGACGAGCGTCGCGCCACCACGCGGATCTTCGGCTCGAAGCCGGGCTCGTACGGGGCCGGGATCCTGCCGCTGATCGAGGCGGGCAACTGGCGCAGCGACGCCGACCTGGCCGAGGTCTACACCACCTGGGGCGGCTACGCGTACGGCCGCGACATGGACGGCCGGCCGGCCCGCGACGACATGGAGGCCAACTACCGCCGGATCCAGGTCGCCGCCAAGAACGTCGACACCCGCGAGCACGACATCGCCGACTCCGACGACTACTTCCAGTACCACGGCGGGATGGTCGCCACCGTCCGAGCCCTGACCGGCGCCGACCCCAAGGCGTACGTCGGGGACTCCACGGTGCCCGACGCCGTGCGCACCCGGTCACTGGCCGAGGAGACCGCCCGGGTCTTCCGGTCCCGGGTGGTCAACCCGCGCTGGATCGCGGCGATGCAGCGGCACGGCTACAAGGGGGCCTTCGAGCTGGCCGCGACCGTCGATTACCTGTTCGGCTTCGACGCGACCGCCGGCGTGGTCGACGACTGGATGTACGAGCAGCTGGCCGGGGCGTACGTGCTGGACGAGGACACCCAGGCGTTCCTGCGCCACGCCAACCCATGGGCGCTGAACGGCATCATCGAGAAGCTGCACGAGGCGGCCGACCGCGGCCTGTGGGAGCAGCCCGACCCGGAGCTGCTGGCCCGGATGCAGCAGATCTACCTGGAGGTGGAGGGCGACCTGGAGGAGTAGGCGGCTTCCCGCGGACGGTGCGGCTGACTTCCCGCGGACGGTGCGGGGTTCCCGCGGGCGGTGCCGACTTCCCGCGGACGTTGTGGTGTTCCCGCGGATCCCAGGGTATCCGCGGGAACGCATCAGCATCCGCGAGAACGTGGTCGCCAGCCGTGGCAGAGGTCGCCGGCTGGGGCAGAGATCGCCGGCCGGGCGCGACGTGGCAGGCTGGTTCACGTCTCCCGGCGGTGCCGCAGGATCCGTCCGACCACCTGCCAGGTGGCGGGAGGATCGGCGCGGGTGAAGGCCCATTCCGGGTCGGTGAGCATGCGCGCCCCGGACAGTCCCGCCACCATCGCGATCACGACGAGGACGGTGGAGACGCCGTTCTGCATCGCCTGGACGACGTCGGCCTGGTCGAAGTAGATCAGCGTCCGCAGCGCGGCCGAGCCCGGGATCGACACCAGCACCGTCGGCACCGTCATGATGATCTTCTCCATCGAGAAGAGCCGGGCGGCCACGGCGCAGAGCAGTCCCATCAGGAAGCAGCCGACGAAGGTGGCGACGTGCGGCTTCACGCCGCTCTGCAGCATCAGCAGCCGGGGGGTGTTGCCGATGATGGCCACCACCCCGGAGGCCAGCGCCATCCGCCACGGCGAGTTGAACATCGTCGCCCAGCCGAAGACCGCGAAGAAGCTCGCCATCAGCAACGCCGCCCAGACGACCGCCGGATCCCCGGCGAGCGGTGGCACCGCGGCCGGCGAGACACCGCTGAGGGTGGCCACGCCCCAGACGCCGATCGCCATGGCCAGCAGCACCATGAACGCGTACATCAGCCGGGGGATGCCGGTCAGCAGGTCGATCCGGGTCAGGTCGAGCCCGGCGGTGACCAGGGGGAAGCCGGGGATGAGGAAGATCGCCGCGCAGACCAGGCCCGCCGCCATCCGGGGGCTCGGGCCGCCCAGGACGACGTCGAGGAGGTCGGTGAACCCGACGTACAGCCCGGTCGCCGTCGCCGCCGACATCATCACCACCGCCAGGTGGTTCAGCTGCAGGCCGCTGAGCGTACGGTGCAGCCAGTACGCGAGCGCCGAGGCCGGCAGCACGGCGAGCACCTCGCGCCAGCTGCCGTTGCTGAGGACGGTCACCGAGGCGCAAGCCAACGCGACCAGGAGCACCAGTCCCCAGGTCGAGTAGAGCCGAGGGGTCGCCTCGATCTCGTCGAGCATCGCGTTGACCTGGTCGACGGAGGCACGCCGGGGCAGCTGGTGTGCCAGCCGCTGCATCATGGCGATCCGGTGGGCGTTCACCCCGGGGGCGTTGATCTCGGCGACCTGGGTGCGGAAGATGTTCCGCCGCTGCACGGTGAGGACGATGTCGGTGTACGTCACCTGGGCGGTGATCCGGCCGACGCCGACGGTCCGGGCGACGGCCGCCATCACCTCCCGGACGCGCAGGCCGGACGTGCCCGCGACCAGCATCATGATGCCGGCCCGGAGCACCACGTCCGAACGCCGGATCAGGTGCTTGGGCTCCAGGGCGTCCTCGGCTTCGTGTTCGTCGAAGGTCGGGTCCTCGTCCGGGTCGGAGATCTGCACGGCCCCCACGTTAGGGGGCCGACCGGGCCGCCGGGCGGCGGGGGAGCGCTTCGCCGCCCGGCTCAGGGCCGCAGCAGGTAGGTGTCCATCACCCAACCGTGCTCCTCGCGGAGCCGCGCCCGCAGCGCCACCAGGTCATCGATCACGTCGGCCAGCCGCCCGCTGACCAGCACCTCGTGCGGCCCACCCAGGTAGGCGCCCCAGTAGAGCGTCAGGTCGGGGTAGCGATCGGCCAGTTCGCGGCAGGTGAGGTAGCCGTCCAGCATGACGACCACGTCGCCGAGGTCGGGGACGTACTCGGCGACCAGCCGCCGGCCGGTGGTGACGTGGATCGAGGTGCCGATCCGGTTCAGCGCGATGGCGTGCCGGGCCGCGAGCAGCTGCGGGGCGCTGATGCCGGGGATGACGCGGACCTCGAACGGGCCCGAGGTCTGCTGCAGGGACGCGACGATCCGGTGCGTGCCGTCGTAGAAGGCCGGGTCGCCCCAGACCAGGAAGCCGACCTGGCTGTCCGCCGGCAGTCCGGCGAGGATGTCGGCGTACGCCTGGACCCGGGCGGCGTACCAGTCCCGGACCCCCGCCCCGTACGCCTCGGTGTCCCGCTCGGCGTCGGGGCCGCGCTTCGGGTCGGGCACCTCGACGAAGCGGTACGGGTGGTCGTCACCGATGAACCGCTCGCACAGGGCTCGCCGGGCCTCGACCAGGTCGTGCTTCACCTCGCCCTTGTCGGCGACGAGGAACACGTCGACCGTCCGCAACGCCTCCGCCGCCTCGTACGTAACGAGGCCGGGGTCGCCCGTGCCGATGCCGATCACCCAGACTGTGCTGACCATGCGGGCCATCCTGCCACCGGGCACCGACATCCCCGGGGCGGGTCCTCAGTCCTCGGCGACCCGGGCCAGGAAGGCGGCGATGTCGGCGGCCTCCTGCCCGCCGATCCCGTGGCCCATCCCGGCGTACGCGTGCTCCTCGAGCGCCGCGCCGGACTCCTCGACCAGCCAGGCGCGGCTGCGGGCCATCAGGTCGGCCGGGATCACCGGGTCGGCCGGGTCGTTGCCCCAGAACACCGCCATCCCGGACAGCAGGCCCTCCGGGGCCTCGAGGCCGGCGTCCCAGGGCAGCGTTCCGGACAGCAGGGCCGCGCCGGCGAACCGGTCCGCGGCGGTGAGGAGCAGCCCGCCGGACATCGCGGTGCCGCCGGAGAAGCCCAGCAGCACGACCCGGGAGTGCTCCTCCTCGACCGTCCCGAGCCAGTCCAGCAGCGCCGCGGCGGTGTCCTTGATCGAGGCCTCCAGCGGCCGGCCGATGCCCCTGTTCTCGAACCAGGTCCAGCCGTCGCCGGCCGGGACCGGGCCGCGCGGGGCGACCAGGGTGGCCGACTCCGGCAGCAGGGCGGCCAGGCCGACCATCGACGACTCGTCGCTGCCGCGGCCGTGCAGGGCGACGACCAGCGTGGTGCCGGGACGCTCGTCCTCGGGACGCGACCAGACGGCGGTGGTGATACGGGACATCGGGGCTCCTGGAGTGTTACTGCAAAGTTGAACTAATGTCGGCTCAACTATCACCCCGGGGGTCGGGATCTGTCCAGTGGTGTTCCCCGGGGTCAGCCCGCCTGGCCCAGGGCCAGTTCGAGCAGCCCGGGGGCGTGCTCCTCCACGGCGTCGGCGAGGCTGTCGATCATCGCCTCCCGACGGGCGTCGAAACCGGTCGCGGTCGGGTCGGGCCGCCACGTCGCGCCGGACAGTGCGGCCACCTCGGTGAGGAAGGCCCGGCGGAACGCGTCGTCCTCCATCGTCCCGTGCCACATCGTCCCGAACACCGCCCCGGCCCGGGCTCCGTCGAGGAACCGCTCGGCCCCGTCGGCGACGGTCGCCACGCCGTGGTGGATCTCGTAACCGGTGACCGTACGTCCCTGCCAGCAGCCGGTCGGCCGGCCCAGCGACTTCTCGGCGTGGAAGAGCGTGTGGACCGGCAGCAGCCCGAGCCCCGCGGTGGTGGCGAGGGCGGTGGTGGCGAGGGCGCCGGCGGCCGGGCCGGTCCGCGCCTCGACGCCGTCGGGGTCGGCGATGGTCCGCCCCAGCGCCTGGTAGCCGCCGCAGATGCCCAGCACCGGCCGGTCGGTGGCCGCGCGGGTCTCCAGCACCGCGCCGATCCCGGTGTCCCGGAGCCAGGCCAGGTCACCCAGGGTCGAGCGGCTGCCCGGCACCACCACGAGGTCGGCCGCGGCCAGCACGTCGGGACGGGTGGTGACGGTCAGGTCGAGGCCGGGCTCGGCGGCCAGCGCGTCGAGGTCGGTGGCGTTGGACACCCGCGGCAGCCGGACCACCGCGACAGTGAGCCGCGGCCCGGCGTCACGCCGGGTGGGTGCCGGGGTGCCGACGAGCAGGGTGTCCTCACTGTCCAGCCAGACCCCGTCGAGCCACGGCACGACGCCGAAGCAGGCCAGCCCGGTGCGCTCGGTCAGCGTGTCGAGGCCGGGCCGCAGCACGTCGACGTCGCCGCGGAACTTGTTCACCAGGTAGCCGGCGAGCAGCGCCCGGTCCGCGTCGTCGAGCAGCCCCCAGGTGCCGTACACGGCGGCGAGCATGCCGCCCCGGTCGATGTCGCCGACCAGCGCCACCGGCAGCCCGAACCGCCGGGCCAGGCCCATGTTGACGTAGTCGCCCTCGCGCAGGTTGATCTCGGCCGGCGAGCCGGCGCCCTCGCAGACGATCAGGTCGTACGCCGCGTCCAGCGCCTCATACGCCGCGCCGGCCGCCTCGATCAGGGCGCCGCGGCCGTGCGCGTACTCGCCGGCCTCCAGCGTGCCGTACGGGCGGCCGCGCAGCACCACGTGGGAGCGGCGGTCGGTCGAGGGCTTGAGCAGCACCGGGTTCATCTCGACGGTCGGGGTGACGCGCGCCGCCCGGGCCTGCAGCCACTGGGCCCGGCCGATCTCCCCGGCGCGCCCGTCGGGGCCGTCGACGACCATCGAATTGTTGGACATGTTCTGCGCCTTGTACGGCGCCACCCGGACGCCGCGGCGGGCCGCGGCCCGGCACAGGCCGGTGACCAGCAGCGATTTGCCCGCGTCGGAGGAGGTGCCGGCGACCAGCAGCCCGCCCATCAGGCCAACGCCGAGGCGATCGCGGTCGCGGCGGCCTGGCCGGAGCGGACGACGGCCGACATCCCCATCCCGTCGATCCCGGCACCGGCCAGCGCCAGCCGCGGCAGGGTGGCGGCCAGGTCGGCGCGCAGCGCCGCCACCCGGGCCGGGTGGCCCACCTCGCACTGCGGCATCGCCGGCCAGCGGACCACGGTGGAGTCGAGCACGTCGGCGCGCACCCCGGTGGTGCGGTGCAGGTCGTCGAGCAGCCGGGTGGCGAGCTCGGCGTCGTCGAGGTCGTCCACCACGTGCTGGCCGACCCGGCCGGCCGAGATGCGGACCAGGAACACGTCGTCGTCGCGGCCGTCGGCGGTGCGCCGCAGGTGCGGCCACTTGGTGCCGAGGAAGGTCGCCGCCTTCATCGTCCACGGTGCGTCGGAGGGCAGCAGGATGCCGTTCGTCTCCGGCGTCGCGCGCAGCGGGAACCGGTCCCCGGCGTCGTGCCGGAAGACCTGGTCGGCCTTCAGCGCCACGATCAGGTTGACCACCGAGGCCGCCCGCTGGTCGCGCAGCGGCTCCGCGGCCCGGGTGAGCGGGCCGAGCAGGCCGGCGGTGACCGGGGTCGGGGTGGCCAGGACGACTGCGTCGGTCTCGTAGCTGCCCGCGGTGGTGCGGACCTGCCAGCGGCCGGCGGCGCGGACGATCTCGCGTACCTCGACGCCACGGGCGATCCGGCCGCCGTGGCCCTCGAGGTCGGAGGCCAGCGCGTCGACGAAGGTCTGCAGCCCGCCGGCCCAGCTGATGAAGGTCGGTCCGCTGGTGGTCGGGCGCGGCGCGGTGCGGCGGATCAGCGAGCTGCGCTGCTCGGCGGCACTCACCAGCTGCGGGGCGTTGCCGCGCAGCGACAGCCGGTAGACGTCGCCGCTGTGCAGGCTGCCGAGCAGCGGGTCGACGAAGCGCCGGACCACCTCGTGGCCGAACCGGCCGGCGAGGAAGTCGCCCACGCTGACGTCCTGGTCGGGCGCCAGCGCCGGCGCGATCCGGGCCAGTGCCGGCTCCAGCCCGGCGCGGACCAGGCCTGGCAGCGACAGCAGGCCGGACTGCACCACCGGGCGGATCCGGGTCGGGCCGGTGGGCCCGATCCCGGCCGGCATCGGCTGCGCGCCGCGCGGGTGGCCGAGCAGGGTGTGGCCATGGTGCGACCCCAGTGGGGCGTCCCACAGGCCGAGGTCACGGACCAGGGCCGACAGGTGTGGCGGAGCCACGTGGATCGCCTCGGCGCCGACGTCGACCCGACGGTCGGCGAAGTCGAGGGTGCGGACCTGGCCGCCGATCCGGTCGGAGGACTCGACGACGGTGACCCGGGCGCCCGCGCGCGCGAGGTCACGGGCCGCGACCAGGCCGGCCACCCCGCCGCCGATGACGATGACGTGCCCGGTCGGCCGGTGCGTGCCGCTGCTCGCGGAGGGGGCCGCGGAGGGGACGGGGGCGGTCTCAGACAGGGAGCTCTCCATGCCTGCAGGCTACCGGGAAGGTGTGACGGCCGCCGTACCGGTCGGGACGCCGATCCGTTGTCGTACGGTCCGGTGCACCGGACGTCCCACGCCATCCGGTGCCACGATGGAGGGCAGGCGTGATCCGGATCACGGAACGCGGACACTCCGGATTGTGGGGATCCCCCAACGGCGGGTCCGGGGTTTCTGTGGCACCCCCTTCCTGACGCGCAACCTACGGTCCCGTAACGTCACTCCCAGGACTGGCTACGGAACCGTAGGTTTCCGGGCCGCTGGACGTACGAAGGAGGCCTCATGGCCGTGCAGACCCCTGCCCGACAAGGGCGGGCGAACCCGCCGGGCGCGTCGGGACCGGGTACGCCGCCGGCCGGCGACATCCGGATGATCAGCCTCCTCGGCCTCGACGGCGTACGGCTGGAGGACCCCGACCACGCGTTCGGCGGGACCGACGAGGACATCGCCACCCTGCTGCGCGACATGGTGCTGACCCGCCGGCTGGACGCCGAGGGCACCGCCCTGCAGCGCCAGGGCCAGCTCGGCCTGTGGCCGCCGACGCTGGGCCAGGAGGCGGTCGGCGCCGGGACGATGCGGGCGATGAAGCCGGCCGACATGTGCTTCCCGTCCTACCGCGAGCACGGCGCCGCGCTGATCCGTGGAGTCGATCCGCTGGACCTGATGTCGCTGTGGCGGGGCGTCGACATGGGCGGCTGGGACCCGATCGCCACCCGGTTCAACCGTTACTCGATCGTCATCGGCTCGCACCCGCTGCACGCGGTCGGCTGGGCGATGGCCCTGCAGGCCGAGGGCACCACCGGCACCGGCGGACCCCACGACGGCGCCGTGCTGGCGTTCTTCGGTGACGGCGCGAGCGCCCAGGGCGACGTGAACGAGGCGTTCGTCTGGGCCGCGAGCTACCACGCCCCGGTCGTCTTCGTCGTCACCAACAACCAGTGGGCCATCTCGGTGCCCACCACCCGCCAGACCATCGTCCCGCTCGCCCGCCGCGGCGAGGGCTTCGGCATCCCGGGCGTACGGGTCGACGGCAACGACGCGCTGGCCGTGCAGGCCGTCACCGAGGCCGCCCTCGACCGGGCCCGGGCCGGGCGGGGCCCGCAGCTGATCGAGATGTTCACCTACCGGCTGGGCGCCCACACCACCTCGGACGACCCGACCAAGTACCGCTCACGGGCCGAGGAGGACCGCTGGCGGGCCAAGGACCCGATCGACCGGGTCCGGACCTACCTGCAGCGCGCCGGCGCGATCGACGACGCCTGGCTGGCCCGGCTGCAGGCCGAGTCGGACGACTTCGCCGCCGACCTGCGGGCCCGCACCATCGCACTCGACCCGCCGGACTTCGCCGACTGGTTCGACGTCGTGTACGCCGAGCAGACCCACGAGCTCGCCGACCAGCAGCACGCCTTCCGGGCGTACGCCGCGTCCTTCGAGGACCGTGCCGAGGACCGCGCCGACGACAAGGAGGCCCGTCGATGACCCCGCCACCGCGCAGCACCCAGGACCGCAAGGCCGCCCGCCGGGCCCCGGTGCTCGACGGACCGACCACGCTCACCTTCGGCAAGGCGCTGACCGCCGGCCTGCGCGCCGCGATGGCCGCCGACGACAAGGTGATCATCGCCGGTGAGGACGTCGGCACCCTGGGCGGCGTCTTCCGGATCACCGAGGGCCTGCTCGACGAGTTCGGCACCGAACGGGTCCGGGACACCCCGCTGGGGGAGTCCGGCATCGTCGGCACCGCGATCGGGATGGCGATGCGCGGCTGGCGGCCGGTGCTGGAGATCCAGTTCGACGGGTTCGTCTTCCCGGCGTTCAGCCAGATCACCACCCAGCTCGCCCACATGCACTCGCGGACCGCCGGACGGGTGCCGATGCCGGTCGTCGTCCGGATCCCGTTCGAGGGCGGCATCGGCGCGATCGAGCACCACTCGGAGTCGGTGGAGAGCTACTTCATCCACACCCCGGGCCTCAAGGTGGTCAGCCCGTCCACCCCGCACGACGCGTACTGGATGATCCAGCAGGCGGTCGCGGCGAACGACCCGGTGATCTTCCTCGAGCCCAAGCGGCGCTACCACGTGAAGGGTGAGGTCGACCCGGCCGCCCCGCCGCGCGGGCTGTTCGAGTCCGCCGTGCTGCGGCCCGGCTCCGACGTCACCGTCGTGTCGTACGGGGCGACGGTGCCGACCTGCCTGGAGGCCGCCGACGCCGCGGCCAAGGAGGGCACCGACCTCGAGGTGATCGACCTGCGGTCCCTCTCGCCGCTCGACCTGGGCCCGGTGGAGGCCTCGGTCCGCCGGACCGGACGGCTCGTCGTCGTGCACGAGGCGCCGCAGACCCTCGGCCCGGGCGCCGAGGTGGCGGCCAGGATCCAGGAGCGCTGCTTCTGGTCGCTGGAGGCGCCGGTGCTGCGGGTGACGGGTTTCGACGTGCCGTACCCGCCGAGCAAGGTGGAGCGCCACCAGCTGCCCGACCTGGACCGCATCCTCGACGCCGTCGACCGATCCCTCGACTACTGAGCGGAAGGACCACTCATGAAGCGTTTTCCCCTGCCCGACCCCGGTGAGGGCCTCACCGAGGCGGAGATCGTCACCTGGCTCGTCGCCGTCGGCGACGAGGTGAAGGTGAACGACCCGATCGTCGAGGTC
This sequence comes from uncultured Propionibacteriaceae bacterium, assembly GCA_964402325.1. GTDB lineage: Bacteria > Actinomycetota > Actinomycetes > Propionibacteriales > Propionibacteriaceae > Raineyella. Next base: position 2,725 of record CAYOBI010000050.1, on the reverse strand, counting down.
GAGACCAGCAAGTCCCTGGTCGAGCTGCCCAGTCCCTGGGACGGCCGGATCGTGGAACTGCTGGTAGAGGTGGGCGAGACCGTCGACGTCGGCACCCCGATCATCGTGATCGACGACGGCGAGGCGGACGAGGACGAGGAGGGTGCCGCCGGCCCCGCCGCGGCTGCGCCGGCCCCGGCGCCCGTCGTGCCGACGGCTGCCCCCGAGGCCGCTCCCGAGGCGCCCGAGACCCCCGCCGCGGCCACCGCGAACCTGGTCGGCTACGGCCCGGAGGCCGCCGCGACCGTCCGCCGGCCCCGCAAGCCCGGTGCGGCGATGGCCAAGCCGCCGGTCCGCAAGTACGCCCGCGACCGCGGCGTACGCCTCCGCGACGTCCCCGGCACCGGCCCCGGCGGCACCATCACGTACGCCGACGTCGACGCCTGGCTCGCCGCCGGCAGCCGACCGGTCGAGGCGGTCGCCCGGGTGGAGCCGCCGGTCCCGTCGGTCGCCCACGTCGCCGGCCCGGAGCACGAATACCTCGCCGGCCCGCCGAAGCTGTCGTACGGCCGGGTGCCGATCCGCGGCGTCCGCAAGGCGACCGCGCAGGCGGTGACCGGCTCGCTGTTCACCGCGCCGCACGTCACCGAGTGGCTGACCTGCGACGTCAGCGCGACGATGGACCTCGTCGAACGGCTCAAGGGCGCCCGGGAGTTCCGGGACGTCCGCGTCTCGCCGATGCTGATGGTGGCGAAGGCCGCCTGCCTGGCGCTGCGCACCAATCCCGAGCTGAACGCCCGGTGGGACGAGGAGGCGCAGGAGATCGTCTACTACGGCGACGTCAACCTCGGCGTCGCCGCGGCCACCCCGCGCGGACTGCTGGTGCCCAACATCAAGGGCGCCGACCAGATGGGCCTGCTCGAGCTGGCCCACCACTTCGGCGAACTGACCCGGATCGCCCGGGAGGGGAAGACCACCCCGGCGGACCTGCGCGGCGGCACCTTCACCATCACCAATGTCGGCGTGTTCGGCGTGGACGCGGGCACCCCGATCCTCAACAACGGCGAGTCCGGGATCCTCTGTCTGGGCGCCATCTCGCGGCGCCCGTGGGTGGTCGGACAGGGCGTGGAGGAGCGGATCGAACCCCGCTGGGTGACCACCCTGGCGGTGTCCTTCGACCACCGGCTGGTCGACGGCGAGGGCGGCTCGAAGTTCCTCGCCGACGTCGCCCGGCTGCTGGCCGACCCGGCGCTGGCGCTGCTCTTCTGAGGCCGGGCGGCCGGGCCGGGTCGGACCCCTCGTCCGGCCCGGCCCGTCGCCGTCAGGCCGGCCCGTTCCCGGGGGTCGTGCCCTGCTCCGGACCGGCCGGGGCGTCGGGGCTGCCGGCGAGCTTCTCCCGGAGCGCCCGGGTGTCCTCGCCGAGCCGGATCACCGAGAGGGCGACCTCGAGGCCGACCCGGACCAGCAGGATCCAGGCGGCGAGCATCACCGCGCCGCCGAACAGGGCGGCGAGGCCCGCGGCGCCGCCGATCGAGAACCCGGAGACGATCGCGCCGATCCAGTAGAGCGCCCCGGCCAGGACCAGCAGCAGGTAGAGGTACCGGGTCACCTTCGGGGCGGCCGACTCGGTGAAGGTGAGGTCGCCCAGCGCGGCGAACGGGCTCTCCGACGCCGGCCCGTCGACCGCTCCGGGCCCCGCCGTGGCCGACCCGTCCCCGGCGACGAGGAACGGAGGCTGTGCGGCACCGGCGTACGGGTCGGCGCCCCGGTCGTACGAGGGCCCGTACGACGGCCCCTCGGGGTGGCCGAAGGCGCTGCCACCACCGGTCGGCTGGCCGGCGGCCGCGTACCCGGTGGGCCGGCTCTCGCCGGCAACAGCGCGGTGCGCAGAGGTGTCGTCGTCACCGCCGAGGCCGATGCCGTCGGCCCAGATGTGGGTGGACTCGTCGGACCCGGGGGCCGGGTCGGCCGCGCGGGACCGTTGCGGGCGGTGGCGCGGCTCGGTGCCCTGCGGCTCGTACGGTCCGGTCTGGTTCGGGTCCTGGGTCATTCGTCCGTCCTGATATCGGTGGCCTGCGCCGCCTCGGGACTGCGGGGAGCATCCGGGCCGGCCGTGGGCGTGCTGGGTCGGGACGTCGGCCGCGACACGTCGGGTCGGGCGACGGGCCTGCCTCCGGACAGCCGCCCTCCGCAGGCGCCCGGCACCCGTCGACCCGGTGCCCCGGTCGACGTGAACCGACTCTAAGGGCTTGCCAGGCCGACGATCAGGGTGCGGACACCGGCGAGCCGGCCCGAGGACCGGCCGGGCCGGCTACTCGTTGACCAGGACCGGGACGCCGACGGCTGCCGAGACCGCCGTCCCGGCGAGGTCGGCGGGGGCGGCGACGCTGAATGCCTGCGTCTCGCTCGGCGGCCCGGCGTGCTGGTGGCCGGTCTCGCCGTCGGCATGCTGCTCGAACCGGGCGGTGCCGAGCCAGTGGCCCCCGGCGTCATAGAAGCCGGCCAGCACCTGGAGCTCGAGCAGGTCACTGACGTCGGAGGTGACCCGTACCCTGCCCGTCACGGCGTGTCCGTCGAAGGTGAGGCCCTCGACCACGAACCGGTCGTCGAACGGCCCGGCGGCCCGGACGACCTGGCCGGGCTGCGGGTGCAGGCCCTGCAGGGAGGGCAGGTCGGGTTCGCCGGTCGGGGCGGCCAGGCCGGGCAGTTCGGTGCGGGCGGCTCCGGCGTTCGAGGCCGGGCCGGC
>CAYOBI010000049.1:5660-20300 GCA_964402325.1 uncultured Propionibacteriaceae bacterium | reverse complement strand
GCCCGGTGATGAACATGTGGGCCTTGCGGGTCTGGATGATGAAGTCGGTCAGCGCCGGGGAGTACGCGGCGCCACCGGCGCACGGGCCGGCGATGATCGAGATCTGCGGCACCGCACCGGACAGCCGGACGTTCGAGTAGAACACCTGGCCGTAGCCGGACAGCGAGTCGATGCCCTCCTGGACCCGGGCGCCGCCCGAGTCGTTGATGAAGACGAAGGGCGTCCCGGTGGAGAGCGAGGCCTCCATCATCTCGACGACCTTCTTGGACTGCGTCTCACCGGCCGAGCCGCCCATCACCGAGAAGTCCTGGGAGGCGACGTGCACCGGGCGGCCGAGGACGGCACCCGTGCCGGTCACCACGCCGTCGGCCGGGGCCTTGGCGGTGTCCATCCCGAAGGTGGTGGTCCGGTGCGTACGGAACATCCCGGTCTCCTGGAAGGTCCCGGGATCGAGCAGAGCCGAGACCCGCTCACGCGCGGTCATCTTGCCCTTCTCGCGCTGCTTGTCCAGGCGCGCCTTGCCGCCGCCGAGCTCCGCCTCCTGGCGCCGCTCGGCCAGCGTCTTCAGGCGCTCGGACATGTCGTGCGTCTTGCCCGCACTGGTCTTTGAATCTGCCATCGTCGTCACCTCACGCCGGCTCGACGGACACCGAACGGGACTGGCCGTTGATGGTGACCTTGTACTGGATGGGCTCGTGGAGCGCCTTGTCGAGGCCGGCAGCCTTGCGGCGCTCCTCCTCGACCTGCTCCTCGGTCAGGCCCACGTTGCGCGGACCCTGCGGGCGCTCCTTGAAGAACTTCGGGGCGACCTGCGGGAACATCGCGTTGGTGAGGATGTCCTCCTCGGTGCCGTTGAAGCCCTCGAGGCTCTTCGCCTGCTCGGCCAGCTGGTCCCACTCGGGTGCCAGCAGGTCGGCCGGACGCTGGGTGATCGGCTCCTTCTTCGTCTGCGCCTTGGCCTTCTCGACCACCTCGGCGTTGCGCTCCCCGGGGCACTCGCCGTAGTAGCCGAGCATCAGGTCGGCGAACTCACCGGTGAGGACCTTGTACTCCCCCATCAGCACGTTGAACACGGCCTGGGTGCCGACGATCTGGGACGACGGCGTCACCAGCGGCGGGTAGCCGGCGTCCTTGCGGACCCGCGGCACCTCCTCGAGCACTTCCTCCATCCGGTCGCCGGCACCCTGCGCCTTGAGCTGCGACTCCATGTTGGAGAGCATGCCGCCGGGGATCTGGGACTGGAAGATGTCGGTCTTGACGCCGGTCACGGCGGACATGAACTTCTTGTACTTCGGGGCGACCTTGGCGAAGTGCTCGCGGATCGGCTTCAGCTTCGTACGGTCCACGGTGGTGGTGTACGGGGTGCCGTCCAGCATCTCGATCACGGACTCGGTCGGGTTGTGGCCGGGGCCCAGCGACATCGAGCTGATCGCGGTGTCGACGACATCGGCGCCGGCCTCGATCGCCTTCATCAGCGCCACCTGGGTGACACCGGTGGTGGAGTGGCAGTGGACGTTGATCTGCACGTCCTCGCCGTAGGTCTCCTTGATGCCCCGGACGATGTCGTACGCCGGCTGGGGCTTCAGCAGGGCCGCCATGTCCTTCAGCGCGATCGAGTCGGCACCCATGTCGAGCAGACGACCGGCCAGCTTGATGTAGTCCTCGGTGGTGTGCACCGGGCTGACGGTGTAGCAGATCGTGCCCTGGGCGTGCTTGCCCGCCTTCTTGACGGCCTGCATGGCGTGGGCCAGGTTGCGCGGGTCGTTCAGCGCGTCGAAGACACGGAACACGTCCATGCCGTTCTCCGCCGACTTCTCGACGAACCTCTCGACCACTGCGTCCTCGTAGTGGCGGTAGCCCAGCAGGTTCTGACCGCGCAGCAACATCTGCAGGCGGCTGTTGGGCATGAGTGTACGGAAGGTCCGCAGACGCTCCCATGGGTCCTCGTTCAGGAAGCGGATGCAAGCGTCGTACGTTGCACCGCCCCAGCACTCCACGCTCCAGTAACCGGCAGCGTCGATGTCAGCGCAGGCGTCGACCATGTCTTCCATGGCCATGCGCGTCGCCATCAGGCTCTGGTGCGCGTCGCGAAGGACGAGTTCGGTGATACCAATCTCTCGCGGCTTCATGGCTTCATACTGCCATCGTCGTAGACGGCGCTGCGAAGCCCCCTCCCCTTCCCGCCGACCGCCTGTCTGCTACGGACGGGGCGGGTCACATCGTGCGCTGCACCGGGACGCCGATCGACTACGTCGTATGTCGTACGACAGGGTGTCGTAAATCTCATCCCAACCGCGGGACGCGGCGGCCCAACTCGGTCAGGAAGTCGCGGCGGACCTGGTCGGTGTCGAGCCCGCCGTCGGGCCGGCGCAGTCCCCCGGCCGCGGCCCGTTGCACCACCGCCAGCCAGGCCTCGCCCATCCCGTACGTGAAGGAGGACGCCACCGCGGCCCCGATCGCCCCGCCGGTGATGGTGCCGGCACCGGGGATGAGCTTCAGCAGCCCGGTCACCGAGGCCCGGCCGGCCTGGGTCGCCACCGTGGTCGAGGCGACCGCCATCAGCGCCGCCCGGTCGACCGGCACCTGGTAGAGCTGGGCGACCCGGGCCATCATCGCCAGCTGCAGCGGCACCAGCACGGACGCGTCGGAGAACGGGATCGGCGTCGCGGCGGCGGCCGCGGCACCCGCCGCGGTGCCGGCTATGAACCGGTGCGCCTGCGTCGCCTTGCGCTTGAGGTCGATCTGCTGGGCCGCGGTGAGGGCCGCATGGACCGCCTCCGGTGCGCCGCGAAAGGTCGCCTCGAGCAGCTCCGTCAAGCCGTAGGACGACTGCCCGCTGAACGGGTCCTCCAGTGCGTAGGTGAGGTAGGGGCGGCCGTCGACGATCGGCAGGCCGAGCCCGGTGATGTGCCGGGCCAGCGCCACCGCGTCGGGGTGCAGTTGGCCGCCGGTGCCGCGGGGCACCTGGGTCAGCACGACGATCACGGGCAGGTCGAGGGCGGCCAGCCGGCGGACGAAGTCGGCCTCGAACGGCTCGAAGCGCCGGTCCATCCCGCGTACGCAGTACCAGACCACGTGGACCTGGTCCTCCACCGGTCCGCGGCGCATCTGCTTGACGTACGCCTCCAGCTCCTTGAGCAGCTGGCGGTCGTCCCGGCCGATCTCCAGGCCGCGGGTGTCCAGCAGGCCGAGCCGGCCGCGGTCGTCGAGGTAGAGGTGCGCGTCGTGGGTGACCGGCTCGCCGATCCCGGTGGCCGCCACCGGCGCACCGAAAACGGCGTTGACGAGGGTGGACTTGCCCACCCCGGTCTTGCCGAAGAGGGCGAGGTTGAACCGTCCGAGGAGCTCGAGCTGGTGCTCGTACTCCACCCGGAACGCGTCGGTGAACCAGTCGGGCATGGGCACGAGCCTAGGCCGCCGGCCCCACTCCGGGCTCCTCAGGTGCCACGGGGATTCACGCCGGGACGTCCGCGCGAACTAGGATCTGTGTGCTCCTGCTCTCGGAAAAATCGGAAGTCACCCTTATGCCCCAGCGCTCTGACCTGCGCAACATCGCCATCGTCGCCCACGTCGACCACGGCAAGACCACTCTCGTCGACGCCATGCTGTGGCAGTCCGGCGCCTTCCGCGAGGGCCAGGACGTGAACAACCGCGTCATGGACTCGATGGACCTGGAGCGGGAGAAGGGCATCACCATCCTGGCCAAGAACACGGCGGTCAAGCACGTGATCAAGGGCGAGGACGTCACCATCAACATCATCGACACCCCCGGCCACGCCGACTTCGGCGGTGAGGTCGAGCGCGGCCTGGAGATGGTGGACGGTGTCGTGCTGCTCGTCGACGCCTCCGAGGGCCCGCTCCCGCAGACCCGGTTCGTGCTCCGCAAGGCGCTGGCGAAGCGGCTGCCGCTGATCGTCGTGGTCAACAAGGTCGACCGCCCCGACGCCCGGATGGAGGAGGTGCTCGAGGAGACGTACGACCTCTTCATGGACCTGCTGCCCGAGGACTCCGACGGGTCCGTGCTCGACTTCCCGGTGGTGTACGCCTCGGCGAAGGCCGGCCGGGCCTCGCTGGCCAAGCCGGAGAACGGCGGGATGCCCGACTCCCCCGACCTGCAGCCGCTGTTCGAGACGATCCTCGACACCATCCCCGCCCCCCGGTACGAGGAGGGTGCGACCCTCCAGGCGCACGTCACCAACCTCGACGCGTCGCCCTACCTCGGCCGGCTGGCGCTGTGCCGGATCAAGCAGGGCGAGCTGCGCAAGGGCCAGACCGTGGCCTGGTGCAAGCGGGACGGCAGCATCGAGAACGTCAAGCTGTCCGAGCTGCTGATGACCCAGGCGCTCGAGCGGGTCCCTGCCGAGTCCGCCGGCCCCGGCGACATCGTCGCCATCGCGGGCATCCCGGAGATCACCATCGGCGAGACCCTCTCCGATCCCGAGGACCCGAAGCCGCTGCCGTTGATCACCGTCGACGAGCCGTCCATCTCGATGACGATCGGCATCAACACCTCCCCGCTGTCCGGCAGGTCCGGCAAGAACCTCACCGCGCGCCTGCTCAAGGCCCGGCTCGAGCGCGAGCTGATCGGCAACGTGTCGATCCGGGTCAACCCGACCGAGCGCCCCGACACCTGGGAGGTGCAGGGCCGCGGCGAGCTCCAGCTCGCCGTGCTGGTGGAGCAGATGCGCCGCGAGTCGTTCGAGCTGACCGTCGGCAAGCCCGAGGTGGTCACCCGCCAGGTCGACGGCAAGCTGCACGAGCCGACCGAGTTCCTCACCGTCGACGTCCCCGAGGAATACGTCGGGGCGGTCACCCAGATGCTCGGCACCCGCAAGGGCCAGCTGCGGACGATGACCAACCACGGCTCGGGCTGGGTCCGGGTGGAGTACATCGTGCCCTCCCGCGGCCTGATCGGCTTCCGCACCGAGTTCCTCACCGAGACCCGCGGCACCGGCCTGATGAACCATGTGTTCGAGGGCTACACCCCGTGGGTGGGCGAGCTGCGCACCCGGCCCAGCGGCTCGATGGTCGCCGACCGGACCGGCACCGTGTCGTCGTACGCCCTGTTCAACCTGCAGGAGCGCGGCGTGCTGTTCATCAAGCCGGGCGACGAGGTCTACGAGGGCATGGTCGTCGGCGAGAACTCCCGCCCCGACGACATGGACGTCAACCCGACCAAGGAGAAGCACGTCACCAACGTCCGCTCCTCCACCGGTGACGAGCTGGAGCGATTGGTCCCGCCGCGGCTGATGAGCCTGGAACAGTCGCTCGAGTTCTGCCGTGGCGACGAGTGCCTCGAGGTGACCCCGGCGGCCGTCCGGATCCGGAAGACGATCCTCGACCACAGCGAGCGGGTGAAGGCGGCCCGCCGGGCGAAGAACTGAGCCTCCCCGCACATCCCACGGTCCCCCCGCGGTCGGACCCCTCGGGCATGCCATGCTATGCCCCAGGGGAACCGCGTCGTCGACGCGGTCTGATCACGGGGGGACACATGTCCACATCGAGGGGGCCGGGGCGAGTGCGCCCTGGTTTCGCGGCCGCCGTGGCGGCCGTCGCCACCGTCCTGATGGCTCCGCTGGCGGCGCTGCCGGCCGCTGCGGCACCGACCACGACGGCCACGCCGACATCGACAGCGGCTGCGGTGGCCCCGGTGGCCCCGGCGGCGCCGACCGCCGTCGAGGCTCCCACGACCACCACGACCAGCACGGTCGTCCCGAGCACCACGGCCGCCCCGAGCACCACGGCCGCCGTGGTCCCTGCCGGCGAGCAGGCGATCACCGCCAAGGCCGCCTCCTCGACCGGGGAGATCGGCCGGTCGACCGGCCCGATCACCTGCGGCCTGGCCGGCGACGGCTGCCGGCAGGAGTTCGAGAGCGGCACGATCGTCTGGTCCCCCGCCAGCGGGGCGCACTGGATCCGCGGATCGATCCGGGACCGGTGGAACAGGGCCGCCGCCCAGGACGGCGTCCTCGGTTACCCCGTCTCCGACGAGTTCTGCGGCCTGCGCAGCAGCGGCTGCGGACAGCACTTCCGGACCGGCGAGATCTACTGGTCCCCGGCCACCGGTGCCCACTGGCTGCGCGGCGCCATCGTCGGCAAGTGGCGGGCGCAGGGCTGGGAGAACGGCCCGCTGCACTACCCCACCTCGGACGAGTTCTGCGGCCTGCGCGGCGACGGCTGCGGCCAGCACTTCCAGGGCGGCGAGATCTACTGGTCCCCGACCACCGGCGAACACGTCGTCCGCGGCGCGATCGTCGAGTCCTGGCGCGGCCAGGGCTGGGAGAACGGGTCGCTCGGCTACCCGACCTCCGACGAGTTCTGCGGCCTGAGCGGCGGCGGCTGCGGACAGCACTTCACCGGCGGGGAGATCTACTGGTCCCCCGCCTCCGGCACGCACTGGACCCGCGGCAGCATCGCGGCCGCCTGGCGCGGCCAGGGCTGGGAGAACGGCCCGCTGCGCTACCCGACCTCCGACGAGTTCTGCGGCCTGCTCCGGAGCGGCTGCGGCCAGCACTTCCAGGGCGGCGAGATCTACTGGTCCCCGACCACCGGCGCGCACGTGATCCGCGGCGCGATCGTCGCGGAGTGGCGGGCCGCCGGCTGGGAGAACGGCCGGTACGGCTACCCGCTCGGCGAGGAGTACTCGTCCCAGGGCAAGCCGACCCAGCGGTTCGAGGGCGGCTCCCTGACGTACGGCGTCGACGGGCGCTGCCTGACCGGCCGCACGCTGTGCGCCTCGAAGAACGACCGCAAGCTGCGCTGGATGATCAACGGCGAGATCGTCAGCAGCTACGACGCCCGCTTCGGCTGCTCGTCGAGCCCGACCGACAACGGCGCGTTCAAGGTCTACTGGAAGAGCTACGACCACACCTCGACGATCTACAACAGCTGGATGCCGCGGGCGATGTTCTACAACGGCGGCGAGGCGGTGCACTACTCGTCCGACTTCGCCTCCCGGGGCTATGCCGGCTGCAGCCACGGCTGCGTCAACATCCGGGACTGGGACGGGATCAACTGGCTCTACGGCCAGGTGCAGGTCGGCGACAAGGTCGTCGTCTACTACTGACCCGGGCTACTGGCCCGGTTCGCGCAGCGAGCCCGGGAAGGTGCCGGGGACGCCGGCGGTGATCCGGCTGCCGTCGCGGCGGACGCCGATCACCGTCTGCGGCGGCACCGGCCCGGGCACCATCGGGCCCTGGTCGGCGAGCAGGACACGAACGCACGGCCGGTCCTCGCGCACCTCGTGCCGCTCGCCGCGCACCAGGAAGGTCTCGTACGTCCCCTCCAGCAGCGTGACGGTGAGCGCGTCGCGGCGCAGCTCGATCCCGATCGAGCCGCCGCGGCGGCGCAGCCGGAACGACATCGCGTCCCACCGGGCCGGCAGCCGCGGGTCGAAGGACAGCTCGCCGTGGTGGTCCCGCATCCCGGCGAAGCCCGCGGTCAGCGCCAGCCAGACGCCGCCGGTGGAGGCGATGTGCACCCCGTCGGCGGTGTTGCCGTGCCGGTCGGCGAGGTCGACGAAGAGTCCGCCGTAGAAGTAGCGCAGGGCCAGCTCCTGGTAGCCGACCTCGGCGGCGATGATCGCCTGGACGACGCTGGACAGGGTCGAGTCGCCGGTGGTGATCGGGTCGTAGTACTCGAAGTCGGCGCGCTTCTGCTCCGGCGGGAACTGGTCGCCCTGGAGCAGCATGGCGAGCACCACGTCGGCCTGCTTGAGCACCTGGAACCGGTAGAGCACCAACGGGTGGTAGTGCAGCATCAGCGGGAACCGGTCCGGCGGCGTCGCACCCAGGTCCCACACCTCACGGTCGAGGAAGTGCGCGTCCTGCGGGTGCACGCCGATGTGGGAGTCGAACGGAATGGCCATGTGGTCGGCGCACCGGCGCCACTCCTCGACCTCGTCCTCGCGCAGCTCGAGACGCTTGACCATCCGGTCGTACGCCTCCGGCCAGGCGGTCGCCAGGGTGGCGACGGCGTCCCCGGCCAGCCACAGATTGTGCCGGGCCATCACGTTGGTGAAGAGGTTGTCGTTGACCACGGTGGTGTACTCGTCCGGGCCGGTCACCGCGTGGATGTGGAAGACCTCGGCACCGTTGTCGGTCCAGAAGCCGAGGTCGGCCCACATCCGGGCGGTCTCGACCAGCACGTCGATGCCCTCGCGGAGCAGGAAGTCGACGTCGCCGGTGGCCTCGACGTAGCGGTTCAGGGCGTAGGCGATGTCGGCATCGATGTGGTACTGCGCGGTCCCGGCCGCGTAGTAGGCGGAGGCCTCCTCACCGTTGATCGTCCGCCACGGGTACAACGCGCCGCGGGTGGCCATCTCGTCGGCGCGCCGGCGGGCGGCGTCCAGCATCAGGTAGCGGAACCGCAGCGCGCTGCGGGCCACCTCCGGCATCGTGTACGTGAGGAACGGCAGCACGTAGATCTCGGCGTCCCAGAAGTAGTGCCCGGAGTAGCCCGAGCCGGTGACACCTTTCGCCGGGATGCCGTACGTCTGGGACAGCGCGGAGGCCTGGGCGAGCTCGAACAGGTTCCACCGGATCGCCTGCTGCAGGGCCGGGTCCGAGCCCACCACCACGTCCGCGTCGCGCCAGAACCCCTCGAACCAGGCCCGCTGGGCGGTCCGGTACTCCGCCACCCCGGCCACCATCGCCCGGTCCAGGGTGCGCCGGACCCGGTCGATCAGCTCCCGCACCGGCACCGTCCGCGAGGTGTGGTAGGCGGCGTACTTGACCAGCCGGATCGGCTTACCGCGCTCGGCCCGGACCCGGAAGATCACCTTCGCCACATCGTCCTCGGACATGATCAACGACTCGCAGTCGTTCTCCGTCTGGACGGTGTGGTCGATGCCGACGGTCAGCGTCATCCCGGACTCGGCCGCCCGGAAGCCGAGCATCGCCCGCAGGCCCTTGGTCCAGTTCATCTGCGGCTCGAGCACCCGCCGGTCCAGGCCGTCCGCTCGGCGCGGGTCGAGCCCGTCGGGGGCCGACCGCATGTGGTACTCGTCCTGGCCGTCCTGGCGGTTGAGGATCTGGGAGGAGATCACCACCGGCGCGTCGGCGTCCAGCAGGGTGACCTCCATCGTCATCACCGCCAGGTGCCGTTCGGTCATGCACACCATCCGGCTGGTGTCGATCCGGACCGACTTGCCCGCCGGCGTCCGCCAGACGATGTGCCGGCGCAGCACGCCGTCGCGGAAGTCGAGGGAGCGCTCGTACGCCTCGAGGTCGGCGACCGGGATGTTGATCGGCTCGTCGTCGACGTAGAGCTTCAGCACCTTGGTGTCGGGGGCATTGACGACGGTCTGCCCGACCCGGGCGAAGCCGTACGCCTCCTCGGCGTGCCGGATCGGCCAGGTCTCGTGGAAGCCGTTGACGAAGGTGCCGTGCGCGAAGCTCTCCCGGCCCTCCTCCGGGTTGCCGCGCATCCCGAGGTAGCCGTTGCCGACCGCGAACAACGTCTCGGTGCGGCCCAGGTCGGCCCGGCTCGGCCACGTCTCCACCAGCCGCCACTCGTCCAGCGGGAAGCGGGTCCGGTCCAGCGGGTCGACCGGATCCGGCGGGGTGTGGGCGTCCTGCGGTGAGCGCATCGTGGTCCTCGGCTTCGGGGGGGTGGGTCGGCGGGATCAGTCGGCGGGGGGTCAGCCGGCCGGGATGAGGTCGGCGAGGTCGGCGACCACGATGTCCGCCCCCGCGTCACGCAGGGCGGGCTCGCCCACCCCGCGGTCCACCCCGACCACGAGCGCGAAACCCCCGGCACGTCCGGCCGCCACCCCGGACACCGCGTCCTCGACCACGGCGGCCCGGTGGTCCGGGACGCCGAGCAGCCGGGCGGCGTACCGGTAGGTGTCGGGGGCGGGCTTGCCGGCCAGTCCCAGCTCGGCGGCGACCAGGCCGTCGACGACGACCGGGAAACGGTCGGCCAGGCCGGCGGCGTCCAGCACCGCCCGGGCGTTGCGGGAGGAGGAGACCAGGGCGACGGCGACGCCCCGGCCGGCCAGCCAGTCCAGCAGCCGCACCGAGCCCGGGTAGCCGGCGATCCCGTCACGGTGCAGCACGGTGCGGAAGGCGTCGTTCTTCCGGTTGCCCAGGCCGTGGACCGTACGGGCCTGCGGCGGGTCGTCCGGGCCACCCTCCGGCAGGGTGAGGCCGCGGGAGGCCAGCACGGCGCGCACCCCGTCGAACCGCTGGCGACCGTCGACGTACGCGAAATAGTCGGCGTCGCTCCACGGCGCCACGTCGGGGGGCAGGGCGGCGGTGAACAACTCCGCCCAGGCACGCCGATGGACCTCGGCCGTGGGAGTGATCACCCCGTCCAGGTCGAACAGGGCGGCATCGACAGAGAGCCAGTCCATGGGCGTCACTGTAGGCGCGCCCCCGGCGCCCCGGAAAGCTCCGGGCCGGGCCTGAAACGAATCCGAAACGCAGGCGACTCAGCCGCGGCCGGGGCGGACGTGCAGCCCGACCTCGGGATCGACCAGCACCTCCTGGCCGGCGGCCACCTCCCCGACCACCAGCGGCGCCTCCACCGGGGTGGAGCGCTTCACCAGGGCCAGCGCGATCGGACCCTGCTCGTGGTGGCGGGCCGAGGACCCGACGAAGCCGATCGGGCGTCCCGGCTCGTCGCGCAGGGCGACCGTCTCGCCGTGGGCCGGCAACCGGTCCATCGAGCCGTCCAGCTGCAGCCGGACCAGCCGGCGCGGGGGCCGGCCGAGGTTCCACACCCGGGCGACCGTCTCCTGGCCGGTGTAGCAGCCCTTGTCCATGTGCACCGCCCCGCCGAGCACGCCGATCTCGTTGGGGATGGTGCGCTCGTCGGTGTCCAGGCCGATCCGGGCGATCCCGGCGGCGATCCGCCGTGCCTCGTACGCCCACAGGCCGGCCCGGTGCGGCCGGTCGGCCAGCTCGTCGAGGGCCGCCCGGGGCAGGAACAGGTCGGTGCCGCCGAGGCTGTCGGCGGCCGTCCGGGTGATCACCGGCGCCGGGAAGCCGGCCGGGTCCTCGACGGTCCAGACCACGGCCACCTCGGCGGTGCGGTCGGTGACCTCGACCCGGCTGAGGAACCGCATCCGGTCCAGGAACCCGACCAGGTCGCCGACCCGGCCGGGCTCGGTGTGGCCCCACAGCGTGTGGCCGTCGTCGACCAGGAACAGCGCGTGGTCGATGTGCCCGTTGGGGTCCAGCAGCAGCGCCGTGGTCCCGTGCTGCGGGGCCAGTGCGGTGAGGTGCTGGGTGGTGATCGCGTGCAGCCAGGTCAGCCGGTCCGGCCCCTCGACGGTGAACACCCCGCGGTGCGAGAGATCGACCCAGCCGGTGCCCGCGGCCAGGTCACGCTGCTCGCGGACCGGGTCACCGCAGTGCACCACGGCTCCGGCGTCGACGCCCGTCTCGGCGCGTACGAGTCCCATCGTCCCTCCTCAGACCGCGGTGCGCTGCAGCCGGGCCCACATGTAGGGCTGCAACTCGTGCTCGGTGGTGGACCGGTCGAAGGTCCACAGCAGGTCGCCGTCGACCTGGCCGTACAGCCGCTGGCCGCCGGTGTAACCGGGGGCGGTGACGGTCCGGGCCACGGCGTCGGTGACCAGCTCGATCTTCGCGCCCTCGACGTTGCCGAACCACACCTCGGACCAGCCCTCCGGGTGGCACATCACCACCTCGAGGGTGCGGTCGGCCTGCGGCCGCCAGAAGCCGGTCTCCATCGAGCGGGGCGCCAGCGGACGGCCGTCCGCGTCGGCGACGAAGGTCTGCGAGAGGTAGTGCAGGTAGTCGCCACCGTTCTCGGTGAACTCGACCACCTGCCCGTACTCGAACTCGCCCTCGCCGGGCCACCGACCCTTGCCGGTGCCCTCCCAGCGCCCGATCATCCAGGCGATCGGCATCAGCGCAGGCGAGAGGTCGGGGCGAATCTCGAACATGTCAGTTCCGTCCTTTTGTGTTCGTGACCAGCCGGACGATCCCGTACAGGGCCAGCAGGCCGACGAGTGCGCACAGTCCGATCAGGAGTGCCGAGTAGAAGGTCGCCACCGGCCCAGTCTAGGGCGGGCCGCCCGGCGGGTAGGGTCGGCGACGTGCGAGCGGTGGTCCAGCGGGTCGGTACGGCGTCGGTGACGGTCGAGGGACGGACGGTCGGCGCGGTCGACGGTCCCGGCCTGCTGGTCCTGCTCGGCGTCACCCACGACGACACCGAGGCGTACGCCCACCGGCTGGCCGAGCGGGTCTGGAACCTGCGGATCATGGCCGACGAGCGCTCCTGCGCCGAGCTCGGCGCGCCGATCCTGGTCGTGTCGCAGTTCACCCTCTACGCCGACACCCGCAAGGGCCGGCGGCCCGGCTGGAGCGCCGCTGCCCCGCGCCCGGTCAGCGAACCGCTGGTCGACGCGTTCGTCGCGGCGCTGCGCGGCCTCGGGGCCCGGGTGGAGACCGGCGAGTTCGGCGCGATGATGCAGGTGTCGTTGGTCAACGACGGGCCGGTCACACTGGTCCTGGACCAGCCGCCGCTGCCGCCACTGCGCTGAGCCGAGCGCCCGGGCCGGGCGATCAGCCGCCGGCGAACGGCGGCAGCGCCTCCAGCTCGACGTCGCCGGCGAGCGGTCGGGCGCGGTCCGCGGGCCCCACCCGGCGGCCGTCGAGCAGGAAGGAGCACAGCCCGAGCACCCGGGCGAACTCGGCGTCCCCGGCGCGCCGGCGTCGCGCCAGGCCGAGCGCCTCGTCGACCGTCCCGGCGTCGTACCCCTCGGCGTCGACACCCGCCGCGTCGCGCGCGCCGGCCCAGTAGCGGATGGTGACCCTTGCCATGGGGACATCCTCGCACCCGGCGCCGTGCCGGCGGCACCCGCCGGGATGTTCCGGGCGCGTAACAAGCCTGTTGCGCTCTCATGGCGTCGTACGCTGCGATCGGCGCGATGACACGGGACGACCGTCACAGCGGCGCACAGTCGGCGGCGATCCGGCATCACGGGCAGGCGCGGTCGCGGTACTTTTCTCCCGGGAGGTGGACACGGTGCAACTACTGCTGATGACGACGCGCGGCGACACCGAGAGCGTGCTGGCGTCACTGGCCCTGCTGCCCCACCAGGTGGCCCTGGCCCCACTCGACGCAGCCGTGCTCCTGCATGCCCAGTTGCCGGACGTGATCCTCGTCGACGCCACCACGGCCCTGACCGCGGCCCGCGCACTGACCCGGGTGATCGGAACCAGCGGCAAGCACGCACCGATCCTGCTGGTCACCGGGGAGGGCGGTCTGCCGGCGCTGTCCACGGACTGGGGGTTCGACGACTTCGTGCTGTCCAGCGCCGGACCGGCGGAACTCGAGGCCCGGCTGCGGCTGGTCACCTCGCCCGTCGGCCGCGACGAGGTGATCTCGGCCGGCAGCGTGACCATCGACGAGGCCAGCTACGCGGCCTCGGTCAACGGCCAGCCGCTGGACCTCACCTACACCGAGTTCGAGCTGCTGAAGTATCTGCTGCAGCATCCGGGGCGGGTCTTCAGCCGCGAGCAGCTGCTCGCCGACGTCTGGGGCTACGACTACTTCGGCGGCACGCGTACGGTCGACGTCCACGTCCGCCGGCTGCGGGCGAAGCTGGGTCCCGAGCACGAAGGCATCATCGGCACCGTCCGCAACGTCGGCTACCGCCTCGTCCCCGACGGCAACCAGTAACGCTGGACCGGCCCGCCGGGGCTGGCTACCGTGACCCCATGCCCTACGAGCCGCAGCTCCTCGACGATCTCGACGACACCCAGCGGACGCTGGTGCTGGCCCTCACCGCGGAGGTGACCGCGGTGGACGGCACCGACCCGCTCAACGAGGCGGCCCGGATGAGCCTGCAACCCGGGGCGCACACCGCCCGGCACGTCCTCGTCGTCGGCCCGGCCGGCCCCGAGGCGTACGCCAACCTGATGTCCACCGGCGACGGGGTGGAGACGATCCAGCTCGCCGTGGCCCCCGAGGCCCGGTTCACCGGGACGGGGTCCGCGGTCCTCGCAGCGGCCCTGGCGGCGGTGCCGGACGGGGCCACCGGGGCGGTCTGGTCCTTCGGCGACCTGCCCGGTGCGCGCGCCTTCGCCGCGGCCCGGCAGCTGCACCCGGCCCGCGAGCTGCTGGTGATGGAGACCCCGCTGGACGACGTGGCCCCCACCCGGTTGCCCGCCGGGGTGACGATCCGCGGCTTCCGTCCCGGGGACGAGGACGCGCTGCTCGGCGTCAACGCCCGCGCCTTCGCCCACCACCCCGAACAGGGCGCGATGGACGCCGCCGACTTCGCCGCGCGGACCGCCGAGCCGTGGTTCCGGGCCGAGGACCTGTTGGTCGCCGAACGCGACGGCCGGCTGGTCGGCTTCCACTGGACCAAGCGCCACGACCCCGCCCTGTGGGAGGTGTACGTGCTGGCCGTCGACCCCGAGGCCCACGGCGGCGGCATCGGCAAGGCGCTGCTGCGGGCCGGGTTGCACCACATGGTCGACGAGCACGGCCAACGGGTGCTGCTCTATGTCGAGGGCGACCAGGAGGCGGCGACCGGCCTCTACCGGGCACACGGCTTCCGGACCACCCACAAGGACGTCATGTACGTGTCCGACAGGACGTGAGGCACGTGTCCGACAGGACGTGAGGCACGTGTCCGACAGGACGTGAGGCACGTGCCGG
>CAYOBI010000049.1:0-5560 GCA_964402325.1 uncultured Propionibacteriaceae bacterium | reverse complement strand
ACGTGTCCGACAGGACGTGAGGCACGTGTCCGACAGGACGTGAGGCACGTGCCGGAGTGACCGGTCGCACACCCTAGGATGGTCCCGCCCGCTACCTGATCGGGCACCCCCCTCGAGAACAGGCTCCACCTTCCATGAGCATTCCCGGCCCGAGTCCGGTGCTGGCCGCCGGCGCCGTCGTGCTGCGTCCGTCGCCGACCCTCGAGGGCGGCACCGAGGTGTTGGTCGTCCACCGCCCCCGCTACGACGACTGGTCCCTGCCGAAGGGCCACGTCGACCCCGGCGAGCAGCTACCGGTGACGGCCGTCCGCGAGGTCCGCGAGGAGACCGGCTGGCAGATCCGGCTCGGCGCCCGACTGGACACCACCGCCTACCCGGTGAACGGCCTGCCCAAGGAGGTGCACTGGTGGGTCGGGGTCCCGACCGGTGACGGCTCACTGCCCACCGACGACGAGACCGACGACATCCGCTGGGTGGCGACCGAGGAGGCGGAGCGGATGCTGACCTTCGACTCCGATCGCAGTCTGGTGCGCCAAGCCGTCGAGCGCCGGCACCTGGTGCCGTTCGTCATCCTCCGTCACGCGAAGGCGCTGTCCCGGGTGAAGTGGAGCCGCGCGGACCGCCGCCGTCCGCTGACCGGCCGCGGCGAGCGGCAGGCCCTGGCCCTGGTGCCGCTGCTCGGCTCCTTCGGCGTCCGGGCGCTGGACAGCTCTCGCGCGGTCCGCTGCGGCGACACGCTGGCCCCGTACGCGGAGGTCGCCGGCCTCACCACGACGACCCACGCCGAGCTCGACGAGGATGCGGACGGCACCGGCGCGGCGGCGCGGACGACCCTGGAGTTGGCGGTCCGGGCCGGCACCGAATCCCTGCCCACCGCCGTCTGCGGGCACCGGCCGGTGCTGCCGACCATGCTGGCCGCCCTCGGGATCGCCGACCGGCCGTTCGGCACCGCCGACGCGCTCGTCGCGTACGTCGCGGCCGACGGTGTGGACACGGTCACACCGGACCACTTCGAGACACCCACGGAGTGAGGGGCGACGGGCTGCGGAACGGAAACGTGACCAAATCGTGATCGCGACAGGCGCGCTGTTCACCTGCGGTTCATCCAGGCAACGACATCGCGTCACCGCCCGCACCTAACGTCCGTGCCAGGGGCCACCCCGTGCCGCCCCTGCTCGACAATCACCATCCCGAAGGGAAATTCGTGAAGATCTCGCGAGTCGGCGCTTCCGTCGCCGCTGCCACCGCTCTGGTCCTCGGCCTGTCGGCCTGCTCCACCTCAGCCCAGCCCGGTGCCTCGACCTCGAAGACCGCGGGCAACCTGACCGGGACCCTGTCCGGGGCCGGCGCCTCGTCGCAGGAGTCCGCGATGACCGCCTGGGTCGAGGGCCTGAAGGCGGTCCAGCCCGGCCTGACCGTGCAGTACAACCCCACCGGCTCGGGCGCCGGCCGTACCCAGTTCCTCGCCGGCTCGGTGAACTTCGCCGGATCCGACGCCTCCCTGAAGGCCGACGAGTGGGAGAAGTCGAAGTCGATCTGTGGCACCGACGGCGCCTTCAGCGTCCCGGCCTACATCTCCCCGATCGCGGTGGCCTACAACCTGCCGTCGGTCAAGCAGAACATCAACATGGACGCCGACACGATCGCCAAGGTGTTCGCCGGCAAGATCACCACCTGGAACGACGCGGCGATCGCCGCCCTGAACCCGGGTGTCACCCTGCCCGCCACCAAGATCACCGTCGTGCACCGCGCCGATGACTCCGGCACCACCCAGAACTTCACCGACTACCTGCACGCCGCCGCCGCGAGCACCTGGACCGACGCGTCCGCCCAGGCCTGGCCGAAGCAGCTGACCGGCCAGGAGTCGGCCCAGCAGACCACCGGTGTCGTCTCGCTGACCCAGTCCACCGAGGGTGCCATCACCTACGCCGACGCCTCGGCCGTCGGCACCCTGGGCACCGTCGCGGTCAAGGTCGGCAACGACTTCGTGAAGTACTCTCCGGACGCCGCCGCCAAGGCCGTCGCCACCGCCAAGAAGGTCGGCGGCCAGGCCCCGCAGGACATGGGCCTGAAGATCGACCGGACCTCGACCACGGCCGGGACCTACCCGATCGTCCTGGTCTCCTACCACATCTTCTGCTCCACCTACAAGGACAAGGCGACCGCCGACGCCGCCAAGGCCTTCGGTTCGTACGCGCTGTCCGCCGACGGCCAGCAGGCCGCCGCCAAGGCCGCCGGCTCCGCCCCGATCACCGGCGACACCGAGCAGCAGGCCCTGTCGGCGATCGCCAGCATCAAGGCCGCCGCCTGATCGATCCCGAAGCCATCCCGGTGTTCGGATAGATTGACCGGACAGCCGTCGAACGCCTCGTGACGTCCGACGGCTGTCCGGCCTCCCCCGTTTTCCCGTCACTCCACCCCCGCAAAGGAGGGAACCTTGTCCGAGACCACTGTGACTCCCCCGGACGCCCCCGGCGGTCTGACCCGGGGCGGCGCCGCAGGGCGTGCGAGCGACAGGATCTTCCACGGCCTGACCCTGGGCGCCGGCATCCTCATCTTCGTGGTGCTGGCCATGGTCACCGTCTACCTGGTCGCGCAGTCCATCCCCGCGATGACGGCGTCCCCCGCCGAGATCTCCACCGGGACCTCGTTCTGGGCCTACGTCGCCCCGCTCGTGGTCGGCACCCTGATCGCCTCGCTGATCGCCCTGCTCGTCTCCAC
Source organism: uncultured Propionibacteriaceae bacterium (assembly GCA_964402325.1). GTDB lineage: Bacteria > Actinomycetota > Actinomycetes > Propionibacteriales > Propionibacteriaceae > Raineyella. Next base: position 2,839 of record CAYOBI010000049.1, on the reverse strand, counting down.
CCCGGTGGCCGTCGGTGTGGCGCTGTTCATCTCGCACTACGCCCCGGCCCGGATCTCGAAGGGTGTCGGCTACGTCATCGACCTGCTGGCCGCCATCCCGTCGGTCGTCTTCGGCGCCTGGGGCTTCACCGTGTTCGGCCCCGGCCTGGTGCCGGCCTACACGTGGCTGCACGAGCACCTCGGCTTCATCCCGATCTTCGGGACCCCGTCGACCACCGGCCGTACGCTGCTGACCGCCTCCCTGGTGCTGGCCGTGATGATCCTGCCGATCATCACCTCCCAGTGCCGGGAGATCTTCATCCAGACGCCGGCCCTGCACCAGGAGGCCGCTCTGGCGCTGGGCGCCACCAAGTGGGACATGATCAGGGCGGCGGTCTTCCCGTTCGCCCGCAACGGCATCGTGTCCGCCATCATGCTCGGCCTGGGCCGGGCGCTCGGCGAGACGATGGCGGTCACCCTGGTGCTCTCCCGGGGCGCCCTCACCCCGAACCTGATCGGCGTGGGCAACAGCACCATCCCGGCCGAGATCGCCCTGAACTTCCCCGAGGCCTACGGGATGCGCCAGAGCGAACTGATCGCCGCGGGCCTGGTGCTGTTCATCATCACCTTCCTGGTCAACCTGGTCGCCCGGTGGATCGTGAGCCGCTACTCCGAGTTCTCGGGAGCCAACTGATGTCCCTCAGCACCGAAACCCCCGACCTTGCCCCACGTCCCCAGCGGTCCGCCGGCCCGGTCAACCAGCTCACCGCCGGCCGACTGCCGCGCTGGTCCCGGCCGGTCTCCCTGGCCGCGTCGATCGTGGTCGCCGCGGCGCTGATGCTGGTGATCGGCTGGAGCTGGGCCGGCTTCGCCGTCGTCGCAGCACTGCTCTTCCTGGTCGGCCACACCATCTGGGCGTACGTCACCGAAGGCGCCCGGCACGGCCAGGACACCTTCTGGGGCACCCTGGTCTGGCTGGCCTTCTTCGTGGCCCTCGTCCCACTGGTCTCGATCCTCTGGACCGTGGTCTCGGTCGGCGCGCCGACCCTGGTCAAGCCCGGCTTCCTGACCTCCGACATGACCGGCGTCTCCGGCCTGCAGGACGCGGCCGCCGTCAAGGGCACCGGGCCGCTGATGGGCGGCATCGCCCATGCGCTGATCGGCTCGTTGCTGATCACCGTGGCGGCGACCGTCATCTCGGTGCCGATCGGTCTGCTCACCTCGATCTGGCTTGTCGAGTACAGCCGCGGGGGCTGGTTCACCCGGATCATCACCTTCCTGGTGGACGTGATGACCGGCATCCCGTCGATCGTCGCCGGTCTGTTCGCCGCGGGCATCATGCTGACCTTCTTCAACTGGGCCAACGGCGGCGTCTCCGGCGGCCGGCACATCATGGGCATCAGCGCCGCCGTGGCGCTGTCCGTGCTGATGATCCCGGTCGTCGTCCGGACCACCGAGGAGATGCTGCGGGTGGTGCCGAACGAGCTGCGGGAGGCCTCGTACGCCCTGGGCATCCGCAAGTGGCGGACGATCTACAAGGTCGTCATCCCGACCGCCATCTCCGGCATCGCGTCCGGGGTCACCCTGGCGATCGCCCGGGTGGTCGGCGAGACCGCCCCGATCCTGGTCACCGCCGGCGTCGCGACGTCGGTGAACTGGAACCTCTTCAAGGGCTGGATGATGACCCTGCCGGTCTACATCTACCGCCAGCTGGTGAACCCGACGGCCCCCGCAGCACCGCAACCGTCGACGGACCGGGCCTGGGGTGCGGCCCTGGTGCTGATCATCGTGGTCATGCTCCTCAACCTCATCGCCCGGCTGGTGGCCCGCCGGTTCGCCCCGAAGACCGCGGGCCGCTGAGCTCCGACGACACAGAAGGAAAGCAATGTCCAAGCGAATCCAGGCCCAGGACGTCAACGTCTACTACGGCGACTTCCTCGCCGTCGAGGGCGTCGACATCGAGATCGAGCCGCGCACCGTCACCGCCTTCATCGGCCCCTCGGGCTGTGGCAAGACCACCTTCCTGCGCAGCATCAACCGGATGCACGAGGTCATCCCGGGAGCGCACGTCAGCGGCCGGCTGCTGCTCGACGACGACGACATCTACGGTCCCGGGGTCGACCCGGTGAACGTCCGCGGGATGGTCGGCATGGTCTTCCAGCGCCCGAACCCGTTCCCGACGATGTCGATCCGCGACAACGTGATCGCCGGCTACCGGATCAACGGCCGGCGGCTCAGCTCCTCACGCGCCGACGAGATCGTCGAGCGCTCACTGACCGGCGCCAACCTCTGGAACGAGGTGAAGGACCGCCTCGACAAGCCCGGCTCCGGCCTGTCCGGCGGCCAGCAGCAGCGCCTCTGCATCGCCCGGACGATCGCCGTCGAGCCCGAGGTGATCCTGATGGACGAGCCGTGCTCCGCGCTCGACCCGATCTCCACCCTCGCCATCGAGGACCTGATCGAGGAGCTCAAGGAGCAGTACACCGTCGTCATCGTGACGCACAACATGCAGCAGGCGGCGCGCGTCTCCGACAAGACCGGCTTCTTCAACATCGCCGGCACCGGCAAGCCCGGCCACCTGATCGAGTACGACGACACCGAGCGGATCTTCTCCAACCCGTCGAACAAGCAGACCGAGGACTACGTCTCCGGTCGTTTCGGCTGATCCGCGCGGCAGGCAGGGCCGGCCCCCCGCCTCGTACACTCGGGGAGTGAGCACACAGGCGGGCTGGTATCCCGACCCCTCCGGCGCCCCGGGGATGTACCGGTTCTGGGACGGCGTACGGTGGACCACCGCCGTGTCCCGGGACCCGTTCTCCCCTCCGCCCGGCGCCACCCCGCCGCCCGGTCCCGGTCCGGT
>CAYOBI010000048.1:0-20412 GCA_964402325.1 uncultured Propionibacteriaceae bacterium | reverse complement strand
CCGGGCGACCCTCAGTCGGCGTACGACCCCTCGGGGCGCGGGTGGTAGTCGTCCACGTCGACCAGTTCGTCACTGGCGTTGGGCGCGGCCACCGGGCCGGCGTCGATCTCGTCGCCGGCGTCGCCGCGGCGGCTGACCAGCAGGGCGCCGATGCCGGTGGTGAGCGGCATCGCCAGGGTCAGGCCGATCGCGCCGACCAGCGTCCGCAGGATCTCGACGGCGAACTGCTCGGTCATGATCGTCGAGTAGAGCGGCCGGTCGTACATCGCCAGCAGCAGCAGCACCGACATGCTGGTGCCGACGGTGGCGAAGACGATCGTGTAGACGGTCGAGGCGACGTGGTCGCGGCCGATCCGCATCGCCTGGCGGTAGATCTGCGCGGCCGACTTGTCCGGGTCGTCGGCCAGTTCCCAGACCGCGGAGGCCTGGGTGATCGTCACGTCGTTGAGGCCACCGAGGGCGGCGATGATCATCCCCGACAGCACGACCGCGGTGAGTTTCATGTCCGGGGCGGCCGAGCCGAGGGTGTAGTCCTCCTCGGTCGCGACGCCGGTCAGGTGGGCCCAGTTGAGCGCCACGTACGACAGCACCGCGCTCAGCCCTAGCCCGAACAACGTCCCCAGCAGGGCCGTCGTGGTCCGGGTGTTGAACCCGTGGGTGAGGTACAGCACGACGAACATGATCGCCGAGGCGCCGACCAGGGTGACCAGGATGGCGTTCGAGCCGGCGATCAGGGCCGGGAAGACGAACGCGACCATGATGAAGCCGGCCCAGACCAGTCCCAGCACGGCCATCAGGCCACGGCGTCGGGCCACCGCCACGGTCGCGAGCAGGAACAGCACCGCGAAGAAGATCATCGGCCCGGTCCGGGCGAAGTCGGCGAACTGGTAGTTCGCCTGCCCGTCAAGTGTCGGCACCCGATAGATCACCACCCGTTGCCCGGCCTGGATGCCGGAGCGGTAGATGGCCGCGGTCGCGTTGACCTGGACCTCCTTGCCCTTGTCCTCGCCGTCCAGCAGGCGCACGGTGAGTGCGGCACAGACCTGGCTGCTGGCCGAGGTCGAGCCCTCCAGGCCGGCGCAGCTGATCTCGTTCACCGCCAGCACCTCGCCCTTGGGCATGGTGAGGCCGGCGACGGAGAACTGCGCGACGTCCTTCTGGACGTGGGCGGCGAGGTTCGTCGGCCAGAGCAGGACGAGCCCGACCAGGGTCCAGATCGCCAACGGGACCAGGATGACGATCAGGATCTGCGAGGCGCGACGTTGCCGGAGCCCACCCTCGACGGTGGTGGGCTCGGTGACGGTGTGACTGTGTGAGTGGGACACGGTGGTGCCTGGTCTCCCTCGTGGTGCGGGCAGGACGCCACCACGCTACCGCGCCGCCCGCGGCACCGGCCACGGATCGTCCGGCGCCGGGCGCCCGAGGCGTTGCCCCAGGTCCACCAGGAACGCCGGCATCGCCGCCTCCAGCACCGCCAGGGTCTCCTCGAAGGCGGACGTCGGCCCGTACCACGGGTCGGGCAGCGCACTGCCCGGCCGCGCTCCCGGGACGTACGAGCTGACCAGCACGCCACGCCCGCCGGAGAGGTCCACGCCGCGCCGGGCCAGGGCGTCCAGGTGGCGGCGTTCGGCGGCGACGACCAGGTCGGCCCGGCGCGCCTCGGCGTCGGTGATCCGGTGCGCCACATGGGGGGTCAGGGCGTCGTAGCCGTGCCGGTCGAGCACAGCCCGGGCCCGCGGGTCCATCGGGTGGCCCTCCTCCTCGGCGCTCGCCCCGGCGCTGGTCACCCGGACCCGGTCCGCCCACGGCGTGTCGCGTACGTGGGCCAGGGCCACCCGTTCGCCCATCGGCGAGCGGCAGATGTTGCCCAGGCACAGGAAGACGACGTCCAGCCCCATGGGTCCCTCCTCGTCCGTGCGGACCCGCCCTAGACTTGACGCCATGCCGCGCACTGTCGTCACCGGGGGTGTCCGGTCAGGGAAGTCCACCTACGCCGAGAGACTACTGTCCGGCGAACCGGCCGTGACGTACGTGGCCCCCGGTCCGGTGCCGGACCCGGCCGCCGACCCCGAGTGGGCCGCCCGCGTCGCCGCCCACCGGGCCCGGCGCCCGGACGGCTGGACGACGGTCGAGACCGCCGACGTGGCCGCGGCCGTCCGCGCCGCCCGGACACCGGTCCTGGTCGACTGCCTGGGCACCTGGGTGACGCGGACGGTCGACGACCTCGGCACCTGGGACGTGCCGCGCCGGGAATGGGTCGGTGACTTCCTCGCCCGGCTCGACGACCTCGTCGACGCCTGGGCGCGCAGCGACCAACTGCTCGTCGCCGTCACCAACGAGGTCGGCTGGGGGGTCGTCCCGTCCTACCCGTCCGGGCGGCTGTTCGCCGACCTGCTCGGCCGGACCAACCAGGCGGTCGCCGCCGCCAGCGACCGGCTGGTGCTGATGGTCGCCGGCAGGCCCCTGGAGCTCCCGTGACCTTCCTGGTCCTGGGCGGCACCCGCTACGCCCGCGACCTGGCGGTGTCCCTGCAGCAGTCCGGGATGCCGGTCACCTGTGCCCAGTACGGCGCCGAGAACGTCCGCCCCCCGGTCCCGCCGGTCGACCTGATCGCCGGCGGGTTCGGCGGGGTCGACGAGATGGTGGCCTTCCTCCTGGGCCGGACGGTGCACGGCGTCGTGGACGCCAGTCACCCGTTCGCCCCACTGGTCACCCGGCAGGCGATGGCCGCCGCCGTACGGACCGGGGTGCCGCTGGTCCGGTTGCTGCCGCCGGCCTGGGAGGCGCAGCCGTGGCCGCGGTCGTGGCGCTGGGTGGACGACGAGGCCGGCGCGAAGCGGGCCGCCGAGCAGATCGGCGGCACCCGGCCGTTCCTCAGCCTGGGCCGGGACTCGCTGCGCGACTTCGCCGGCTGGGACGACCGCTACGTGCTGGCCCGGGTGCTGGTCCGGCCGACGTGGCAGGTGCCGGCCGGCTGGGAGGTGCTCCGCTCCACCGGCCTGTCGCACTCGTACGTGGGGGAGCTGACGCTGCTCTCCTCGCGGCGGATCGACGTGATGGTCACCCAGGACACCGGCGGTTCGCTGGACGCGGCGAAGCTGCGGGTGGCCGAACGGCTGGGGATCTTCGTGGTGATGATCCGCCGCCCGGCGCTGCCCGAGGGCCTGCGGGTGGTGCAGACCGTCGAGGCCGCCCAGGCCTGGGCGCTCCGGCACTGGCGTCCCCAGGACTACTGAGCCGACCACCACGTACCGTGGGGTCATGGCACGGTCGACCCGGTCCCCGCACCGCCTCCTGGCGTCCCTCCGTCCCCTGATCCTGGTGATCGCCGCCCTTGTCCTGGTCGGCACCACCCTGGTCGGCACCACCCTGGTCGGCGCCAGCCCGGTCGGCACGCTGCCGGCGCTGGCCGCCGACACCCCTTCGATCAGCCGGATGGACATCACCGCGGTGGCCGACCGCGCGCACGGCACCCTGCACGTCACCCAGGACTTCGACATGAGGTTCACCGGCGGCGGCAACCACGGCCCCTACGTCTACTTCGTCACCCGCCAGGCGATCACCGGCGACAGCGAGCACTGGCGGGTGCTCACCGTCCACAACGTACGGGCCGCCAGCCCCACCGGCGCCCCGACCGACCTGAAGATCGAGGACTCCTCGGGCACCTACAAGGTCCGGATCGGCAACCCCGACCGCACCGTCTCCGGCACCCAGCGCTACCTCGTCACGTACGACCTCGGTGGCGTCGTCAACCCCGACGCTCAGGGCGGTCAGGGTGACGAGATCTACTGGAACGCGCTCGGCACAGGCTGGGAGAGCCCGATGGACCGGGTGACCGTCACCGTGCAGGGCCCGGCCGACGTGACCGGAGCCGCCTGCTACGCCGGAGCCTCGTCCGCCGGGAGTGCCTGCGACACGGCGACCGCCACCGGCGACCGGGCGGTGTTCACCCAGTCCCACCTGGCCGCCGGGCAGGGCCTGACCGTCGCGGCCCAGTGGCCGGTCGGCACCTTCGTCGACGCCGCCCCGGTGTACGCCCCCCGCTACACCGCCGCCAACACCGTCGCGCCGAGCGCGCCGGCGCTCGGCATCGGTGGGGGCACCCTGGTCGTCGGCGCCGTGCTGGCGCTGCTGGCCTTCCGCCGCGCCCGGGACCGGGCCTACGTCGGCCTCACCCCCGGGCTGCGGCCCGCGCCGGGGCAGCAGACGAGCATCGGCCCGCGGCGCAAGCAGCCGGTCGCGGTCCGGTTCACCCCGCCCGACGACGCCTCGCCGGGACAGGTCGGCACCCTGATCGACGGCCGGGCCGGCACCAACGACGTGGTCGCCGGCATCGTCGACCTGGCGGTCCGGGGCCGGCTGCGGATCGAGGAGGTCCCGCCGGAGGTCGGCGCGGACGCCGGCAGCCTGCGCAAGGCGCTCAGCTCCTCGAAGGAGAAGTTCACCGACTGGCGGCTGGTCCCGCTCCGGGCTGCGGACCGTACGCCGCTGCCGGACCACCTGGTGGCGCTGGAGGACCAGCTGTTCCGCAAGCACGAAGCCCCGCTGCTGCGCCACGACCTCGGTGACCAGATCGCGATGATCCTGATGAAGGAGAAGGGCGCCCTCAACCGGGAGATGACCGCCCGGGGATGGTACCGGGTCCGCCCCGACATGCAGCGCGCCGCCTGGATCCTCGCCGGTCTCGGCCTGGTGCTGCTGGGGGTGGCGCTCGGCTTCGGGCTCGGGCTCGGGTTCGGCTGGGGCCTTGCCGGGCTCGGGCCGATCGTGCTCGGCATCGCGGTGTTCGTGATGGGCTTCTTCGTCTCCGCCCGGACCGCCGAGGGCAGCGCGCTGCTGGCCCAGGCCGAGGGGTTCAAGGAGTACCTGATGACCGCCGAGGCCGACCAGATCCGGGTCGAGGAGGACCAGGACGTCTTCTCCCGCTACCTGCCGTGGGCGATCGCCTTCGGTGCTGAGTCTCACTGGGTCGGGGTGTTCCGCCAGATCGCCGCGGCCGGACGCCCTGTCGCCGAGCCCACCTGGTACCACACCTGGACCGGCTACTCGATCTTCGCCGGTGACAACGCCTTCTTCGGCGCCGAGGGCTCGTTCATGGACGCCGCCTCCCACAGTGGCGTCTGGAGCGCGTCCTCCGGTGCCGGTGGGATGTCGGGGATGAGCGGCGGCTCGGTCGGCGGCGGTGTCGGCGGTGGCGGCGGCGGAGGCTGGTGACCGCCCCGGCCCGGGCGCGACCCCCGGCGACCTAGGATGTCGGCATGTCGATCTACCGCGAGGCCGCGCAACTGCTGGAGCGGGACCTTCGCGGCGCCGTCCTCGAGGGCGACGTCGCGGCGGCCCGCGCGAGCGGGGACCCGCTGGTCCTGGTCCAGACCTACCTGATGTTCGCCCGGGACCGCAGGCTGCCGATCCGGTCCGACACCGCGGCGGCGCTGCGGGACCTGACCCCGCCGAACGGGCTGCTCGACCCCGAGGCCATCCACGGGCTCGAGCTCAACTAGCCCGGCGGCCCGCTACACCTGCAGGCCGCTGATCGTCACCATCAGGGCGCTCTGCACGTCCTCGATGGTGCGCTGCGGGTGGAAGGTCGCCCGGTCGAGGGCCGAGAAGGCCAGCGCCCCGAGGATCGCCACCGCGATCATCTCGAAGTGTTCGTCGCCCGGCTTCACCTGCGTACGTCCTGCGGCGTACCGCTCCTCGTGGATGCCGCGGATCACCGCGACCACCGGTGCGATCAGCGCGGCCCGGGCCGCCGGCAGGTCCGCGTGCCAGGGCCGCTCGTTGCGGAACAACTCGGTGAGCAGCACCTGGCAGGTCGCCGGGTCGGTGTCGAAGGCCCGCAGCATCGCCAGCACGATCGCGCTCAGCGCGTCCCAGCCCCGGTGCGGGGCCCGGGCCTCCTCGACCACCGCGGCGATCCGGTCGGCCGACTCGCGGACGACGACCGCGCCGAGGCGCTGCTTGGAGCCGAAGTTGTAGAACACGGTGCCCTTGCTCACCCCGGCGTGCTCGGCGATGTCGTCCACCGAGGTGGCGCTGTAGCCGCGCTCGGCGAACAGCTCCAGCCCGGCGGCGACCACCCGTTCCCGGGTGGCGACGCGGCGGGCCGTACGGCCGTCGGTCCGGGCTCCCTCGCGGGGGGCTGCGGTGGACATCAGATCGACACCTCCGGGTGCAGGCGCTGGATCGTCCACACGCGGCGCCGCTTGGCCGACCACGTGCTGGTCAGGAGACTCAGCGCGATCACCACGACAAGGTAGGCCACCGCGGCGTGGAATTGCATCCCCAGGTCACCGGTGATCGCCTCGCGCAGCCCGTTCACCACATGGGTCATGGGCAGCCACGGGTGGATGGCCTGGAAGAACGGCGGGCTGGTGATCGCCGGGTAGGTGCCGCCGGCGGAGGTGAGCTGGAGCATCAGCAGCACCAGCACCACCACCCGGCCGACCGCCGGACCGAGCAGCACGTTGATCGTCTGTTGCAGGGTGAGGAACGTCAGCCCGACCAGCAGGGTGAACCCGATCGCGGCGAGCGGGTGGCTGAGCTGCAGGCCGAGGGCGAAGACGAGCACGCCGAGCAGCAGGGCGACCTGGAGCACCGCCACCAGGGCACCGGGCAGCCAGCTGGCCAGCACCACCCGGAGCGCCGGCACCGGGGCCGCCAGGGAGCGGTCGGACACCGGGCGCAGCAGCATCCAGGTGATCAGCACCCCGACGTAGAGAGCCAGGCCCATGAAGTACGGGGCGAAGCCCTCGCCGTTGGCCTCGGCCTGGTGCACCCAGGCGGAGTCCAACGAGACCGGGGCGCTCATCACGTCGGCGTTCGCCTGCTGGGTCGAGCCGTCCATCGACGGGATCTGGTCGACCGCGCTCTGCAGGCCGTCGGTGAGTGTGTGGGCGCCGTCGGCGAGGGTGCCGAGCCCGGTGGTCAGGGTGCCCGAGCCGTCGTGGGCGGAGCGGACACCGTCGGCAAGGGTGTGCGCGCCCGAGGCGAGCGTGTCGAGGCCGGTGGCGAGCGCGGTGGCGCCGTCGTGGGCCTGCACCGCGCCGTCGTGCACCTGGCCGGCGCCGGTGGCGAGGGAGCCGGCGCCGGTGCTCAGCGTGTGCGCGCCGGTGGCGACCTGCCCGGTGGCGGTGGCCAGGGAGTTCGCGCCCTGGTCGGCGGTGGCGATGCCGTCGGCCAGCTTCGTGGCGGAGGCGGCCAGCTGGGCGTTGCCGTCCGCGACCTGCTGGGCGCCGACGGACAGCTGTTGCACCTGGTCGTTCAGGGTGGTCGTCTTCGCGTCGATCTGGTCCAGGGCGGCGTACGCCTGCTGGACCCGCGGGTCGTCGGCCGGCAGCTTGGCGAGCGCGGCCCGCAGGTCGGTGGAGGCGGTGGAGACCTGCCCCGCGGCGACCTGGGCCTTGTCGGCCAGCTGCTTGTTGCCGGCGGCGACCTGGGCCGAGCCGGTCGCGAGCTTCTGCGTCGCGGCGGGCAGGTCCTTGGTCTGCGCGTTGATCGTGTCCAGACCGGTGGCGAGCTGCTCGGCGCCCTGATGGGTCTGGTCGGCCCCGGCAGCCAGCGACGAGGCCCCGGTGGCGAGCTGGTTCGCCCCGTCGGCGACCTGCGCCGACCCGTCGGCCAGTTGCCCGGTGCCGGTGGCCAACTGCTGGGCACCCGCGTCGGCGGTGTCGGCTCCGGTGGCGAGCTGGGCCGCGCCGGTGTCCAGCCGGGCCAGGCCGTCGGTCAGGGTGACCGCGCCGGAGTGCGCCGTGTCGGCGCCGTCGGTGAGCTTCGTGGCCCCGTCGGAGGCGGTGACCAGACCGGCCCGGATGTCGGAGGTGCCGATCAGCAGCTTGTCGACCATCCCGGCGCCGATCGAGTCGGAGGCGCCGGTGCGCACCTCGCGCATCACCGAGGACAGGATGGTCCGGGCGGTGAAGCCGTTGGCGTCGTTGTACTGCACCTGCAGCGGTGCCTGCACCGGTGCGTCGGTGCCGGCGGTGGTGACCGCTCCGGAGAAGCCTGCGGGGATGGTCAGCACCGCGTAGTACTCGCCGCTGACCAGCCCCTCGTGGGCGGTCCGGGCGTCGGCGGTCTGCCACTTCACGGTGCCCTTGCGGAGCAGTTCGTCGGTCAGGTCGGTACCGGCGTGGACGGCGGCGCCGTCCTTGGTTGCTCCCGTGTCCTGGTTGACGATCGCCACCGGGATCCGGTCGATGTGGCCGGTCGGGTCCCAGAAGGCCCACAGGTAGAGGGCGCCGTACAGCAGCGGGATCAGGCAGGCGGCGACGATCGCCAGCCGCTGCATCCGGCTGCGGGAGAAGCGGCGCAGCTCGGTGCCGATGCGGAGGAAGCGGAGCATGGTCAGTCCTCCTGGACGGAGACGGGGGAGAGCATCAGGGTGGGGTCGGCCGGCACCGTCCCGCCGTGCGGGTCGACCCAGTCCACCTCGGACGGCACCAGGTCGGGCGCGGCGGCCGAGGCGATCACGGTCAGCGGCGGGCGGCCCTCGGGCGCGGCCCGACGGGCGTACGTCGTGGGGACGACGGTCGAGCCGTCGGTGAGGCGCTGCAGGGTGCGCCAGACGGTGAGTTGGTCGTTGGGGTCGTGCAGGGCGTCGATGTCATCGACGACGAGCAGCAGCGGGTCACCCATCAGGGCGATGGCGATCTGCAGCAGGGTGGTGTCAAGAGCGCTCAGCACCCAGGCGTGGTCGTCCGGGTCGGGGATCGGCCGGTCGCCGAAGGTCACCCGGAGTGTCGCGAGGATCTGCGGGTCCTGCCAGCGCGGCACCCGCCGCCACAGCGGCGTGAGCAGCCCGGCGCGCTCGGTGAGGATCTCCCGGGGGGTGAGGCCGTCGTCGAGGCCGTCGATGTCGGCGAAGTTGGCCAGCGCGCTGTGGCGCTGGACGAAACCGGTCGCGTGCGGCAGTTGACGCCCGAACACCTCCAGCGACCCGGAGGTGAAGCGCATCCGCCCGGCGAGGGTGAGCAGCAGGCTCGTCCGGCCGCCGCCCTCGGGACAGACCAGTCCCAGCAGCCGACCCGTGGGGACGTCGAGGTCGACGGGGCCGTACACGGTGCCGCGGGACGAGTCCAGCTGCAGGTCGCGGGCCCGGATCAGGAGCTGTTCGGTGGTCACCATTTCTTTATACTGACCAGTCAGTTCAAAAACAAATCATGACGCGGGGACCGGCACCGAGGGGCGCCGTCCCGACACGTACGCTGGGCCCCATGACCAGCTTCGCCGGCCTGCTGCTGTGGCTCCTGCCGCTGACGCTGTTGGCGATGATCAGCCCGGTGATGTTCCTGAACGCCTCGACGGTGGCCGCGAACCGCGGCCCGGCCGACCGGTGGCGCTTCGTCGCCGGCAACGGGGCGGTGCTCGTCGTGCTCGGCGTCCTCGCCATGGGCCTGCTGGGTGCCGCGCTGGAACAGGCGACCGAGGAGCTGTTCTCCCGGCGGGTCGAGGCGGTCCTCGGGGTGGTGATGATGTTCTTCTCCGGGGCCCTGCTGCGTGGGCTGCTGGCCGACCGGGACCGGCAGAAGGCCGGCGAGCCGGCGCCGGTGGTGACCGAGCCGAGCCTGCCGCGCAGCCTGGTCGGCTGGGGTGCGCTGAGCATGATCACCAACCTGACCACCGTCGCCCTGTACCTGGCGATGGCCCAGCGGATCGGTGCCAGCACCCTGCCGCTGGTGGTCCGGATCGGGCTGCTCGCGGTGGTGACGGCGCTGGTGCTGGTGCCCGCCTGGGGGCCGGTGGTCGCCGCGAACCGGGTGCCGGCCCAGCGGCGGATGAGTGAACGTACGCTGCGCCGGGTCTCCTGGTGGATGCGGGTGGGGTCCTTCGCCGCCAGCCTGGCCGGCGCCCTGCTGCTGCTCTGGCGCGGCTTCGTCGGCTGAGCCGGGTCGGGGATCCGCGCCCGGCCTGCCGAACCGCTCCCGCGGCCCGGTGCGACGGCCTAGCGTGGCGGTATGGAGATCATCCGACTGGGCCATTCCACCCTGCTGGTCGAGACGGCGGGCACCCGGGTGCTGCTCGATCCCGGCGGCTTCACCGACGGCTGGGAGGAGGTCGAGGGGCTCGACGCCGTGGTGGTCACCCACCGGCACGCCGACCACCTCGACCTGTCCCGGATGCCCGCCCTGCTGGAGCGCAACCCGGGCGTCCGGGTGCTGCTCGAACCGCAGACCCACCGCGCCGCAGGCCTGGCACAGGCCGAACCGTTCGCGGCCGGTCGGGTGGAGACGTTCGGGGGCCTGATCATCGAGGCGGTCGGCGGCGCGCACGCGGTGATCCACCGCGACCTGCCACCGATCGGCAACGTCGGGGTGGTGCTCGCCGCCGAGGGTGAGCCGCGGCTCTTCCACCCGGGCGACTCGCTGGCCGAGGTGCCGCCCGGCATCGACCTGCTGGCGGTGCCGGCGTACGGTCCCTGGGCCGCGCTCAAGGAGACGATCGACTGGGTCCGGGCGGTCGGCGCGCCGACCTCGTTCTTCATCCACGACGGGCTGCTCAACGACCGCGGCCGCCGGGTGGTCCGCGACCGGATCACCGAGATGGCCGACACCGACCTGCGGCCCTGGACCCAGCACGTGCTGCGCTACTGAGGCCTGGGCCGCCGGGTTCTGGCGCTGACCGGCGGGTCAGCGGGTCCACTCGTCGGTGGTCCGGGTCATGTCGGCCAGGTCCCGGTCGTACGCCTCGGTGGGGGTGGGGGCGGTGCCGCCCCAGCGCCGGGGCTGGAAGACGAGGTCGTCGCCGGTCATCGCCGGGTAGCCGGCGATGACCTCGTCCAGCAGTCGCGCCATCACCCGGCGCAGCTGCTGGGTGGTGGCGGTGACGTCGTCGCCGGCGCGTACGTGGATCGGCTCGCCGAAGGCGATGTGCACCGGGATGCCCGAGCGGGTGACGTTGCGGTGATGATCCTTGGTCCAGAGCCGCTGGGAGCCCCAGACGATCGTCGGGATGATCGGGCGGCCGGTCTCCTGCGCCATCCGGACGGCGCCGGTCTTGAGTTCCTTGACCTCGAACGACCGCGACATCGTCGCCTCGGGGTAGATGCCGACCAGTTGGTCGTCGAGCAGGGACTCCACCGCCAGCCGGTAGCCCTCGGCGCCGGCCTGCCGGTCCACCGGGATGTGGCGGCACATCCGCATCACCGCGCCGGCGACCGGGTGCTGCCAGATCGACTTCTTGGCCATGAACCGCACCAGCCGCCCGTTGGCCTTCAGCACCCCGAACCCGGCGAAGACGAAGTCCACGTGCGCGGTGTGGTTGATGGCCAGCAGCGCGCCGCCGCGCCGCGGCACGTTGTGCAGCCCGGTCACCCGGAACCGGAGTCCCAGCCACCGGAAGGCGAGCCGGCAGACGGCGACGATGAGGCGATAGCCGAGGTCCATCCGACCATCATTCCACCGGCCGGCCACGCCGGTCCGCGCCCCCGGGGATCCCGCCGGCATCCTTCAGAGCCGGATGCCGACGTACTTCGTCTCGAGGTACTCCTCCAGGCCCTCGTGGCTGCCCTCGCGGCCCAGGCCGGACTCCTTGACGCCGCCGAACGGCGCGGCCGGGTCGGAGATCACCCCCGAGTTGAGGCCGACCATGCCGGACTCCAGCCGCTCCACGACGTACGCCGCCTCGCCGAGGTTCTCCGCGAAGACGTACGCCATCAGGCCGAACTCGGTGGCGTTGGCCAGGGCGATCGCCTCGTCCAGGGTGGAGAAGGTGGCGATCGGTGCGACCGGGCCGAAGATCTCCTCGCGGAACACCCGGGCGTCGGTCGGCACGTCGGTGAGCACGGTGGGCTGCAGGAAGTAGCCGGCCCCCTCGGGGCGGGCGCCGCCGGTGGCGACCCGGGCCCCGCGGGAGACCGCGTCCGCCAGCAGGTCGGTGACGGTGGCGAGCTGCTTGGGGCTGACCAGCGGCCCGACCCGGACGCCGTCGTCGAGGCCGTTGCCGATCGGCAGCTCGGCCATCCTCGCCGCCAGCCGGGCGCTGAACTCGGCGGCGACCGACTCGTGCACGTACATCCGGTTCGCCGCGGTGCAGGCCTCGCCGATGTTGCGCATCTTGGCGTCCAGCGCCCCCTGCACGGCCCGGTCGAGGTCGGCCGACGGGAGCACCAGGAACGGGGCGTTGCCGCCGAGCTCCATCGAGGTCTTCAGTACGTGGTCGGCGGCCTGGCGCAGCAGGATCCGGCCGACGCCGGTGGACCCGGTGAAGGTCAGCTTGCGCAGCCGCGGGTCGGCGATGATCGGCTCGGACACGGCCGCGGAGTGGGTGGAGGTGACGCAGTTGACCACCCCGGCGGGCAGCCCGGCGTCCGCCAGCGCCCGGATGAACAGCAGCGTGGTCAGCGGGGTCTCGTGTGCGGGCTTGATCACCGCGGTGCAGCCGGCGGCGATCGCCGGCGCGAGCTTGCGGGTGGCCATCGCCAGCGGGAAGTTCCACGGGGTGATGGCGTACACCGGGCCGACCGGCTGCTTGAGGGTCAGCACCCGCTGGCCCGAGCTCGGTGCGACGGAGAACCGGCCCTCGATCCGCACCGCCTCCTCGGAGAACCAGCGCAGGAACTCCGCGCCGTACGTCACCTCGCCGTACGCCTCGGCCAGCGGCTTGCCCATCTCCATCGTCATGCAGGCGGCGAAGACGTCCTTGCGGGCGATCACCAGGTCGAACGTACGGCGCAGCACCTCGGAGCGCTCCCGCGGCGAGGTGGCGGCCCAGGCCTCGGCAGCGGCGCAGGCCGCGTCGAGCGCGGCGATCGCATCCTCCGCCGTGCCGTCCGCGACCCGGTCGACGACCTCCTCGGTGGCGGGGTTCACCACGTCGAAGGTGACGTCGGACGGACGCCACTGCCCGGCGATGAACTGCCCGTGCGGCAGGGCTTCGAGCAGTGCCGACAGGGCGTGTGCGTGGGACGTTGCCTGCGCGGTGGACATGGTGCCTCCTCGGGACGGACCGGCGGGGCCCACGCTAGTCCCCTGCCTCGAACCCGGCGCGGACGGGCCACCACCCCCGTACCGTGGAGGACATGAGGACCGGATGGAGTGCTGTCGTGGTAGGGGTCGCCCTGGGTCTCCTCGTCACCGGCTGTGCCGGGGGACGGTCGGCGTCGACCGGGGGCACGGCCTCCGCGTCGAGCCCCGCGTCCGCGTCCGCGACCGCGTCGGCGACCGAGTCGCCGAGCGGGAGCGTCAGCACGCCGGCCCCGCCGCCCGGCGAGGACCAGGTCACCGTGCCGTCGAATGCGTCGACGCAGCGCGACGTCCAGGCCCCGGCGGACGGCTCGCAGCTGGTCCTGACCGCCGTCCGGACGGCGACGCACGCCGGCGTCGACCGGGTGGTGTTCGAGTTCTCCGGCACCGGCGCGCCCGGCTGGACCGTCGAGTACGTGGACCGGGCGATCGCCCAGGGCAGTGGCCAGGCGATCACCGTCGCCGGCAGGTCGGTGCTGCGGGTCAGCATGACCGGGACGACCTACCCCGCCGCCACCCCGCCCGGCAGCCCGGTGCCCCAGCGGGTGCCCGGCGACGGCGCCGGGATCGTCACCGAGGTGGTGCAGAACGGCACCTTCGAGGGCGACACCGTGTCCTTCGTCGGCCTCAGCGATGGGCAGCGCCCGTTCGCGGTGCACACGATCCAGTCGCCGACCCGGGTCGTCGTCGACATCGTCCGCTGACGCCGTGCCGGCCCCGCCCGGGGGTGGGCGGGGCCGGCGACGTCGCAGTTCAGCGGGCTCCGGCGAGCGCCTGGTCCAGGTCGGCGATCAGGTCGTCGAGGTGCTCGGTGCCGATCGACAGCCGGATCATCTCCGGGGCGACGCCGGCGGCGGCCAGCTCCTCGTCGGACAGCTGCGAGTGGGTGGTCGAGGCGTTGTGGATCGCCAGCGACTTCACGTCACCGATGTTGGCCAGGTGGCTGAACAGGTCCAGCCCCTCCACGACCCTGCGGCCGGCGTCACGGCCCGCCTTCAGGCCGAAGGACACCAGGCCGCCGTACCCGAGGCCGGTGAAGACCCGGTCGGCGATCTCCTTGTAGGGCGAGTCGTCCAGGCCCGGGTAGTTCACCCACGCCACGTCGGGGTGCTGCTGGAGGTGGCGGGCAACGGCGAGGGCGTTGGCGGAGTGCTTCTCCATCCGCAGGTAGAGGGTCTCCAGGCCCTGCAGGAACAGCCAGGCGTGCAGCGGGGCGACGGTCGCGCCCATGTTGCGCAGCAGCACCGTACGGGCCCGGATGATGTACGCGGCGTTGCCGGCGGCCTCGGTCCACACCACGCCGTGGTAGGCGGGGTCACCGGTGGTCAGGTTCGGGAACCGCTCGGCGTGCGCGGCCCAGTCGAAGTTGCCCGAGTCGACGATCACGCCGCCCAGCGCGGTGCCGTGCCCGCCGATGTACTTGGTGGCGGAGTGCACGGCCACGTCGACGCCGTGGTCGAAGACCCGGCACAGTGCCGGGCTCGGCGCGGTGTTGTCGACGATGAAGGGCAGGCCGAGGGCGTGCGCGGCGGCGGACCAGGCGTCCAGGTCGAGGATGTTGAGCTTCGGGTTGGCGAGGGTCTCGCCGAAAACCAGCCGGGTCCTGTCGTCGACGTGGTCCACGAGCTGCTCGGGGCGGTCGGGGTCGACGAACCGCGCCTCGATGCCGTACTGCGCCAGGGTGTGCTCGAACAGCGCGAAGGTGCCGCCGTAGAGGGTGGCGGCGGCGACGATGTTGTCACCGGCGTTGACCAGGTTGAGCACGGCGTACGTGATGGCGGCCGCGCCGGCCGAGGTGGCCAGAGCGCCGACGCCACCCTCCAGCGCGGTGATCCGCTGCTCGAAGACGTCCTCGGTCGGGTTCATGATGCGGCCGTAGATGTTGCCCGGCTTGCGGAGCGCGAACAGGTCCGCGGCCTCCTCGGCGGAGTCGAACACGTACGAGGTCGTCTGGTAGATCGGGACGGCCCTCGCGTGGGTGGTGGGGTCGGGCTGTTCCTGCCCGGCGTGGATCGCGAGCGTTTCGGGGCGGTACGTCATAACGGACTTCTAGCACATCCCTAAGCGGAATGAATGGAAACCCCACCGTTCCGGACGGATTTCGCCGGGGCCGTGCCGGGGGACGGCGGGCTCAGCCACCCTCGAGGACCTCGGTGGCCTCCTCCGGGGCGATCGGGAGCGCGTCGAGGGTCTCGATCGCCAGGGTGAACCGGCTCAGCAGGTCGCCGAACGCCACCCGCTCGGCCGCGGTCCAGTCGGCGGTGGCCAGCGAGAAGGCGTGGTCGGCCAGCAGGTGGGCGCGCTCCACCACCGCCCGGCCCTTGTCGGTCAGGTCGATCAGCGCCGCCCGCCGGTCGTCGGGGGCCGGCCGCCGGACCGCGTACCCGGAGCTGACCAGTCGGCGCACCTGGGGGGTGACGGTCGACCGGTCGACGTGCTGGCGCACCGCCAGTTCCCCGGGCCGCATCGCGCCGTGCTCGTCCAGGGCCAGCAGCAGCCACATGTCGGTGATGACGAGGTCCGGCAGCAGCGACCGGAGCCGGTCCATGGTCGTCTTCCGCGAGGCCCAGCGGGCGATCTCGATGACCCCGTGCTGGACCGCACGGGAGGTGCGGCGCGGCGTGCCCGGGTCCTCGTCGGTCATGGCCCCACCGTACCGGCGCAGCCCGACGCGGCGAGGCGCCCGCACGGCCCAGGTTTCTGTTTGATGGATCCAACAATAGTCACTACGGTGAGTAGTACGAGCTGTGTCGCAGTGCTGGGGATGGCGCTGCCGCCGGCTGTCCATCGAGGGAGAGGGCGCATCGTGTCCGGTGCCACCGTCGGGTCGAACAGGGACGAGGCCGTGCTGCGCCTCGGGGTGGACGTGGGGTCGACGACGGTCAAGGCCGTCGTCCTCGACGGCGACGAGACGCTCTTCGAGGAATACCGCCGCCACCACGCCGACGTCCGGGGCGAGCTCTTCCGGCTGCTGACCGAGGTGGCCGCGGCGCTGCCCGGCCGGTCGGTCCGCGCCGCCGTCACCGGGTCGGGCGGCCTGTCGGTGGCGGACCTGATGGGCGTGCCCTTCGTCCAGGAGGTGATCGCCGGGACGGCGACGATCCGCCGCCACGACCCGGACGCCGACGTGGTGATCGAGCTCGGCGGCGAGGACGCCAAGATCACCTACCTGCACCCGACCCCCGAGCAGCGGATGAACGGCAGCTGTGCCGGCGGCACCGGGGCGTTCATCGACCAGATGGCCAGCCTGCTGCACACCGACGCCGCCGGCCTGGACGCGCTCGCCGCCGGGGCCACCCACGTCTACCCGATCGCCTCGCGCTGCGGGGTGTTCGCCAAGTCCGACATCCAGCCGTTGATCAACCAGGGGGCGGCGCACGAGGACCTGGCCGCGTCGGTCTTCCAGGCGGTCGCCACCCAGACCGTGTCCGGCCTGGCGTGCGGCCGGCCGATCCGCGGCAACGTCGTCTTCCTGGGCGGGCCGCTGCACTTCCTGCCGCAGCTGCGGGAGGCGTACGCCGCGGTCCTGCCCGAGGGCAGCTGCACCTTCCGCACCCCGGAGCGGGCCCAGCTGTACGTGGCGATCGGCGCCGCGTTGCTCGCCGACGGGCACCCGCAGGACCTCGAGGTGCTGGTCTCCCGGCTGTCGCGCCGTACGGTCATCCCGTTGGAGACCCCGCGGATGCGCCCGCTGTTCGCTGACGAGGACGAGCTGCGGGCCTTCGAGGAGCGCCACGCCCGGGCCAGTGTCCCGCAGCGCGACATCGAGGAGGCGACCGGCGACTGCTTCCTCGGCATCGACGCCGGCTCGACGACGATCAAGGCGGTGATCACCGACGAGGCCGACGAGATCGTCTTCTCCCACTACGCCTCCAACCAGGGTGACCCGGTGACCTCGGCGGTCGCCATCCTGCGCCGGATCATCGACGAACTGCCGCAGTCGGCCCGGATCGTCCGGTCCTGCGTCACCGGCTACGGCGAGGACCTGGTCCGCAGCGCGCTGCACCTCGACGAGGGCGAGATCGAGACGATGGCCCACTACCGGGCGGCCGAACACCTCAGCCCCGGCGTCACCTCGGTGATCGACATCGGCGGTCAGGACATGAAGTACCTGCGGATCCGTGACCACGTCGTCGACTCGATCGCCGTCAACGAGGCCTGCTCCTCGGGCTGTGGGTCGTTCCTGCAGACCTTCGCGCACACCATGGGCACCGACGTGCGGCACTTCGCCCAGGCCGCACTGGAGTCGGAGCACCCCGCCGACCTCGGCAGCCGCTGCACGGTCTTCATGAACTCCTCGGTCAAGCAGGCCCAGAAGGAGGGCGCCGGGATGGGCGACATCTCCGCCGGCCTGTCCTACTCGGTGGTCCGCAACGCCCTCTACAAGGTGATCAAGCTCAAGGACCCGTCCGAGCTCGGCGGCACCGTCGTGGTCCAGGGCGGCACCTTCCTCAACGACGCCGTGCTGCGGGCCTTCGAGCTGCTCACCGGCCGCGAGGTCGTCCGCCCCGACATCGCCGGCCTGATGGGGGCGTACGGGGCCGCCCTGACCGCTCGCCGGCACCGCGACCGGCCCGGCACCGGCGGCCTGCCGACGCTGGAGGAGCTCGACGACTTCCGGATCCGCACCGAGCTGCGCACCTGCCGGCTCTGCCAGAACCACTGCGACCTGACCATCTCGCACATGAACGACGGCACCCGCCACGTCTCCGGCAACCGCTGCGAGCGCGGCGCCTCGGAGGAGGCCCGGCCGCGCCGCTCGCCGGTCCCCAACCTGTACGACTACCGCTACCGGCGGATGTTCGGCTACCGGCGGCTGACCGAGAAGGCCGCCACCCGCGGCGACATCGGCATCCCCCGGGTGCTGAACATGTACGAGAACTACCCGTTCTGGTTCACGATGCTGACCCGGCTCGGCTTCCGCGTCACACTGTCCGGGCGTTCCAGCCACGCCCTGTACGAGAACGGGATGGAGTCGATCGCCTCGGAGAACATCTGCTATCCCGCCAAGCTGGTCCACGGCCACGTCCAGGACCTGCTCGCCAAGGGCCAGCGGACCATCTTCTACCCCTGCGTGACGTACGAACAGCGGCTCGTCGAGGGGACCGACAACACGTACAACTGCCCGATCGTCGGCAGCTACCCCGAGGTCATCTTCAACACCATGGAGGAGCTGCGCGAGCCGGGCATCCGGTTCCTCAAACCGTTCCTCAACCTCGGGGACCGCGACACGCTGGTCCGCCGGATCGTCGAGGAGTTCGCCGACTGGGACGTCACCGCCGACGAGGCGGCGGTCGCGGTCGACGAGGCGTACGCAGAGGCGGGCCGGGTGCGCGACGACATCCGGGCCGAGGGGCGCCGGGCCCTGGCATACCTGGAGGAGCACGACCTGCGGGGCATCGTGCTCGCCGGCCGGCCCTACCACGCCGACCCGGAGATCCATCACGGCATCCCGGAGCTGATCGTCGGGCTGGGCATGGTGGTGCTGTCGGAGGACGCGATCTGCGACCAGGGGGCACTGGAGCGGCCGCTGCGCGTCCGCGACCAGTGGGCGTACCACTCGCGCCTCTACGAGGCCGCCGACGTGGTGGCCCGCAACCCCCGGCTGGAGATCGTCCAGCTCAACTCTTTCGGCTGCGGGCTGGACGCGATCACCACCGACCAGGTGGCCGAGATCATCGAGGCGAAGGCGGGCATCTACACCAGCCTGAAGATCGACGAGGTCTCCAACCTCGGCGCCGCCCGGATCCGGTTGCGCTCCCTCAAGGCCGCCACCGAGGAGCGTACGCTCGCCGCCCTCGCCGCCGACGATCCCGAGGTCAGCACGGTCCCCGGGCCGGCGACCCTGCCGGAGCCGGTCGGGTCCGGCTCCCGGGAACTGGTCCCGGTCACGGCCGGCCACGTGCTCGAGCGGCACCCGTTCACCAAGGAGATGAAGGCGCGCCGGACCATCCTGGTGCCGCAGATGTCGCCGATCCACTTCCGGCTGGTCGTCCCGGTGCTGGAGCGCAGCGGCTACCGGGCGGTGCTGCTCGACCACGCCACCAAGGAGGACATCGAGGTCGGCCTGGCCCACGTCAACAACGACGCCTGCTACCCGGCGATCATGGTGGTCGGGCAACTGGTGAACGCCTTCGTCTCCGGCCGCCACGACCCGGACGAGTGCGTCGTCGGGATCACCCAGACCGGCGGGATGTGCCGGGCCACGAACTATGCCGGCCTGCTCCGCAAGGCGCTGCGCGACGCCGGCTTCGACACCGTCCCGGTGCTGGCCGTCAGCGCCCAGTCGATCGAGGAGAACCCGGGTTTCCGGCTCACCCTGCCGATGATGCACCGGGCCGTGAAGGCCCTGGTGATCGGTGACGTGCTGCAGCAGGTGCTGCTCCGGGTCCGGCCGTACGAGCGCGACGCCGGCAGCGCCGACGCCCTGTACCGGCGGTGGAACACCGTCGCCGAGGAACACCTGCGCCAGGGCGGCTTCTCGCCGACCCTGGGACGGCGGATGGGCTTCGGGCGGCTGGTCCGGGCGATGGTCGAGGACTTCGATGCCCTCCCGTTGCGCAATGTCGTACGCCGCCCACGGGTCGGGATCGTCGGGGAGATCCTGGTGAAGTTCCATCCGGATGCGAACAACCACGTGGTCCGGGTGGTCGAGTCCGAGGGCTGCGAGGCGGTCCTGCCGGGCCTGATGGAGTTCTTCCTGATGGGGCTGGCCGGGGCCGACTGGACCGCGCAGACCCTCGGCATCGGGGAGAAGAACCTGCGGACCAAGCACTGGGCCCTGTGGGCGCTGGAGCAGTACCAGCAGACCGCCCACCGGGCACTCGCGGCCTCGGAGCGCTTCGAGGTGCCGGCCCGGATCGGTGACCTCGCCGAGAAGGCCCGGTCGGTGCTCTCCCTGGGCAACCGGGCCGGGGAGGCCTGGCTGCTCACGGCGGAGATGATCGACCTGATCGAGACCGGCACCCCGAACATCATCTGCGCCCAGCCGTTCGCCTGCCTGCCCAACCACATCGTCGGGCGGGGCATGTTCCACGAACTGCGCCGGCGCTACCCGCAGGCCAACATCGTCTCGATCGACTACGACCCGGGGGCCAGCGAGGTGAACCAGCTCAACCGGATCAAGCTGATGATCTCCACCGCACGTCTCGACGAACGGGCCGAGCCCGCGACGCAGACCGAGGGACTGGTCGACACGCCGGTGCGGTAGTCGGACCCGGAGGTCGGGCGGGCCCGCGGTAACGCGGCCGCCGGGACCGGTGCTAGAGTCTGGAACCTCGTCTCCGAGGACACTCGGGCGGGCTCCGGCCGGGCCGGGCAGCCCGATTTGACTCGGTGGGGCGGGCTCGGTAATGTTCTCCGAGTTGCCGGGCGAGAAATCGTCCCGGCGATGGTCTCGGGTCAGGGATGGTCCGGGGGCTTGGTTGATCGGCCAGTCGGGTTCGCAGGA
>CAYOBI010000047.1:18725-22319 GCA_964402325.1 uncultured Propionibacteriaceae bacterium | reverse complement strand
CCGACGAGCAGTGGCAGCGCATCGACGCCCTCGGCGAGGAGGTCGACGAACGCCTCAAGCGCGGCGACGTACGCCTCACCATGGGCGGTGAGCCGACCTTCGTCGCGCTCGACGACGCCACCAGCGCGGAGTGGAACACCGACGCCGACGGCCCGCACAAGCGGGAGCTGGCCGATGTCCTGGCCGAGCGGCTGCGCGCCACGTACGCCAAGGGCGGGGTGGTGCACCGCGGCCAGGGCAAGTGGTACCCGGGCGAGCCGTTGCCGCGCTGGACCATCGCCCTGCAGTGGCGCACCGACGGCGAGGAACTCTGGCACGACCCGGCCGCCTTCGCCGACCCGTGGGCCGACGAGCAGGACGAGCAGGCCGCCGAGCACGCCGAGCAGCTCGCCCGCGCGGTCACCGAGATCCTCGGCCTGCCCGCCGACCAGCTGTGGGGCGCGTACGAGGATCCGCTCGCCCGGCTCGCCGACCGGGTCAGCCGGCCCTACGGGCCACGACCGACACCGGAGGATCCCGACAGCCAGGACCTGGACGTCGATGTCGTCGCCGACCTCGACGCCGACATCACCGCACCGACCGGGTGGGTGCTGCCGATCACCACCGACGGGGAGTGGACCAGCCCCCGGTGGAGCTTCCGTCGCGGACGCCTGGTGCTCACCCCGGGCACCAGCCCCCTCGGGCTGCGGCTGCCGCTGGGCTCCATCGACTGGACCGATCCCGACGACGAGAGCGAGCCGTCGTACGTCCGGGCCGCGCCGTCGCGACCGGCCGGGGTCCCTGCGGTCCGCGTCGTCGACCCCGCCGGTGCCGCCACCACCGCGCTGGCCATCGAGGCCCGCGACGGTCTGGTGCACGTCTTCCTGCCCCCGACCCAGACCCTCGAGGCGTACGCCGACCTGCTC
Source organism: uncultured Propionibacteriaceae bacterium (assembly GCA_964402325.1). Lineage (GTDB taxonomy): Bacteria > Actinomycetota > Actinomycetes > Propionibacteriales > Propionibacteriaceae > Raineyella. The sequence continues at coordinate 21,414 of CAYOBI010000047.1, read as the reverse complement.
GCCGTGCTCGAGAAGGCCGTCGACAGCGTCGGCTGCCGACTGGTGCTGGAGGGCTACGGGCCCGCGCCGGACTCCCGCCTCACCCAGATCGCCGTCACCCCCGACCCGGGGGTGATCGAGGTCAACACCCAGCCGACCGCCTCCTGGGCCGACCAGCGGGCGCTGACCACCACGCTGTACGAGCAGGCCCGGCTGAGTCGCCTGTCGACGGAGAAGTTCGATCTCGACGGCCTGCACACCGGCACCGGCGGCGGCAACCACATCACCCTGGGCGGGGCGCAGCCGGCCGACTCCCCGCTGCTGCGCCGACCCGACCTGCTGGTCAGCCTGATCACCTACTGGCAGCGGCACCCGAGCCTCTCCTACCTGTTCTCGGGCCGCTTCATCGGCCCGACCAGCCAGGCGCCGCGCTTCGACGAGGGCCGGCCGGAGTCGATCTACGAGATGGAGATCGCCCTGGCCGAGGTGCGCCGGCTGACCGCCACGGCCCACCAGAGGGGCGGGGAGCCGCGCCCCTGGCTGGTCGACCGCGCCCTGCGCCACCTGCTCACCGACCTGTCGGGCAACACCCACCGCGCCGAGTTCTGCATCGACAAGCTCTACAGCCCCGACAGCAGCCGGGGACGGCTGGGCCTGCTCGAGCTGCGTGGCTTCGAGATGCCACCGCACCCCCGGCTCGCCCTGCTCCAGGCGCTGCTCGTCCGCAGCCTCGTGGCGATGTTCTGGGAGAAGCCGCTCACCGCCCCGCTGGTCCGGTGGGGAACCGCGCTGCACGAGGACTTCCTGCTGCCCCGCGGCGCGGCCCGCGACATCGCCGAGGTGGTGGCGGACCTGCGCGCCCACGGGATCGACTTCGAGGACACCTGGCTCGACCCGTTCACCGAGTTCCGCTTCCCCCGGATCGGGGTGACCCGGATCGCCGGGCCGTCCGGTGAGGGCATCACCCTGGAGCTGCGCCAGGCGGTCGAGCCCTGGAACGTGCTCGGTGAGGAGGCGACCTCGGGCGGCACCGCCCGCTACGTCGACTCCTCGGTCGAGCGCATCCAGGTGTCGGTCGACCACTTCGACCCCGCCCGCCAGATCCTCGCCTGCCAGGGCGTGGAGGTCCCGCTGGCCTCCACCGGCGTGCCGGGCGAGTTCTACGCCGGCGTTCGCTACAAGGCCTGGGCGCCGTGGTCGGCGCTGCACCCGTCGCTGCCGGTCCACGCGCCGCTGACCTTCGAGGTGATCGACCGGCTCGCCGAGGCCAGCCTGGGCGGGGTGACCTACCACGTGGTGCACCAGGGCGGCCGGTCGTACGACCATCCGCCGATCAACGCCAACGAGGCCGAGGCCCGCCGGGCCAGCCGGTTCGAGCCACTCGGTCACACGACCGGGCGGGTCGACGTCGCTGCCGTCCGGGAGGCCGGACGGCGCGCGGCGACCCGGGAGTACCCGCACACCCTCGACCTGCGGAGGGTGCCGCCGCAGTAGCCGGTGCCAGCCGGCCACGGGACAGCGGGGCCACGGGGCCACGGGACAGCCGCGATGGCGGACCCACCGATGTGACAGCATGCGGAGCCATGAGGGCCTTCCGATGCCGCGTCTGCGACAGTCCGCTGTACGTCGAGAACTCCGTGTGCGTGTCCTGCGGCACGAGCCTGGGCTATTCACGCGCCGAGCGGGACATCGTCCCGGTGGATGGCTCCGGGCGCTACGTCGACGCCACCGGACTGGTCTGGCACGTGTGCCGCAACCTGAACCTCTCCGGCTGCACCTGGCTGGCCCGCCAGCCCGATGGGCAGTGCGAGTCCTGCGACCTGACCCGCACCCGCCCCCGCGACAGCGACCTGGAGGGTCTGAAGAACTTCCGGTTGGCCGAGCAGGCCAAACGGCATCTGCTCGACGAGCTGGACACCCTGGGGATGCCGGTGGTCGGCAAGGACGCCGACCCGGAGAACGGGCTGTGTTTCGACCTGCTGTCCAGTGCCGAGGAGAAGGTCACCATCGGGCACGCCGACGGCGTCGTCACCATCGACCTCGCCGAGGGGGACGACGTCCACCGTGAGAAGGTCCGCGACCAGCTCGACGAGCCCTACCGGACGATGCTGGGCCACTTCCGCCACGAGATCGGCCACTACTACGAGTGGCAGCTGGTCCGCGGCCCCGCCCTGATGGCGCGCTGCCGGGACCTGTTCGGCGACGAGACCGCCGACTACGCCGAGGCGATCGAGCGGCACTACCGCGACGGCGCCCCGGCCGACTGGCAGGCCACCCACCTGTCCACGTACGCCACCATGCATCCCTTCGAGGACTTCGCCGAGACCTGGGCCCACTTCCTGCACATCTGCGACACCGTGGAGACCGCCGCCGCGTACGGGCTCACGGCCGTCGCCCCCGGGTCCTTCTCCCACTTCCGCGACCTCGTCACCGGGGTGTGGGTGCCGCTGTCGACCGCGCTCAACATGATCAACCGGTCGATGGGCCGCGAGGACCTCTATCCCTTCGTCATCCCGCTGCCGGTGCTGGACAAGCTCGACTTCGTCGCCTCGCTCTCCCCCCGCTACCCGGGCGATTCCGCCCCGTCCTGATCAGCGCCCCGGTGAGGTCGGGCGGGGCGCGTGGAACGGGGCCGCGCGCCGGCGCACCCGGCGGGCGTGCGGTCGGACGGTCACCCTGGTGGGGGCGTCGGCCGGCGCGGGCATGGCGG
>CAYOBI010000047.1:11688-18625 GCA_964402325.1 uncultured Propionibacteriaceae bacterium | reverse complement strand
CAGCTGCGGGGTGATGCCCACCGCGATCGCCAGGCTGAACATCAGCGCTTCCAGCACCGGCTTGTGGCCGACGACGTTGATGACGAACACGAACGCCGTCAGCACGGCCCCCACGTACACCAGGAACATCGAGAACTGCCGCAGGCCCTTCTGGAACGCGGTCTCGACCTCCGCCGAGCTCAGCCCCGCGGCGATCCGGCCGAACGTCGCCCGCGCCCCGGTGGCCACCACCACACCCCGGCCGTCCCCGGAGGACACCACGGTGCCCATCAGGGCACAGTCGGTCAGCTCGGCCAGTGCCGTGCCCGGCGCCACCGGGTCGGTCGACTTGTCGGCGGGCATCCCCTCCCCGGTCAGGATCGACTCGATGCACGCGAGGTCGGAGGTCTCGACCAGCCGGATGTCGGCGGGCACGACGTCACCCATCTTCAGCGTGACCAGATCGCCCGGCACCAGGTCGGTGACGTCCACCTCACGCGGCACGCCGTCACGGCGGACGACCGTGGAGTGGCGGATCTGCGTGTGCAGCGCAGCGGCGGCCCGTTCTGCCCGGTACTCGTTGACGAATCCGAGGCCCACCGACAGGGCCACGATCACCGCGATGATGATCGCGTCGCTGCGTTGCCCCAGGAAGGCCGATGCCAGCGCGGTGACGAGCAGGAGCAGCAGCAGCGGGGAACGGACCTGGCGCCACAGCACCTGCCCGGCGTGGGCGCGGTGGGTCGCGACGGCATTGGGGCCCCATCGGCCCCGGCGCTCAGCGACCTCGGCACCGGACAGGCCCGCGGCCGACACCCCGAGGGAAGCGAGAACCTCGCCGATCCCCCGCGAGGACGCCGCGGCGAGCGCATCGGCCTGCTGTACGGCCGCCACGTCCGCGGGCGACGGCGCCTCCTGTCCGGTCACAGCTCGATTCTGCCCCCGGAACCGCGTCGGGGTGGGAGGACCGCCGGGTCGGGCTGACAGGACCGCCGTCCCGCTGCCGGCCCTCGTCCCGGACCTCGATCCATCACAGGCCGAAGCGCATCAGCACCATGCAGGTGAAGAGGGCGAAGAATATGCCGAGCTCGATCAGGGTCAGCACCCTCAACTGCGCCACCCGGGCGCCGTACTCCTCCGGGGAGGACGCCGTGGCGAGCCCGTTCGCTCTCGGGGTGAGGATGAGCAGACCGTACGGGACGAGGACCACCCCGAGGACGAGGGCGATGAACCAGGTGATGCCGTACGCGCTGCCGAACACGTCGATCAGCGAGTGCAGCCCACCGAACGCGGTCCCCCGCAGGATGCCGAGCAAGACGACCAGGACGGCCACCGGGGTGAGCACCTTGCCGGTGCGCGGGCCGATCAGGCGGCCGATCCTCTGCTGGTCGGCCAGCTCCAGGCGGCTCAGGGTCGGCAGCAGGATGGTGTCCACATAGAGGACGGCACCGAACCAGTACAGGCCGAGGAACACGTGCAGCCACTGGATGACGATGATCACGGACGTGGGCATGACGACGGGACCTCCTGCTGAGGCAGATCGCACGGGCCGGTCACTGAAAGCCGACACAGAAATGTGTCGTGGCTCACATTGCACTCTCAGGATAGGCCCGTCCGCCGGTGGCCCACAACGGTGAGCGGCGTGAACGAGCCCGTTCAGCGGCGCCGACCGCGGAGGAGGTAGAGGATCGGACCGAGGAAGTCGATCGCGATCACCGCTGCCCAGACCGACGTGCGCCCCCGGACCTCGGCAGCGGGGTGGACGACGACGGAGAGGTGGACGGGCTCCGTCCGGCCCCTCAGCCCGCCGCGATCCCGTCCAACTCGTCGGCGATATGCGCGGCCCAGGCATCGATCGCCGCCCAGTCCCGGAAGTCCCCCGCCGGCAGGACGTCCTTCGCCGCCGGCATCGCACGGGTGATGCGCTCGGCCATGCCGATCGGCTCCGCTTCCGGGTCGTACGCACCGAAGAAAACCTGCTCCCCGCGGGGCTCGAGCAGCGCGATCAGCTCGTCGAACTCCTTCGGGCGCGAGGACTGCAGGACGTCCCGGCCGTCCTTGTCGACGGTGCCGGTGCCGATCGGTCCGCTGCTGAACAGCCAGACCGGCAGCCGCACGAGTTCGTCGCGATGGCGCCGGACGAAAGCCAGCGCCGGCTTGAGCCAGTGGAACATGTAGGCCGCTGCACCGATCACCACCGCCTCGGCATCGCCGATGCCCTGGACCTGCTCGACCGGAACGGCGCGCGCCCGGTGCCCGCGAGCCGTCAGCGTGTCAGCGATGCGTTCGGCGATCCCGGCCGTCGCTCCATGCCGGGACGCGTACGTGACCAGTACGTTCACCATCCAGTCCTCCCGCATCCCGCCCGTCCCCGGGCGGATCCACCCGACGCCGGGTCGGCCGCCGTGTCCAGCATGGCACCCGGACCGACGGGCCGCAGCCGCTCCGCCATCACGACCCGGGGAACGTGTCCCGGACGCCGTCACGCGTCCCCGGGGGACGTCAGCGGAGCCGTCGTACTCTGTGGTGCATGACGCGCAAGCTGTACACCGGTCGCCTCGTCGACGTGTCCTTCGACGGAGAACGCTGCCAGCACGCCGCCGAGTGCGTGCGCGGGATGCCCGAGGTGTTCAACACCCGGGAACGCCCATGGATCCGCTCCGACGCAGCCACGACGCCGGAGGGCGCGGCCCGGCTGATCGAGGTGGTCGGCCGGTGCCCGTCGGGTGCCCTGCGGATCAAGCGTGGGACCCCGCGTCCCTGACCGACCGCCGGGGGCGTGGTCGTCTGCAGGGACCTCGGTGCCCGAACGTCGGGGTGATCCAGGCCCGCCCGATCGAGTGGAAGAACACGGAGGATCGCGGCGGTGGCCCGCCGAGAGGGGCGGACGTTCGCCCGGCCGGTCAGACGTTCCGGGCGTTCGACCCGAGGTGCTCGGCGAAGAACGCGACGATGCGCCGGCGGGCATCCTCGGTGGACGGCTCGTGGTAGCCCCAGAATCCGGTCCGGTCGGCGAGGAACGGGACCAGCCGTGATCCCCCGTCGCCGGCTCCCTCGTAGTCGTGCATGAAGCCGTGTCCCGCGTCCGGGTATTCCTTGACGTCGTGCGGCACTCCGACCGCCGCCAACGTCTCGCCCAGGCGAGCGGCGGCGCCCCGGACGATCGGGTCGCGCCCTCCGTAGCTGCCGACGATCGGACAGGCGTTCACCAGGAGGTCCTCCCCGTACGCGACGCCACGGGCCGTGCCGTAGTTGACGCTGACGACGGAGAAGCCCCGATCGGCCGCCAGTGCCAGCGCCATGCCGCCGCCGAAGCAGAACCCGATGACCCCGACGGACCCGGTGCAGTCCTCGCGGGCCGACAACCAGGAACGTACGCTCTCGACGTCGTCGTACGCCCCGCCACGGCGCTCACGGACATTGCGCATCGCCGAGACCATGCAACGGACCTTGCCACTGGCCGCGAAGAGGTCCGGCGCCGCCGCGAGATAGCCCTCAGTGGCCAGCCATCCGGCCTGGTTGCGCAGATCCTGGGTCATCCCGAGGGCGTCGTGCAACACCACGACACCCGGCCACGGTCCCGGGCCCTCGGGAGTGGCGACATAGCCGGAGATCCCTGCGGCCATCGGGACGAGGTCGGTCATTTCCCCAGTATGCGCCGCACCGGAACGCCGAGAGTCGGCCGCGGGGGCCTTCCGCCGGCCGCCCGCCACGACAGGTCTCCCCCGATGCCCTGACAGCCGCGGGCACCCCGCAGGACAATGGGTGCAGCCGACCCTCGAAAGGGTGATCACCATGGCGGACCGGGCGCGGCGTTCACCGCACTCTGGTACCCGGCCGTGGCAGCCTCACCGGCCGCCGTCGCCGGGGCCATCCTGCTGCTGATCGCGCTGCGGCGCGAGAGACAGCTGTGGCGTACGGCGCTGTTCTGGGCCGGCGTGACCGTGATCGGCGTGTCGGTCACCCTCGGTCTGCCACCGCTGACCGGGATGGCCTACGACGACAACGTCCTCGCCGGTCCGGCCCGGACAGCCTTCTTCGCCACCTCCTCGGTCGTCATCGTGGCCTACCTGACGGGGCTGGTCGCCCTGGCGGTGATCGGCATCCGCCACCTGCGCGAGCACGAGCGGCGCCGGGCCGGCTGACCCGCGAACCAGCAGGGAGACCGCGATGGACACTCCGCCCCCCGTCGACGGGACCGCCCGGACCAGCGCCCCCACCGGGGACGAACCGGGCACGCCCGTCCGCCCCCCGGTGATCCGCAAGTCACCGGCCGACCTGCGCGTCCCGCCCCACCTCGCCGACTACGACGCGGAGCGGGGGCGGTTCAGCTGGGCGGCGGCCCGGGCGGAGCTCGACGGGTTGCCGGGCGGCGGGCTCAACATCGCCCACGAGGCGGTCACCCGGCACGCGGCGGGCCCGCTGCGCGACCACGTGGCCTTCCGGTTCCTGACCGAGGACGCCGCCCGCCGCGACGTCACGTACGGTGAGCTCGACCGGCTCAGCAACCGGTTCGCCAACGTGCTGCGTACGCTCGGTGTCGCGCAGGGGGACCGGATGTTCCTGCTGACCGGCCGAGTCCCGGAGCTCTACTTGGCCATGCTCGGCGGGCTGAAGAACGGCACGGTGGTCTCGCCGCTGTTCTCCGCGTTCGGGCCCGAGCCGATCGCGACCCGGATCGGTCTGGGGAGAGGCGCGGTCCTCGTCACCACCGCCGAGGCCTACCGGCGCAAGATCGCCACGGTCCGCGACCGGCTCCCCACGCTGCGCCATGTCCTCGTGATCGGGGCCGCCGACGAGATCGCCGCACTGCCCGGCCCCCTGGACCTGGCCCGGCTGAGGGCCGCGGCCTCCGACCGGGCCGAGATCGTCGGGGAAGTGGTCAAGGCGTTCGTCTCGCTCAAGCAAGGACGTACGCCCGACGACACGCTGCGCCGTGAGATCTCCGCCCTGGCCCGCAAGCGCCTGGGCGCGGCCGTGGCTCCCAAGGAGATCGCGTTCGGCAGGGGTGGGTCGATGCACCTCTACGACGCGGCCACCCGCTTCTTCGGCGGCACGGCGATCGTCGGCAGCGGGCTCCCGCTGGCCGCGGGGCTCGGCCTGGCCGAACGGATGCAGGGCGGCTCGGGGGTCACCGCCTGCTTCTTCGGCGACGGCGCGATGGCCGAGGGGGCCTTCCACGAGGCGGCGAACCTCGCCGCCCTGTGGCATGCCCCGGTGCTGTTCTGCTGCGAGAACAACCTCTACGCCATGGGCACGTCCCTGGCCCACGAACATGCCCGCACCGACCTCGCCACCCGGGCGGCGGCGTACGGCATGGCGACCGCGGTGGTCGACGGGATGGACGTGCTCGCGGTGCACGAGGCGGTGAGCGCCGCCGTCGCCGCGATCCGGGCCGGCGCAGGTCCCCACTTCCTGGAGATGCGGACCTACCGGTTCCGGGCGCACTCGATGTTCGATCCCGAGCTGTACCGCGGCAAGGACGAGGTGGCGGCCTGGAAGGAACACGATCCGATCCCGACCCTGCGCGCCCGGCTGCTCGCGGACGGCGTGACCGAGGCCGATCTGGAGGCGCTCGACGTGGCCGCCCGGGCGGAGGTCGCGGCGTCGGTCGAGTTCGCCGAGGCCTCACCGTGGGAACCGGTCGAGGATCTGCTCACCGATGTCACGACAGGAGAACGGCGATGAGGACCACCTATCGGGAGGCCATGCGTGCGTCGCTGCGCGAGGCGCTCGTCGCCGACCCCCGCGTCTTTCTGATGGGCGAGGACGTCGGGGCGTACGGGGGCTGCTATGCGGTGTCGAAGGACCTGCTCGCCGACTTCGGCCCGGAGCGGGTCCGGGACACCCCGCTGTCGGAGCTGGGTTTCGTCGGCGCGGGCATCGGCGCCGCGCTGGGCGGCATGCGGCCGATCGTCGAGGTGATGTCGGTGAACTTCAGCCTCCTCGCCCTCGACCAGATCGTGAACATGGCCGGGCTGCTGCGCCACATGTCCGGCGGGCAGTTCTCCGTGCCCCTGGTGATCCGGATGGCCACCGGAGCCGGCCGCCAGCTCGGCGCGCAGCACTCACACAGTCTGGAGAACTGGTTCGCCCACGTCCCCGGCCTGCGCGTGCTGGCCCCGGCGACCGTCGCCGACGCGCGGGGGATGCTGGCCCCGGCGCTGGCCGATCCGGACCCGGTGATCATCGTCGAGCACGTCGGCCTCTACAACCTCGAGGGCGACGTGCCCGACCCGGCCGGCGCGACGGCGTGCGACATCGAGCGGGCAGCGGTGCGGCGGACCGGGACCGACGTGACCCTGGTGACGTACGGCGGCAGCCTGCCGAAGGTCCTGGCGGCGGCCGAGGAACTGGCCGGCCTGGGCGTCGCGGCCGAGGTGGTGGACCTGCGGGTGCTGCGGCCGCTCGACATGGCGACGGTCGCCGCGTCGGTGGCCCGGACGCACCGGGTCGTGGCGATCGATGAGGGCTGGCGGACGGGTGGCCTGGCCGGCGAGGTCGTCGCCCGGCTCGCCGAGGACAGCCTGTACGACCTGGATGCCGCCCCGGCGAGGGTGTGCACGGCCGAGGTGCCCATCCCGTACGCCCGCCACCTCGAGGAGGCCGCCCTGCCGCAGGTCGAGCGGATCGTCGCCACGGTGAAGGGGATCACCCGTGCTTGAGTTCCGGCTGCCGTCCCTGGGTGCGGACATGGACGAGGGCACACTCGTCGAATGGCAGATCCGCCCCGGCGACACGGTGACGAAGGGCCAGGTCGTCGCGGTGGTCGAGACCGCGAAGGCCGCGATCGACGTCGAGTGCTGGCTCGACGGGACCGTGCACGAGCTGCTCCTCCGGCCCGGTGAGAAGGTGCCGGTCGGGACGGTGATCGCCACCCTGCTCGCTCCCGGCGAGGAGGCACCGCCGACGGCGCCCATCCGGTCGACGGAGCGCAGGCGGGTCTCCCCCGCCGCAC
>CAYOBI010000047.1:9568-11588 GCA_964402325.1 uncultured Propionibacteriaceae bacterium | reverse complement strand
GCTCGGCGTGGCGTGAACGCTACCTGCGCGGTGGGGCCCAGCCGGGCCCGCGCGCGGTCCAGGCCAGCAGGTCATCGACCTCCCAGGTGTTGACGATCCGCTCGAGCGGCACCCCGGCCTCCTCGGCGCGGGCGCAGCCGTACGGCTGCCAGGTCAGCTGACCGGGGGCGTGGGCATCGGTGTCGATGGCGAACAGGCAGCCGATCTCCACCGCTGACCGCAGGAGTCGCCTCGGCGGATCGAGGCGCTCGGGCCGGGAGTTGATCTCGACGGCGACACCGAAGCGCTCGCAGGCGGCGAGGACCAGATCGGCGTCGAAGGTCGATTCCGGCCGGGTGCCACGGCCCCCGGTGAGGAGACGTCCCGTGGGGTGGCCGAGGACGTCCACGTGGGGGTTGGCGATGGCGGTGATCATCCGGCGGGTCATCCGGTCGGCCGGCATCCGCAGCTTCGAGTGCACGCTGGCCACGACGACGTCCAGTTGCTCCAGCAGGTCCGGCTCCTGGTCGAGTCGGCCGTCCTCCAGGATGTCCACCTCGATGCCGGTGAGCACCCGGAGTCCGGGACCGCCGGCATTGATCCCGGCGACGACCTCGAGTTGGCGGCGCAGGCGCTCGGCCGTCAGCCCGTGGGCGACCGTGAGCCGGGGCGAGTGATCGGTAAGGGCGATGTAGCGGTGCCCCAGCCCGGCGGCGGCAGCCACCATCTCGGGGATGGGGCTGCCGCCGTCCGACCAGTCGGAATGCAGATGGAGATCGCCCCGGAGCGCGGCCCGAACCGCGGCGCCACCGGTCGCCACGGGGCCAACGGCCTCCGCCTCCAGCCGGGCGAGGTAGTCGGGCGTACGCGCCGCCAGCACCTCGACGATGATGCCGGCGGTCCGTTCCCCGATCCCCGGGAGGTCCTCCAGCGAGCCTGCCCTCGCGCGTCGACGCAGGACCTCGACACCGGCCGCATCCGCAGCTGCCGCTGCGGTGCGGAAGGCGCGCACCCGGAAGGTCTCCGCGTCGGCACGCTCCAGCAGGTAGGCGATCCGGCGCAGGGCAGCCGCGGGATCCGGCTGGTCGGTGACCACTCCCCCAGTCTTCCACGCACGCCTCCGGGAACGCCGATGGCCACCCGGTCTCCCGGATGGCCATCGCGGTGTGTCGGAGCGGTCGTTCGTCAGCCGCGACCGGCGGTCTCCCGCTTGTGCCCGGTCGCACCGACCGAGGCACCGTTGATCTTCTTGAATCCGGTGACCGCGTCGGCCCTGGCGCCGTCGACCTTGACCGGCGTCTCCCCGGTCTCGGAGCCGGTGCCCGGCAGACCGAGCGCGGGGCCGGACCGATCACCGCGGCCGCCGCCGACGGAGCGGATCAGCATGTCGATGAAGTTGGGCTTGCCGCGCATCTTGCTGATCACGTCGAAGGCGACGGCGCCGAGCAGCACCAGGCCCTTGATGATCTGGATCCAGTTCGAGTCGACCGACATGTTCGCCAGGCCGAGGTTGAGCACGCCCATCACCAGGCCACCGATCATCGACCCGGCGACGGTGCCGACACCGCCGGCGACCGCGGCGCCACCGATGAACACCGAAGCGATGGCGTCCAGTTCGAAGTTCTGGCCGTCCTTCGGGTTCGCCGCGTTGAGGTAGGCGGTGAAGACCATGCCGGCGATCGCGGCCAGGAAGCCCATGTTGACCATCACGAAGAAGTCGATCTTCTTGGTGTCGACACCGGACAGGCCGGCGGCGTGACGGTTGCCGCCGACGGCATAGACGCGACGGCCGGTGACGGTGCGCTGGGTGACGAAGGTGTAGACGATCACCAGGGTGAGCAGGATCAGGCCGACGACGGGCACACCGCGGTAGGAGGCGAGCAGCAGGCCGAAGACGAGGATCAGCGCCCCGAGCAGCACGAGCTTGATGATGGTGCCGATCATCGACGGCAGCGGCATGTCGTGCTGCTTCAGGTCGGCGCGTCGACGGAACTCGAACCAGACCATGGCGACGATCGCCAGCACGGTCAGCAGCAGGGTG
>CAYOBI010000047.1:6962-9468 GCA_964402325.1 uncultured Propionibacteriaceae bacterium | reverse complement strand
GGTCGCAGATGCCGAGCAGTTCCGGCAGTTCGGAGGAGATCACCAGGACGCCCTTGCCGGCGTCGGCGAGCTTGTTGATGATCTCGTAGATCTCGTACTTCGCCCCGACGTCGATGCCGCGGGTGGGCTCGTCGAGGATGAGGATCTCCGGGTCGGTGAAGATCCACTTGCCGAGGACGACCTTCTGCTGGTTGCCGCCGGAGAGCTTCGAGACACCCTCCTCGATCGAGGGGGTCTTGATCCGCAGCGACTGCTTGTACTGGTTGGCCGCCTTGATCTCCAGGCTGGAGTTGAGCACGCCGCCCTGGGAGATCTTGCGCAGCTTCGCCGAGGGGATGGAGCGCCGGATCGAGTCGAGCAGGTTGAGCCCGAGCACCTTGCGGTCCTCGGTGACGTACGCCAGACCGTCGTCGATCGCGTCCTGCACGGTTCGCAGCCGGAGCCGCTTGCCACCCAGACGGGCCTCGCCGGACACCTTGTGGCCGTAGCTCTGGCCGAACAGGCTGCGGGCGAACTCGGTGCGGCCTGCGCCCATCAGGCCGGCCAGGCCGACGATCTCGCCGCGGCGGATCGACAGGTTCGCGTGCTTGACCACCAGCCGGTGCGGGTCGTCCGGGTGCGAGACGGTCCAGTCCTTGACCTCGAACAGCACCTCGCCGATCTTGGGCTCGTGCGGCGGGTAGCGGTGTTCGAGGTCGCGACCGACCATCCCGCGGATGATCCGGTCCTCGTTCACCTCGCCGGAGGCCACGTCGAGGGTCTCGATGGTGTGGCCGTCGCGGATGATGGTGATCGAGTCGGAGATCTTCTCGATCTCGTTCAGCTTGTGGCTGATCATGATGCTCGTGATGCCCTCGGCCTGGAGGCCCTTGAGCAGGTCGAGCAGGTGCTCGCTGTCGGTGTCGTTGAGGGCGGCGGTGGGTTCGTCGAGGATCAGCAGCCTGACGTCCTTGGCGAGTGCCTTGGCGATCTCGACCAGCTGCTGCTTGCCGACGCCGATGCTGCGGATGGGGGTGTCCGGGCTCTCGTCGAGGCCCACCATGCGCAGGTACTTCACCGCACGGGCCCGATTCTCCTGCCAGTCGATCACGCCCCCCTTGGCGTGCTCGTTGCCGAGGAACATGTTCTCGGTGATCGTGAGCTCGGGGATCAGGGCGAGCTCCTGGTGGATGATGACGATCCCGGCGTGCTCGCTCTCCCGGATGTTGCGGAAGCGGCACTCCTGGCCGTCGTATTCGATCTCACCGGTGTAGGTGCCGTACGGGTGGACCCCGGACAGGACCTTCATCAGGGTGGACTTGCCCGCGCCGTTCTCGCCGCAGATGCTGTGGATCTCGCCCCGGCGCACCTCGAGGTTGACGTCGGAGAGGGCCTTGACCCCGGGGAACGTCTTCGTGATGCTGCGCATGGACAGGAGGGTGTCGGTCATGATGCCTTCCTCGTGGTGCCGACGGTTCCGGTACGGCCGGGAGCCGGTTCACAGCCCCCGGCCGTACGTTCGGAGCCCGGACTACTGCAGCTGATCCGCCGTGTAGTACTTGGCGTCGGTCAGGATCTGCTTGCAGTTCGACTTGTCGCAGGGGACCGGGTCGAGGAGCATCGTCGGGACGACCTTCACACCGTTGTTGTAGCTGGTGGTGTCGTTCGTGGTGACCGTCTGGTTGCTGGCGATCTGCTGGATCATCTGGACCGTGGTCTCCGCGAGCTTGCGGGTGTCCTTGAAGATCGTGGAGTACTGCTCGCCGGCGAGGATGCTCTTCACCGACTCGAGCTCGGCGTCCTGGCCGGTGACGACCGGGAGGGTCTTGCCGCCGGAGCCGTAGCCGGCACCCTTGAGGGCGGCGATGATGCCGCGGGAGATGCCGTCGTACGGGGCCAGCACACCGTTGAGGTCGGTCGAGGAGTACGACTTGGTGAGCAGGTTCTCCATCCGCTTCTTGGCGGTGGCGGCGTCCCAGCGCAGGGTCGCGACGGTGTTGAAGTCGGTCTCACCGGAACGGATCTTGATGTCGCCGGAGTCGATCTTCGGCTGCAGGACGCTCATCGCGCCCTTGTAGAAGAAGGTGGCGTTGTTGTCGTCGGGGGAACCGGCGAAGAGCTCGACGTTCCACGGCTTGGGGGCACCGCTGGCCTCGAGGCCCTTGAGCAGGGACTCGCCCTGCTGCACGCCGACCTTGTAGTTGTCGAAGGTGGTGTAGTAGCTGACCGCGTCGGTCTCACGCAGCAGCCGGTCGTAGGCGATGACCGGGATACCGGCGTCCTTGGCGTCCTTCAGCGCACCCTTGAGAGCCACGCCGTCGATCGAGGCGACCACGAGGACCTGGTTCTTCTTGGTCACCATGTCGGAGACCTGGGTCACCTGGGTCGGGATGTCGTCGTTCGCGTACTGGAGGTTGACCTTGTAGCCGGCGGACTCGAGGGCGCTCTTGATGTAGTCGCCGTCCTTGATCCAGCGTTCGGACGTCTTGGTGGGCATCGCCACACCGATCGTGCCCTTGGTGGCCGT
>CAYOBI010000047.1:0-6862 GCA_964402325.1 uncultured Propionibacteriaceae bacterium | reverse complement strand
CGTTGGTCCGGCTGGAGACCTGCGAGAGGCTGCCGGGGTGGTGGGTCCCCGGCCGGGCGATCGCGCGAGGGAAGGCCGTGGGCCGATCGGCGATGCGCTGGGCGCGAGGGGGTCGGGACGAACTGCGGGGGTGAAGCGACGAGGAGAAACCGCATCCATGAACAGATGACGGCGTCGTTCGACACATGAAGACTAACGCATCACGACGGTCTGTAAACATACCCGGCGTCATACCCCACTCGCCTCCTTGCGCGGGTTGCGGAACTGCACGGAAACCCGGACCCTCCAGGTCCACCGTTGCCGTGTGAGCGGTCATGTTAACGGTCACATTGGGCTCAAGAAGTATTTTCACACCACCCACATAGGGCCTGTCAAGCCCTTCACCAGACTGATACCTGAGCGGGACGATCCGGGTCGTCCGTGATCCGCGTACGCGGAGGCTACCCGACAGGTTCATCGTCCGAATGCGGGCGCGGGGTCACCGCAGCGGAGCCGGGTCAGCACGGGCCGGGACGGGCCACCGGCGGGGCGGCGTCCGCGTCACGACAGCACGGAGCGTCCGTCACGACAGGGCGGGACGGACGCTCAACACACGGTGCTCAGTGGGGGGGACGGTGACGCGACCTTACGGCCGACGGGCGTACGGGGCGGGATCAGGCCAGGGCCGACGTGGACCGCCACTTCTGCCAGGAGACGTTCCAGGCGGTCCAGCCGTTGCCGTCGTCGAGCGAACGGCCGGTGCCGGACACCACGACAGGGTCGCCGACCTGGATGATGCCGAAGAGCTTCTGCGCGTCGCTGAGCCCCATCCCGACACAGCCGTGGCTCTGGTTGGTCTTGCCGAAGTAGGCCGAGTTCCACGGGGCGGCGTGCAGGAACTCGCCACTGGTGGTGATCCGCATGGCGTACTTCACCTTCAGGTCGTACCCGTCCGGGGAGTTGTTGGCGATGCCGACGGTCTCGGAGGCCATCCGGGTCTCGCTGAGCTTCTCCATCACCACGCTGGTGCCGCTGCGGGTCTCGGAGCCGGGCTTGCCGCCGCTCACCGGGATGGTCGCGACGACCTGGCCGTTGACCGACTGGGTGAGCTGCTTGGCGGCGAGGTCGACCTTGGTGATCCGGGACTGCCCGATGGAGAAGTCGGCCGACACGGAGTTCTGGCCGTACCGGCCCTCACCCGCACTGACACCGTTGAGGTTGGCCTGCACGGACACCTTGGTGCCGGACTCGAAGTAGTTCTCCGGACGCCACTGCACCTCACGGTCGGAGACCCAGCCCCACGACCCGTTCTGCGCCGGCACGGTGGTGACCTTGAGGTTCCGCTCGAACGCGGCCTTGTCGGTCACCGGCAGGTCGAAGGTGACGACGATCGGCATCGCCACGCCGTACGTCGAACCCGACTGGTTCGTGATGGTGACGAAGACCTGCTGCTTGAGGGAGAGCGCGGCGGTGGTGAACGTGGACGTCACCGAGGCGTCGCCCGCGGGGGCCGAGCCGGTCGAGACGACCGTGTAGGTCGTGGCCGGGTCGAGTCGCTCCGAGGCCGCCCAGGTGCCGTCAGCGCCGATGGAGCCCTTGACCGTGGTGCTGACGGCCTTGCCGTTGCGGTCCGTGCCCGCACCGGTGACGGTCACGTCCTCCAGTGCGCCGGTGGACGCGGCCACGGTGAGCAGGGTGTCGACTGCGACGTCCTTGGCGTCGGCGGCGACGTTGGAGGAGACGGCGAAGGCCGCCTGGCTCGCCTTCGCCGAGGCGGCGGCACCGCCCTGACCGGAGGAGGAACTGGCGGGCGCGCAGGCGCTCGCGGTCCCGGCGAGGGTGATCGCCACGAGTGCGGCGACGCCACGGGCCTTCCAGGTCATCTGAGCCTCCAAACGTTACTACGGCCGATCGTCCGGGCCAAGGATACCCGGTGAAGATCACAGCTTCATTTCCCGAGCCATCGGCGGCACACAGGGAGCGCTGCCCGGGCGGCCCGGAATCAGCGTCCGACGGATCCGCCCCGGGCCCCGGGCGCACGGATCCGGAGCAGGACCACACCCACCCAGCTGAACCGGACCGGCAGCATCAGGCCGTAGAGGAGGTGGGCCGGACCGACCATCGGGCGGAGGCTCCCATTCACCACCCCGACCCCGCCGCCACCAGGGGATCCGACCGGGAGCCCGCGTACGTCCGGACACGCGCAAAGGGCGCCCCGGTGGTCCCGGGGCGCCCTTCGGAGAGAAACGAGGATCAGGCGGCCTTGATGGCGGAGATCTCGAACTCGAGGGTGATCTTGTCGGAGACGAGCACGCCGCCGGTCTCGAGCGCGGCGTTCCAGGTCAGGCCGAACTCCTTACGGTCGACGACGGTCGAGCCCTCGAGGCCGACACGCTGGTTGCCGAACGGATCCTGGGCGGCACCGGCGTACTCGAAGTCGATGGTGACGGGCTTGGTGACGTCCTTGATGGTCAGGTCACCGGTGACGCGCAGGGTGTCGTCCGCCACCGCGGCGATCTCGGTCGAGGCGAAGGTGATGGTCGGGTACTGCTCGGCGTCGAAGAAGTCGCCGGACTTCAGGTGGCCGTCACGACCCTCGTCGTTGGTGCTGATCGAGGGAACCTGCACGGTGACCTCGATCTTCGGGTCGACCAGGCCGGACTTGGTGGAGGCGGTGCCGGAGAACTCGGCGAAGCGACCGCGAACCTTGGTCACCATGGCGTGGCGGGCGACGAAACCGATCTGGGTGTGCGACGGGTCCAGGTTGTAGGTGCCGTCCAGCTGGAACAGCGGGCCGTCGGTCGCCACGGTGGCGACGGGAGCGGCGACGGTCTCAGCGCGCTTGGCCTTGTTGAAGAAGCTCATGGTGATCTCGCAATCGTGTGGAAGAGGTCTCAACCCGGGGGATTTGGTTGATAGTTAAATAGTACAAGCTGCGAGCAACCAGTGCAAACCCGGGCGTGCCGCAGCCCGGGCCGGCGGGATTTCGGGGCGGACGACGCAGGCCCGCCCCGTGGATTACCTACCTCAGGACGCGGCCGGGTACTGCTCGCCCTGATACTCGGGGCGGGCGAGGTTCTCCGGGGTGAGGATCGCGTCGACCTGGGCGGTGCTCAGCAGGCCCATCTCGAGAATGACCTCGCGGACGCTGCGGCCCTCGTGGGCCGCCCGCCGGCCGACGACGTCGCCCAGCCGGTGCCCGATGATGTCGTTGAAGTACGTGACGATGCCGATCGAGTGCTCCACGTACGCCCGGCAGACGTCGGCATTGGCGGTGATGCCGTCGACGCAGCGGGCGCGCAGGGTGTCGCAGGCGTTGACCAGCAGTTCGAGCGACTCGAAGGTCGCCTCGGCGATCACCGGTTCCATCACGTTGAGCTGCAGCTGGCCCGCCTCGGCGGCGAAGGTGACCGTCTGGTCGTTGCCGAACACCTTGAAGCAGACCTGGTTGACCACCTCGGGGATGATCGGGTTCACCTTCGCCGGCATGATCGAGGAGCCGGCGGCCATCTGCGGCAGGTTGATCTCGTGCAGCCCGGCCCGGGGGCCGGAGGCGAGCAGCCGCAGGTCGTTGCAGATCTTCGACAGCTTCACGGCCGTACGCTTCACCGTGGCATGCATCGACACGTACGCCCCGCAGTCCCAGGTCGCCTCGATCAGGTCGAGTGCCCCGGAGACGTCGGCGCCGGTGATCGCGCGCAGGTGTGCCACGACGGCGTCCTGATAGCCGGGCGGGGTGTTGAGGGCGGTCCCGATCGCCGTCGCACCAAGGTTGGTCTCCAGCAGCAGGGCGGCGTTGGTGACCAGCCGGTCGTCCTCCTCGTGCAGGTTGACCGCGAAGGCGGAGAACTCCTGCCCCAGTGTCATCGGCACCGCGTCCTGCAGCTGGGTGCGCCCCATCGTGAGGATGTCGGCGAACTCCTCCCCCTTGCCCCGGAACGACGCGACGAGGGCGTCGAGGGCCCGGCGCAGGTCCTCGGTGCGGGCATGGACCGCCAGGCGCAGCGCGGTCGGGTAGACGTCGTTGGTCGACTGGGAGCGGTTGACGTCGTCGTTGGGATGGATCAGGTCGTAGCGGCCCTTGGCGTGGCCGCGCAGTTCGAGGGCGAGGTTGGCGATGACCTCGTTGGCGTTCATGTTGAGCGAGGTGCCGGCTCCGCCCTGGAACTGGTCGATCGGGAACTGGTCCAGGCAGCGCCCCTGGTCGAGGATCGCGTCACACGCGGCGACGATCGCGTCGGCGACGGCCGGGTCGAGGACGCCCAGGTCCCGGTTGGCCAGGGCGGCGGCCTTCTTCACCTGGACGATCGCGCGGATCAGGTGCGGCAGCTCGTTGAGGGTGCGCCCCGAGATGCGGTAGTTCTCCTGCGCCCGCAGGGTGTGGATCCCCCAATAGGCACCGGCCGGCACCTCCCGCCGGCCGAGCAGGTCCTCTTCGATCCGCACGTCCCGTACGTCCGTGCCGCGGATGGCTTCACCCTGTGTCTTCATCGGTCCCCTGGCTCCCTCAGTGTCCGATTCCCGTGTGTCGTCCGGTGGATGGGAGTGAGCCTAGGCGCCGCGCATTTCCCGGGGATTTCCTGCATTACGGCCGCGATAAGGGCAAACGGGAATTCGTGTCGGATCCTCGCGGCACCGGCTCTGGTGTGATCGACACCCCCGGGGTGTAATGGGGGTCACACACCGTCGCCCAGTGATCCGATCCCCGACGATGAGGAGCCGGCCGATGACCGTACGCCCGGAGCGCCGGCGCGCCGAGATCAGAGATTCCTGGACCCGGTGCGCGGCGACGGGTGTGGACGCGGACCTGGCGTCGGCGCCGGTCACCCTCGACGACGGCGCGCTGGAGCGCCGGCGCGGCCGACATCCGCTCGGGCAGGTCCGGCCCCTGCTGGAGGACGTCCTGGGCGAAGCGGTGCGCGACTGCCGCGCGGTGCTGGCGCTCGGCGACGCCGACGGGCACCTGCTCTGGGTCAGCGGCCCGCGGGTGGCGATGCGGCGGGCGGAACGGATCGGTTTCGTCGCCGGGAGCAATTGGGACGAACGGGTCGCCGGCACCAATGCGCCCGGCACCGCGCTGCGGCTCGGCAGCCCGCTGGTCGTGCGTGGCGGCGAGCACTACCTCGACGCGGTCCGCGGCTGGAGCTGCGCGGCCACGCCGATCCACCATCCGGGGACCCGGTCGGTGCTGGGCGTCCTCGACGTGACCGGCGGTCCGCAGATCGCACTCCCCCAGACCCTCGCGATGGTGCGGGCCGCGGCCCGGATGGCCGAGGCCGAGCTGGCCCGGCTGTCCCCGCCGCCGAGCCCGGCCGAGGAGGCGCCCGCCGAACCGGCCGACGTCACCCTGGCGGTGCTCGGTCGCACCGAGGCGGTCCTCACCCCTGCCGGCGACCCGTCCCAGGCGGTCCGGCTGGGTCAGCGGCACAGCGAGATGCTCGTCGTCCTGGCGGCGCACCCCGGGGGGCTGACCGGGACCGAACTCGCCGAGCTGGTCTACCCGCATCCGGTTGGCGACGCGACGGTCCGGGCCGAGGTCAACCGGCTGCGCGCCCTGCTCGGGCCCGGGGTACTGGAGTCGCGGCCCTACCGGCTGCGGGCCCGTCTCGGCGGGGACTGGTGCGACGTCCGTACGCTCCTCGGGGCCGGCGACGTCGAGGGTGCGTTGCGGGCGTACGGCGGGCGGCTGCTCCCCCGCTCCACGTCGCCGGCGGTCGAGGCGCTCGGCGACGAGCTGGAGTGGTCGCTGCGCGCGGCCGTCCTGGACAGTGGCCGGCCCGACCTGATGGCGACCTGGACCCGGAGCGCGGCCGGCGCCGACGACCTGGAGATGTGGACCGCGCAGCTGCAGCACCTGCCGACCGGTTCGCCGGTCCGCCCGATGGTGGCCGCACAGCTGGCCCGGCTCGACCGCGAGCTCGCCGCGCCGGCACCGGTCCGCCGCCGCCGCTGAGCCTGCGCCGCAGGACCCCGGGTCCGTGCAACGTTGCCGCAACCTTCACGTGACTAGCATCACAGTCCACCGGACAACGAGGTTCGGACGAAAGGACAGGGCAATGACGGTGTACTCCCGGCCGGGCACTTCCGGCTCGACGATCGAGGTCAAGGACACGTACGGCCACTTCATCGGTGGCGACTGGGTGGCGCCGAAGAAGAAGGACTACTTCGAGAACTTCTCGCCGGTGAACGGCCAGGCGTTCACCCGGATCGGACGGGGCACGGCCGAGGACATCGACGCGGCGCTCGATGCCGCACACGCCGCTGCTCCGGCCTGGGGCCGGACGTCGCCGACGGATCGCGCGAACATCCTCCTCAAGATCGCCGACCGGATGGAAGCCCATCTCGAGGATCTCGCCGTCGTCGAATCCTGGGACAACGGCAAAGCCGTCCGCGAGACCCTCAACGCCGACCTGCCACTGGCGGTCGACCACTTCCGCTACTTCGCCTCGGCGATCCGTACGCAAGAGGGCTCGATCAGCGAGATCGACCACCAGACGTACGCCTATCACTTCCACGAGCCGCTCGGCGTCGTCGGCCAGATCATCCCGTGGAACTTCCCGCTGCTGATGGCCGTCTGGAAGCTGGCTCCAGCGCTGGCCGCCGGCAACTGCGTGGTGCTGAAGCCGGCCGAGCAGACGCCGTGGTCGATCCTCAAACTCGTCGAACTGATCGGCGATCTGCTGCCGGCCGGCGTCCTCAACGTCGTCAACGGCTTCGGCATCGAGGCCGGCAAACCGCTCGCATCGAGCAAGCGGATCCGCAAGATCGCCTTCACCGGCGAGACCTCGACCGGCCGCCTGATCGCCGGCTACGCGTCGGAGAACCTCATCCCGGTCACCCTGGAGCTCGGCGGCAAGTCGCCGAACATCTTCTTCGACAGCGT
>CAYOBI010000046.1:20639-22640 GCA_964402325.1 uncultured Propionibacteriaceae bacterium | reverse complement strand
CTCGGTCGCGGCACCCCTCGTGCCGGCCCCCGGCCCGACCGTCGTGATGGAGCCTGCGGCCCCGTGGGGAGCGGAGTCCGGCGAGGAGCAGGACCGTGCCGCACAGCTCGCCGAGCGGCGCGCCGACCGCGACCGGGCCCTCGGCAAGCGGCGCCCGCAGCCGGCCCCCGCCGCCGTCCCGGACCCGCCGTCGACGAAGCTGGGGCGGACCACCGACCGCTTCCCGGTGGCCGCCGGGGTCTTCCTGTTGAGGCTGGCGGTCGCTGCCGTGCTCGGCGTCCGCGGCGCCCAGCAACTGATGGACATCCCCGGCACCATCGCGGTGTTCGCCGGCACGGCCCTGCCGTACCCGGAGATCTTCGCCTGGGTGACCGCGGCCGCCTCGGTGCTGATCGCCGTGGCGATGGTGTTCGGCCTCGCCACCCGGGTCGCCGGTCTCGGCACCCTGCTGATCGGCGCCGGGGCGCTCGTCTTCGTGTACTGGTGGAAGATCCCGTTCGAGTCCGGGGTGTCCGGCTTCCACGGTGAGACCGAACTCCTGCTGGCCGTGCTCGGCTTCTTCCTGCTGCTGTCCGGCGGTGGCAGCTGGGGCATCGACGCCGCGGTCCGCAAGGGCCGGTTGCAGCGCAAGGCGGACCGCTACGACGCCGAGTTGATCTGACGCTCGCCACCGGGTGCCGGCCCCGACACCGGTGCCCGCTGGTGTCGGCCACTAGGCTTGCCCCGTGCAACAGGTGATGGCGGTCACGTTCGAGAAGCACGGTCAGCTCCACTACGTGGACCCGGCCGGGCATCGGGTGTCCGTGGGGGACTTCGTGATGGTCCCCACCGACGAGGGCCCTGAGGTGGCCCAGTGCGTGTGGGCCCCGGAGGGTGTCGTCCAGGCCGACTTCGGCGAGCTGCCGGTCTGCCAGGGCCTCGCGACCGAGACCGACCTGGCCCGCGACAAGGCCAACCGCCGGTTCCGCGCCCAGACCAGGATCGTCGTCAACCGGCTCGTCCGCGAGCACGAGCTGCCGATGAAGGTCGTCGGGCTGGACTATCTGGACCGGTCCGCGGAGTTCGACCGCGAGGTCATCGTCTACTTCACCGCGCCGCACCGGGTCGACTTCCGCCAGCTCGTCCGCGACCTGGCCAAGACCCTCCAGGCCCGGATCGACCTGCGCCAGGTCGGCGCCCGGGACGCCACCCGGGTGACCGGTGGGATCGGCAGCTGCGGACGTGACCTGTGCTGCTCCACCCACCTCAGCCGGTTCGAGCCGATCGGCATGCGCCTCGCCAAGGACCAGGACCTCCCCTCGAACCCGCTGCGGGTGCAGGGCGCCTGCGGCCGGCTGATGTGCTGCCTCAAGTACGAGCACCCGCTCTACCAGGACTTCATCAAGAAGGCGCCGAAGGTCGGTTCCCGGGTCCGGACCCCGGACGGTGAGGGCCGAGTGATCGGGCACTCCGTGCCGTCCGACTCCGTGGTGGTCCGCGTCGACGGCACCGGCGAGGTGACCCGCTGCCCACAGGCCGACGTCTGCCCGGCCCGGCGCGCGTACGAGTCCCGACCCCGGCCGTGACACCGCCGTGGACCGGCACGGCCCGGCGGGCTCCGATTGGAGCTCTGTCGCCGTCGCCGCTATAGTTGTCGCTTGTCCGCCGGGGCCTGGCCCGCGGAGGTCGGCCACCTTAGCTCAGTAGGTAGAGCGACGCTCTCGTAAAGCGTAGGTCACCGGTTCGATCCCGGTAGGTGGCTCCCTGTCCGCCGGCGAGGTCCTCCTCGCCGGCGGTTCTGTGTTCCCCGGCTGTGTCTTGCCGATCGGCCCTGACCGTACGATTCTTCGGCCTACCCTGGTGATATCCGCGGCCGGGAGAGTTCGCCGGTGTGGACGGACCCGCGGGTGCCCAGGGGGACGTCATGAGACGTACGGTGAGGCGTGTCGCTGCCCTGTTCGCGGCAGTGCTCCTCGGTGCCACGATGGCCCTGTCGTCCGGGGCCGGGATCGGCGGGCCGCC
>CAYOBI010000046.1:16095-20539 GCA_964402325.1 uncultured Propionibacteriaceae bacterium | reverse complement strand
CGATCGTGGAGTCGTGGCGTGGGCAGAATTGGGAGAACGGGTCGCTGGGCTATCCGGTCAGTGACGAGTTCTGCGGTCTGCGCGAGAGTGGTTGTGGGCAGCATTTCCAGCACGGGGAGATCTACTGGTCGCCGTCGACGGGGGCGCATTGGGTGCGCGGCGCGATCGTGGAGTCGTGGCGTGGGCAGAATTGGGAGAACGGGTCGCTGGGCTATCCAGTCAGCGACGAGTTCTGCGGTCTGCGCAACAGCGGCTGTGGGCAGCACTTCCAGCGGGGCGAGATCTACTGGTCCCCGCCCACCGGCGCCCACTGGCTACGCGGCTCCGTCGTCGAGTACTGGCGGGCCGCCGGCTGGGAGAACGGCCGCTACGGCTACCCCACCTCCGACGAGATGTGCCGGATCATGGCGGGCGGGGTGCGGCAGTGCCGCCAGACCTTCCCGCGCCTGGTGATCAACTTCCGCGGCGACACCGGCGTCATCGACTGCTCCCGGATGAAGTGCATCGCCCTCACCTTCGACGACGGCCCCAGCCAGTACACCAGCAGACTCGTCGACATCCTCGACGCCAACAACGTCAATGCCACCTTCTTCACCGTCGGGCAGAACGTCGGGGTCTACCCGTCCACCCTGCGCCGTTCGTACGGCAACGGCAACGAGATCATGGACCACAGTTGGGACCACCCGGACCTCACCGGGCTGAGCTCCGCCGGGGTCGCCTCCCAGCTGTCCCGCACCTCGGACGCCATCAACGCGACCGTCGGGCGGCGCCCGATCCTGATGCGCCCGCCGTACGGCTCGTACAACTCGACCGTCACCTCGGTCGCGGCCCAGCAGGGGATGGCCGTGGTGCTGTGGAACAACGACACCCTGGACTGGTCCAACCGCAACACATCCACGATCATCTCCCGGGCGACGGGCAGCGCCACGCCGGGCGGGATCGTCCTGATGCACGACCTCTACCCGACGACGGTGGACGCGGTCCCGACGATCATCCGCAACCTCAAGACGCAGGGCTACGTGCTGGTGACCGCCTCCGACGTGATCGGCAACCCGTCGCCCGGCCGGGTCTACAGCCGGCGCCCCTGATCCGGGCGGAGACGGTACGACCCCGGCGGAACGTGGGTCCGCCGGGGTCGTGTGAAATGCATCACTCCTGCGGTGTCAGGCCTGCAGTCGGCCCTTCACCATGCCGGCGACGGCGCCGCCGTCGAACCGTCCGGCGATCCTGGCGTTGACGGCCTTCATGATGGCGCCCATCTGCTTCATCGTCGGCGCGGCGCCGGTCTCCGCCTCGACGGCGGCGAACTCGGCGTCGATCAGAGCCCCGACCTCCTCGGCGGTCAGCGGCTGGGGGAGGTAGGCCTGGAGGATCTCGGCCTCGGCGGTCTCCTTGTCGACCAGGTCCTGACGGCCCGCCTGGCCGTACGTCTCGGCGGAATCACGCCGCTGGCGCACCTCCTTGGCGACCAGCTTCTGTTCCTCCTCGGTGGTCAGGTCGTGGGCGGTGCCCTCCACCTCGGCGTTGCCGATCGCGGCCAGGGCCATCCGGATCGTGCCGAGCCGCTGCTGGTCGTGCGCCTTCATGGCGACCTTCATGTCCGCGCGGAGTCGGTCCTTGAGTTCTGCCATCGTCTGCTTCTTCCTTCGTGGCGTCCGGTGTACCCCTCATCCTGTCACGCGGGGCGCCGACGCCCGGGGATCGTACGGTCGACGCACTGCCGACACCACCGCGTCATCGTCCGTTCACGACAGCCCCTGGAGGGGCATGACCGCACGGAACGGCGGGGGTCGTGGGTTATCGTGGGGCGAGCAGCCGGTGGATCCGTGACCGGCGTACACCTGGAGGCGTTGTGAAAGTTCTGGTTCTCGGCGGCGATGGTTTCTGTGGCTGGCCGACCGCTCTGCACCTGTCCGACAGGGGCGATGAGGTCGTCATCGTCGACAACCTGTCCCGTCGCGCGATCGACCAGGAGCTGGGCGCCGAGTCCCTCACCCCGATCGCCTCGATCGAAGAGCGCCTGGTGGCCTGGCAGGAGATCTCCGGCAAGGAAGTCCGGTTCCGCGACGTCGACCTGGCCCAGGACTACGAGGGCCTGCTGACCCTGCTCGAACTCGAGCGCCCGGACGCGGTGGTGCACTTCGCCGAGCAGCGGTCGGCTCCTTACTCCATGAAGGACTCCGGGCACAAGCGCTACACCGTCGACAACAACGTGAACGCCACCCACAACCTGCTCGCCGCGGTGGTGGAGTCCGGGCTGGACATCCACATCGTCCACCTCGGCACGATGGGCGTGTACGGCTACGGGACCGCCGGGATGGAGATCCCGGAGGGCTACCTCGACATCGAGATTCCGCGCCAGGACGGCGGCGAGCCGGTCCGCCAGCAGATCCTCTACCCGACGAACCCGGGCTCGGTCTACCACATGACCAAGACCCTCGACCAGTTGCTCTTCGCCTACTACGTGAAGAACGACCGGCTGCGGGTCACCGACCTGCACCAGGGCATCGTCTGGGGCACCAACACCCCCGAGACCAAGCGCGACGACCGGCTGGTCAACCGCTTCGACTACGACGGCGACTACGGCACCGTGCTCAACCGCTTCCTGATGCAGGCCGCGGTCGGCTACCCGCTGACCGTGCACGGCACCGGCGGCCAGACCCGCGCCTTCATCCACATCGTCGACACCACCAAGTGCGTCGCGATGGCCCTGGACAACCCACCGGCCCGCGGCGAGCGGGTGAAGATCCTCAACCAGCAGGCCGAGACGCTGCGGGTGCGGGACCTGGCGGCGAAGGTGGCCGAGATGACCGGCGCCGAGCTGGCCCTCGTCCCGGACCCCCGCAAGGAGGACCAGGAGAACGAGCTGCGGGTCGCCCACGACACCTTCCTGTCGTACGGGTGGCAGCCGATCACCCTTGACGACGGCCTGATGATGGAGGTCACCGAGATCGCCCGCCGCTACGGCGACCGCTGCGACACCTCGAAGATCCCGGCCCGCTCGCTGTGGACCAAGGACCAGCGGGCCGGCGTCCCCGAGGGCTACGAGACCGAGGTTCCGGAGACCGAGGTTCCGGAGAGCGAGGTGCCGGGCGGCCGGCAGGCCGGGGTCCGGGCCTGATCCTGCCGTTCCAGCGCCGTGCGCATCGCCATCTTCACCGAGGTCTTCCTGCCGAAGATCGACGGGGTCGTCACCCGGCTCGTCCGGACGATCGAGCAGCTGAGTGACCTCGGCCAGGAGGTCGTGATCTTCTCGCCGGGCTCGGACCTGGAGGAGTTCTGCGGTTTCCCGGTGGTCCGGGTCCGGTCGGCGCAGTTGCGGCCGTGGTACCCGGAGATCCACGTCGGCCTGCCGACGCCGCGGATCGCCCGGACACTCGAGGAGTTCACCCCCGACGTCGTGCACGCCGTCAACCCGGTGGCGCTGGCGGCGTACGGGGTGCTCTCCGGCAAGCGGCGCAACATTCCGTTGCTGGCGTCGTTCCACACCGACCTACCGAAGTACACCGAGGCGATGGACCTGGGCTTCCTGCAGAACTTCGCGAAGCGCTACATCGGCGGGCTGCACAACCTGGCCGACATGAATCTCTGCACCTCTCCGCAGATGGTCGAGGCGGCCCGGGCGATCGGCATCCGGCGGGTCAAGCTGTGGCCGAAGGCCGTCGACACGGTCACGTACCACCCGGATCGGCGCAGCGCGGAGATGCGGGTCCGGCTGACCGGCGGCCATCCGGACCGGCCGCTGGTGGTGTACGTGGGGCGGATCGCCCCGGAGAAGAAGCTGGAGGTGCTGCGCCGGGCCCTCGACCGGATGCCGGGCGTTCGGCTGGCGATCGTCGGGTCGGGGCCGGCGCGGGCCCAGCTGGAGAAGGACTTCGCCGGCACGCCGACGGTCTTCACCGGCTATCTGGGCGGGGAGGACCTGGCGGCGGCGTACGCCTCGGCCGACGTGTTCGCCTTCCCGTCCACCACCGAGACCCTCGGCCTGGTGGCGCTGGAGTCGATGGCGAGCGGGGTGCCGGTGGTCGGTGCCCGGGCCGGCGGCATCCCGGACGTGATCGCCGACGGGGAGAACGGCTTCCTGTTCACCCCGGGCGATGCCCAGGAACTCGCCGACCAGGTGATGCTGCTGGTGAACGACCCCGACCTGCGCCAGCGGTTCGCCGCGGCGGGGCGCGCCGAGACCGAGAGGTGGGGCTGGCGCGCCGCCACCGAACGCCTGCTGGACTACTATCAGCACGCTCAGGAGATCCACTGGCGGGCCTGGCGCAACCGCCAGTACAGCGACTGAGGGACGAGCGTCAGCCGAAGGTCCAGGACCTCCCCTGAGGCGTCAGCCGAAGGTCCAGGACCTCCGCTGAGGCGTCAGCCGAAGGTCCAGGACCTCCGCTGAGGCGTCAGCCGAAGGTCCAGGACCTCTTCGAGAGGCCGATCCAGGAGCCCT
>CAYOBI010000046.1:13527-15995 GCA_964402325.1 uncultured Propionibacteriaceae bacterium | reverse complement strand
GGGGCGGTGGGCGCGTCGTACGTCACGGTGTAGTACTTGTCCGGGAAGCCCCAGAAGTCGTAGACCAGTGGCGCGCCGACGGTGGAGGACACCGTGACGGGCGCCTCCTCCCAGTGTGCGGAGATCATCAGGATCGCCTCGGGGCGGGGCAGCTTGCCCGCCCAGGCCTTCAGCTGGCGCGGCCAGATGGGGTCATCGGCGAGTGGCGGGGCACCGTGGCTGAGGAAGATGGCGGGCATGCGATCGGTCATGTCCCCCAGCCTAGCTTTTAGTTCAAGCTTCAACAACACTCAGGGTGTGCGGATGGCACGCCGTGGTCGCGGACCCGGGGGTCAGTCGACCCGGGCATGGGTCAGTCGGGCCCGGTCGAGGTCCTGCCAGCTGCCGTCGAACTCCAGCCGGACGATCGTGGCCGGCGGGAAGCGTTCGGCGATGGTGGCCTTCGCCGCCCGGTCGGATCCCGCCGGTTCGATCAGGTCCCAGGCGAGGGCGGGGATCCCCGGGGCGTGGCCGACCACGAGCAGCGTACGGATCCCCTCGTCGACCGTCCGCACCTCGGTGAGGATGCGGTCGGCGCCGGAGTTGTAGAGCTCCCACAGGTGGCTGGTCGGGACGTCGAGCCCCAGACCCTCCAGGGTCTGCCGGGTGCGGACCGCCTCGGAGCACAGCGCCAGGTCGATCGGGTCGCCGTGCCGGGCGAGCCATCGGCCGACCGCGTGGGCCTGCTGGTGGCCGTGGGCGGTCAGCCCGCGCCGGTCGTCGGTCTCGCCGGCGCGGAGCACCTCGGCCTTCGCGTGCCGCAGGAGGTAGAGGACGTGCGCGGCGGGGGCCGCGGCGGAGCGCTTCTCCATGCCGGCCAGCCTACTGGTCGCGGTCGTCCACGGCGGCCGGCTCAGGCCGCCGGATCGGTACCGAGGGGCTTCACCGCAACCAGCACGTCACGCTGGATCGAGGCGTCCACCCGGTGTTCGAAGCCGAGCCAGGGGCCCTCGTCCATCACCACCAGGCCGGTCTCCTCGACCATGGCGACAAGGTCGGCGCGGTCCAGCCCGTGGGTGTTCCAGGCCAGGCCCAGTGCGCCGCCGTCCTTGAGCTGGTGGGCCCAGACCCCGATCGAGCCCTTCAGCAGGCCGGCGGGGGACCGGTCCCGCTTGCCGGTGGTGCCGACGACGTCGGTCCGGGAGCCGTGCACGACACCGTACGGGGCATCGGTCACCACCGCGTCGAACCGGCGCTTGCCCCACAGCTTCGCCGAGGACCGGGTGTCGCCGGTGAACACGCCCATCGTCAGGTCGCGGTCGGCGAGGTGGACGGTCGCCTCGAACTTGCGGCCCAGGCTCTTGCCCTCGCGCCGGACCGGGACCATGTCGGCCTTGTGCTTGAGGCGCTTGCGCCGCAGGTAGGTCTTGAGGAAGGCCGACATCTGCTCGACCGACTTCTCGTCGACCTCCACCCCGGCGGCGTTGAGACCGGCCGTCCAGGCGGTGGTGAGGGTGGTGCCGCGCCCGCAGAGCGGGTCCAGCACCGTGGAGTGCTCGTCCAGCGCCCGCTGCACGGCGGCCAGCGTGACGTTCAGCAGCAGTCGGGTGAACTGTTCGTTCGTCTTGCCCTGGTACTTCGGGATGGTGACCAGGTCGTCCTCGAAGAGGTCCGGGTCGGCGACCTCGACCGGCCGCAGCAGGCCGTCCGGCAGCTCCTCGAACAGTGCCAGGAACGTCGACTGCCGGGCGATCAACCGCAGCGCCTGCGTCCGTTCGTCCGCCGGGCCGTCCAGCGCGTCGGTCTCGAAGCCCAGGTACTCGACCCCGGCGAGCGTCCGGGGGGCCACCTCCCGGGCGCCGGGGGCGCACACGGCGAGCTCCGAGCAGGCCATCGTCACCACCTGGGAGGCATAGACCCGGTTGGCGCTCGGATTGGACAGCATGAGCAGACGCATGGGATGCATGATCCCACGGCCACCCGCGACACCGCGGCGACTCGCGTCCCCGGGCCCGAGTAGCCTGACACGACGATGGTGCGGGCAGCCGTGGGCCGCCCGCGGGAAGGGGATCCGATGCCACACGTCGTGCCGCAGCCCGATCCGTCCCGGCTGACCCCGTTCGGCGGTCACCCGATCGTCGTCGGCGTGGTGCCCGCGCTGCCCGAACTGGTGGTCCTGACGGCGGTCTCGCTGGCCCGGGCGACCGGTTCGGTGCTCTGGTTCGGGTACGCCGACCCGGAGCGGGTCACCGTCGAGGAGCACCCCGACGGCAGCGTCACGCACACCCCGGTCGACCCCGACGGGGTGGCCGCGGACTGGCGCCGCACCGACCGGGAGCTGCGGGCCCGGCTGGCCGAGCAGTTGGCCGGTGCGCCCGACGTGGCCTGGGAGTTCCGCTACCTCGCCGGCCGGCCGGACCGGGCGCTCACCCATCTGGCCCGGGCCGTCGACGCCTCGGCGTTCGTCATCGGCGCCCGTACGCCCGGGG
>CAYOBI010000046.1:10665-13427 GCA_964402325.1 uncultured Propionibacteriaceae bacterium | reverse complement strand
GACGAGGGATGGCGCCGGGACGTACGGCTCACGGTCGGCACCGGGGTCCTCGGCGGCTACACGACCTACAGCAGCCTGGCCGTGGCGAGCGGCCAACTGTTCCTGCACGGTCGGCCGGTGCTGGCGGTGGCGTACGGGCTGGGCAGCGTCGTGCTGGGGTCGGTGGCCGCCGGGCTCGGGATCGGCGCTGGTCGCCGGCTGTCCGGACGGACCGACCGTCGTGCGGGACACGGAGGTGCCCGATGACCGTCGCGGTGTTCCTGGGCGTCTGCCTGGCCGGGGGAGCGGGCGCTGCGCTGCGGTTCGTCGTCGACGGCTGGATGCGTTCGGCGCTGCCGATGCGTTTCCCGCTGGGGACCACGGTGATCAACGTGACCGGGTCCTTCGTCCTCGGCGTCGTCACCGCGCTGGCGGCCGGCCACGTGCTCGCGCCCTGGTGGGGCACCGTGCTCGGCGTCGGACTGATGGGTGGCTACACCACGTTCAGCACCGCGAGCGTGGAGACCGTACGCCTGTTGCTGTCCGGCGACGTACGGCTGGGCCTGCGGGCCGGCCTGGGGATGCTGGTCGTCGGCGTCCTGGCCGCGCTGGCCGGTCTCTGGGTGGGGTCACTGGCCTGAACGTGCCGATGGCCCCGCCCGTCCGGGGTCGGGGCCATCGGTTCTGACGACGCGTGTCGCGGAGAGATCGGACGCGTGCCGAGGGAGCTCAGTAGTGGTTGACCTGCAGCTGCTCGTAGTCGGTGCCCTTGGCGCGGTCCATCGAGGCGCGGATCTCGGCCTCGGCGTCGTCGCGGGACGCCCAGGTGGCACCCTCGACCGACTTGCCGGGCTCGAGGTCCTTGTAGACGGTGAAGAAGTGCTCGATCTCGAGCAGCTGGAACTCGGGGATGTCCTCGAGGTCCTGCAGGTGGTCGCGGCGGTGGTCGGCGACCGGCACGCACAGCACCTTGTCGTCGCCGCCGGCCTCGTCGCGCATCCGGAACATGCCGATCGCGCGGCACTTGATCAGGCAGCCCGGGAAGGTCGGCTCCGGCACCAGCACCATGGCGTCCAGCGGGTCGCCGTCCTGGCCCAGCGTGGTCTCGATGAAGCCGTAGTCGGAGGGGTACTGCGTCGCGGTGAAGAGCGTCCGGTCGAGGACGATGCGGCCCGTGTGGTGGTCCATCTCGTACTTGTTCTTGGTGCCCTTGGGGATCTCGATGGTCACGTAGAACTCCAGCCCACTGGGCTGCGTCGCCGAACCACCCGACACGCGGTAATCGTCAGTCACCTTTGGCTCTCTCTATGATTTGTGCGGACCGGTCACGGGCGAGACTACCGAACCGGATGCCGGGGTGTGAGGAGTGTGCTGCTATGCGTCGACCGGGTGGGCGTCGACCCCTGATCCTCGCGGGCGTCGTCGTCTGCGCCGTGGCACTCGCGGCGGTGGCCACCGACGCCGGTGCCGGGGCCTGGATCGAGGCAGGCACGGGCACCGCCCCCGCCCTGACGGCG
The DNA here is from genome assembly GCA_964402325.1 of uncultured Propionibacteriaceae bacterium. Taxonomy (GTDB): domain Bacteria; phylum Actinomycetota; class Actinomycetes; order Propionibacteriales; family Propionibacteriaceae; genus Raineyella. Next base: position 11,931 of record CAYOBI010000046.1, on the reverse strand, counting down.
ACCACCGACGCCGACGCGCGGACCTCGACCAGCGCTCCGCTGCCGTCCGGCCACGCGGTGGTGCTGCCCACCGTCCGGGGCGGCACCGTGCCGGACGCCACCACCCTCGCCGCCGCGATCGCCGCGGCCGAGACCGACGGGCTGCAGGGCGGCCGCTATGGCACCGTCACCGACCCGGCCACCGGCACCGTCCTCTACGACCAGGGCGCCTCCCGGGCGGTGATGCCCGCCTCGACGATGAAACTGCTCACCGTCACCGCCGCCCTCGACCTGCTCGGCCCCGACCACGTGTTCACCACCCGGGCGGTGCAGACCACCCCCGGCACCGTCGTGCTCGTCGGCGGCGGCGACCCGTACCTGTCCTCGGGGTCCGTCGCCACCGCCCACCCGGAACGGGCCAGCCTGGAGGACCTCGCCACCCGGACCGCCGCCGCCCTGAAGGCGGCCGGGCGCACCGACGTCGCGCTGCGCTGGGACGCCTCGCTGTTCACCGGCCCGACCCTGCACCCCGACTGGCCCGGCTCGTACGCCGACCAGGTCACCCCGGTGACCGCGCTGATGACCAACGAGGGCCGGACGGCCGGGATCAGCCCCGGCCCCCGGACGACGACCCCGTCCGCCGACGCCGCCGCGGCGTTCGCCGACGCCCTGTCGGCCCGCGGCATCACCGTCACCGGCCGGTCCGCCCTGGACGGGACCCTCCCGGCGGGGACCGTGGAGCTCGGCCGGGTGGTGTCGATGCCCCTGTCCACCATCGTCGAGAACCTGCTGACCAGCTCCGACAACGACGCCGCCGAGGCGGTCGCCCACCAGGTCGGGATCGCCGCCGGCACCGGCGGTTCGTTCACCGGCGGCGCCACCGCGGTCGAACAGGTGCTGCGCCGCCGCGGCCTGTGGGACGAGGGGGCGGTGCTGCGCGACGGCTCGGGCCTGTCCCGCGACAACCGGGTCACCCCGCGGATGCTCGCCGGCGCCGTCTCCCTGGCCACCACGGACGAAACCTTCCGGCCGCTGCTGACCGGGCTCCCGGTGGCCGGCGCGACCGGCACGCTCACCTCCCGGTTCGCCCGCACCGGCTCCGAGGCGGGCCGGGGCGAGGTCCGCGCCAAGACCGGCACGTTGAGCGGCACCAGCGCCCTGGCCGGCTACGCCGTCACCGCCTCCGGCGGGGTCGTCACGTACGCCTTCGTCGTCAACGACGCCAACAACGACGACACCGCCCGGGCCTGGCTCGACCGGGCCTCCTCGGCCGTCGCGGGCAGCTGA
>CAYOBI010000046.1:0-10565 GCA_964402325.1 uncultured Propionibacteriaceae bacterium | reverse complement strand
CGACCGGGCCCGGCCAACTTCCGGCAAGTCCGTGCCCGTGCCGGACCCTCCGGGCAGAGTGCCGAGGGGCCGACCCCGTCGACCCACCTGCCGGGCCGACCACCTGCACGAGGAGCCCCGCAATCCTGCGATCCCAGAAGAACGCCATCCGCGCACTGAAGTCCCAAGGCCCGTGGCGCATCTGCGGCGCGACCGCTGGACGCACTCGAGGGGGACGAGAAGCCCGGCCGCTGACCGTCGGCCGGCGGCGGGCTAGCCTCGCTGCATGAGTTCCCTCCCGCGGGTCGACTGGGCCACCGCCGCCGCGACCGCCGCCCGCCTCACCCCCGTCGGTCCCACCCCGGGGCCGGCGGAGGCCGCCGCGGTCGTCACGGATCTGCGGGACGCGTCGGTCCGCGCCCAGCGGTACGTCCGGGAGATCACCCGGATGGACCCGCCCGGGCCACGCCGGACGTACGTCGTCGACCGCGGCTCGTGGATCAGGGCCAACCTGGCCAGCTTCGCCGAGGTCTTCGACGGCCCCGACGGAGTCGACCGGGCCGACCGGGCCGACCGGGCCGACCGGGGCGGCCCGGGCCGCGCCGCCCTGGACCGGGCCCGAGGGGCGTCGACGGGCGCGGTGGCGGGCGCCGTCCTCGCCGCCCTCTCGCCGCGGGTGCTCGGGCAGTTCGACGTGTTCCACGGCCTCACCGAGCCGCACGCCGACCGCGGCCGGCTGCTGCTGGTCGCCCCCAACGTCCACAGCATCACCCACCGGCTCGGCCTGGACGGGGCGGACTTCCGGCTGTGGGTCTGCCTGCACGAGGAGACCCACCGGGTGCAGTACGGCCGGGCTCCCTGGCTGGCCGGCCGGCTGGCCGACCTTGTCCGCACCGCCATGACTGCCGAGGGCGACGCCTCGGACCGGGCCACCGACGACATCGCCGCGCTGATGAGCGTGGTCGAGGGGCACGCCGACGTCGTGATGGACGAGGTCGGCCCCCAGGTGATCCCGACCCTGCCGACCATCCGGGCCCGCTTCGACAAGCGCCGGGAGGGCCGGCCCGGTCTGGCCCGGATCCTCGGCCGGCTGCTGGGGATGGACCAGAAGCTCGCCCAGTACCGCGACGGGGCGGTGTTCTGCCGGTCGGTGCAACGGCTGACCGGCGTCGAGGGGTTCAACCGGGTGTTCGACTCCCCGGACCTGCTGCCGACCCTGGCCGAGGTCGGCGACCCGGACGCGTGGGTCCGGCGGGTGCAGCCCTGATGGCCCGCCGCGTCCTCGGGCCTGCGACCTTCGCCGTGGTCCGGGCCGTCCGGGCCGCCTGGCAGGACCCGGCCCGCGACCCCGGCGGCGACTGGCTGGTCGGCTGCTCGGGTGGTTCGGACTCCCTGGCACTGGCCCTCGGGGCACACCTCGCCCTCGACCGGGCCGACGCCGCCGAACGGCTCGGGGCGGTGGTCGTCGACCACCGCCTGCAGCAGGGATCGGCGGAGGTGGCCGCGACGGTGCGCGACCGGCTGGTCGGGATCGGCTACCGGCCGCAGGCGGTGCAGGTCCGGTCGGTCACCGTCGACCCGGTCGCGATCCGCGCCGACGGCCTCGAGGCGGCCGCGCGGGACGCCCGGTACGCGGCCTTCGAGCAGGCCCTCGGCGGCCCGGACACCGGTGACGAGGTACTGCTCGCGCACACCCGCGACGACCAGGCCGAGACCGTCCTGCTCGGCCTGGTCCGCGGCTCGGGGCTGCGCTCGCTGGCGGGCATCGCGCCCCGCCGGGGCCCGTACGTACGTCCCCTGCTGGACCTGACCCGGACGACGCTGCGGGAGTGCTGCCGGGAGAACGACCTGACCTGGTGGGAGGACCCGTTCAACGCGGACGACCGCTACGCCCGGGTGCGGGTGCGCCACCGGGTGCTGCCGGCCCTGGAGGACGCCTTCGGCGGTACCGGCAGCGTGACCGCGGTGCTCGCCCGCACCGCGGCGCTGGCCCGTACCGACGCCGACTTCCTCGATGCGCTGGCCGAGGCGGCCGAGGAGGACGCCGTCCGCCCGCCCGGCGGCCTCGACTGCGCCGAGCTCGCCTTCCTCCCGGAGGCGCTGCGCACCCGGGTGGTCCGCCGCTGGCTGTTGCGGGTGGGGGCCCGCGAACCGGGCGCCGTCCACGTCGAAGCGGTCTGCCGGTTGGTCACGCACTGGAGCGGCCAGAAGGGTGTCGACGTCCCCGGGCTGCGGGTCGTCCGCCGGGACGGCCGCCTGGTGACCGCCGCGGCGAGCGGGCCGACCGGCGTCGGGGCCGGTGGGAGCGCCGTCGGGAGCCCCCCGGGTGACGTGGCGGCGTCCGGTGTGTGAAGCTGTGACACGTGGATGCTGACGCGATCGCAAGTGACCTGACCGCCGTTCTCTACACCCCCGAGCAGATCCGGGCCCGGGTGGCGGAGCTGGCCGCGGAGATCGACCGCGACTACGTCGGCCGGGACGTGCTGCTGGTCGGCGTGCTCAACGGCGCCGTGATGGTGATGGCCGATCTGTGCCGGGCGATGCAGAGCCACTGCGAGATGGACTGGATGGCCGTCTCCTCGTACGGGTCGGGGACGAAGTCCTCCGGCGTGGTCCGCTTTCTCAAGGATCTGTCCGTCGACATCCACGATCGCCACGTCCTGGTCGTCGAGGACATCATCGACACCGGCCTGACGCTCAGCTGGCTGCTGTCCAACCTCGCCTCCCGCAAGCCGGCCAGCCTCGAGGTGGCGGCGATGTTCCGCAAGCCGGACGCGATGCAGACCGACATCGACTGCCGCTACGTCGGCTACGACATCCCCGGGGAGTTCGTCGTCGGCTACGGCCTCGACTTCGACGGCAAGTACCGCAACTACGACGGTCTGGCGATCCTCGACCCGCGCGTCTACCACTAGGCCCGGTGGCCTCGGCCGGCGGTCGTCCGCCGGAACGACGGGGGTGCCGGAGGCGCACCTGTGGGATGTTGGGCGGGCAGGGTAGAGTCAACATGCTCGTCCAAGCCTGAGTCAGGAAACAACTGTGCAGCGAATTTTCCGCGGTCCTCTGATCTGGGTCGTCATCGTGCTCGTCGCGCTGGTCGCGATGAGCCAGTTCGCCGGGGGCACGTCCGGTTACCAGCCGAAGGACACCTCGGCCGTCGTCCAGATCATCGACGGGAACGACAAGATCGACTCCGTCACCATGCAGACCGGTGAGCAACGGGTGCTGGTCACGATGGGCGACACGAAGACGAAGTACAGCGCCTACTGGGCCGGACGCCAGGACGACCTGATCATCGCCCGGCTGAACGAGCGGGTCGGCCAGGGCACCCTGCGGACGTGGAACGCCACCAGCGCCAAGCCCAGCTTCCTGTCCGGGCTGCTCAGCACGGTGGTGCCCTTCCTGCTGCTCGGTGCGCTGTTCTTCTTCATGCTGAACGCCATGCAGGGCGGCGGTTCGCAGGTGATGAAGTTCGGCAAGTCCCGGGCCAAGGTGGCCAACAAGGACACCCCGAAGACCACCTTCGCCGACGTCGCCGGCTGCGAGGAGGCGATCGAGGAGCTGCAGGAGATCCGCGAGTTCCTGGCCGAGCCGGGCAAGTTCACGGCGGTCGGCGCGAAGATCCCCAAGGGCGTCCTGCTGTACGGTCCGCCCGGCACCGGCAAGACCCTGCTCGCCCGCGCGGTCGCCGGCGAGGCGGGCGTGCCGTTCTTCTCGATCTCCGGCTCCGACTTCGTCGAGATGTTCGTCGGTGTCGGTGCCTCCCGGGTCCGTGACCTGTTCGAGCAGGCCAAGGAGAACCGCCCGGCGATCATCTTCATCGACGAGATCGACGCCGTCGGCCGGCACCGCGGCGCCGGCATGGGCGGTGGCCACGACGAGCGCGAGCAGACCCTCAACCAGCTGCTGGTCGAGATGGACGGCTTCGACGTGCACGGCGAGGTCATCCTGATCGCCGCCACCAACCGCCCCGACGTGCTCGACCCGGCGCTGCTGCGCCCGGGCCGGTTCGACCGGCAGATCCCGGTCGAGGCGCCGGACATGAAGGGTCGGGAGAAGATCCTCCAGGTGCACGCGGCGGGCAAGCCGATGGCCCCCGACGTCAACCTGTCCACCGTCGCGCAGCGTACGCCCGGCTTCACCGGCGCGGACCTGGCCAACGTGCTGAACGAGGCGGCCCTGCTGACCGCCCGTAACAACGCCCCGGTGATCACCAACGCCGCCCTGGACGAGGCGATCGACCGGGTCATCGCCGGCCCGCAGAAGCGGACCCGGCTGATGAACGAGCACGAGCGGCTCGTCACCGCCTACCACGAGGGCGGCCACGCCCTGGTCGCCGCGGCGATGCCCGGCACCGATCCGGTGCAGAAGGTGACGATCCTCCCGCGCGGCCGCGCCCTCGGCTACACGATGGTGATGCCCGACGCGGACAAGTACTCCCAGACCCGTGGTCAGCTGCTCGACCAGCTGGCGTACATGCTCGGTGGCCGGGCCGCCGAGGAGCTCGTCTTCCACGACCCGTCGACCGGCGCCTCCAACGACATCGACAAGGCCACCAAGACGGCCCGGGCGATGGTCACCGAGTACGGCATGTCGGAGCGGATCGGTGCGGTCAAGCTGGGCACCGGTGAGTCCGAGCCGTTCCTCGGCCGCGACTTCGGCTCCCAGCGCGACTACTCCGAGTCCGTCGCCGGCGTGGTCGACGAGGAGGTTGCGAAGCTGGTCAGCGCCGCCCACCAGGAGGCGTTCGACTGCCTGGAGGAGAACCGCGACGTTCTCGACGAGCTGGTCCGCCAGCTGTTCGAGAAGGAGACCCTCGGCCGCGACGAGGTGGAGAAGATCTTCGAGGCGCTGAAGCGTCACCCCGAGCGGGCCGCCTGGACCGGCTCCGACAGCCGCCGCCCGTCGACCATCCCGCCGATCACGCCGCCGCAGAAGCCGCTGGCCCCGGCCCCCGTGCCGGCCCCGCTGCCGGTCGGCGGCCCCGGCCCCTACCCGGTCACCTCGGCCCCGGTCGACCCGAACTGGCCCGCACCGATGCCGCCGACGCCCCCGTCGCCCGTCGCCCCGCAGGCCCCGTCCGCCGGTCCGTGGCAGCCGCCGGCCCCGGGTGCCCAGCCCGGCCCGTGGGACGGCCGTGGCCGTTCCGACGACGGGACCTCGCCGACCGGCCCGCAGAACGGCCCGACCGGCCCCGACGACCACTGGGGTGGCTCGCGTGGCTGACCGCGACCTCGACGCGAACCCGGAGACCTGGGGCAGTGCCGGACGTGACTTCGACCATGGCCGGATCGTCGCCGCCGTCCGCGAGATCCTCGTCGGGATCGGCGAGGACCCGGACCGCGAGGGCCTGCAGGAGACCCCGGAACGGGTCGCCCGGATGTACGGCGAGGTGTTCGCCGGGATGCGGCAGACCGGTGCCGAGGTGCTCTCGACGACGTTCGACATCAACCACGGCGAGCTGGTCCTGGTCAAGGACATCGAGGTCTGGTCGATGTGCGAGCACCACCTGGTGCCGTTCACCGGTGTGGCCCACGTCGGCTACATCCCCGGCTCGGACGGGCAGGTGACCGGGCTGTCGAAGCTGGCCCGGCTGGTCGACGTGTACGCCCGCCGCCCCCAGGTCCAGGAACGGCTCACCACCCAGGTGGCCGAGGCCCTGGTGACGCACCTGCACCCCCGCGGCGTCATCGTGGTGATCGACTGCGAACACCTCTGCATGACGATGCGCGGGGTGCACAAGCCCGGCGCCCGTACGGTCACCTCCGCTGTCCGCGGCATCCTCCGCAACCCGGCGACCCGGGCCGAGGCCATGGGCCTCATCATGGGACGGTGAGTCCGGCCACCGTGACCAGCATCCCGCTCGCCCCCCGCACCCAGGTGATGGGCATCGTCAACGTCACCCCCGACTCGTTCTCCGACGGCGGGGAGCACTTCGGCACCGAGCAGGCGGTCCGGCACGGCCTGCGGCTGCTCGAGGAGGGTGCCGACATGCTCGACGTCGGCGGGGAGTCGACCCGGCCCGGCATCGCCCGGACCCCGGAGGACGAGGAACTGCGCCGGGTCGTCCCGGTGGTCGAGCAGCTCGTCGCGCGCGGCGCGATCGTGTCGGTCGACACCATGCGGGCCTCGGTGGCCCGGGCCACCGCCGCGGTCGGCGCCCGGATCATCAACGACGTCTCCGGCGGCCTGGCCGATCCGGAGATGTACGCCACCGTGGCCGACGCCGGCTGCGCGTACGTGGTGATGCACTGGCGGGGCCACTCCACCGAGATGGACCGCCGCACGGCGTACGACGACGTGGTCGGCCAGGTCCGCGACGAGGTCGCCGAACGGGTCGAGCTCGCCGTGGCCGCAGGGATCGCCCGCGACGACATCATCGTCGACCCGGGCATCGGCTTCGCCAAGACCCGGGAGCAGGACTGGCAGCTGCTGCGCCATGTCGACGTGTTCAGCGCCCTCGGCCACCCGGTGCTGATCGGGGTCTCCCGCAAGCGCCTTCTCGGCGAGGTGGTGGCCGGCACCCGGCCCGAGCACTCGCCCAAGGACCGCGACTTCGCCACCGCGGCCGTGACGGGCTGGATGGCCGAACGGGGCATCTGGGCCGTCCGCACCCACGAGGTGCGGGCCCAGCGCGACGCGATCGCGGTGGTCCGCGCGCTGCGCGGCGACGGCCCGCGGGACGCGGCGACCGACCGCGTCGTGGACACCTTCCTGGCCGGGGCCGTCGACACCCGGCGGACCGACGCGCCGCAGGGAGACGCCGATGGCACTGTTCCCGCCTGAGCTGGACCGGATCACCGTCACCGGGATCCGCGCCACCGGCCACCACGGGGTGTTCCCCGAGGAGAGGCGCTCGGGGCAGCCCTTCGTCGTCGATGTAGCGTTGGGGCTGGATCTGTCGGCGGCGGGAGCCACTGACGACCTGACCGCCACCGTGGACTACGGGGTGGTGGCCCGGCAGGTGGTGGACGACATCGCCGGTGAGCCGCTCGACCTGATCGAGGCCCTCGCCGAACGGATCGCCCGCAGCTGCCTGGGGCATCCCCCGGTCCGGGCCGTGGAGGTGACCGTCCACAAGCCTGAGGCCCCGATCCCGGTGCCCTTCGGGGACACCAGCGTGACCATCATCCGCACCCGCTGACCCTCCGGCCCGACGATGTGCCGGCCCTTCCGAGGAGCTCTCCCGACGTCGACCGACCGGTCCGGCGCCGCGTCCCTCCGAGGAGACACTCCTATGACGAGAGGAACGGACATGTCCACCACTCCCTTCGGGATCAACGCCGACACACTGTCCCTGCGCCCGCTGCGCAAGGTCGTGTTCGCCCTGGGATCCAACCTCGGCGACCGCCTCGACCACCTCGAACAGGGCGTCGCCCGGCTCCGTACCACGCCGGATCTGCGGATCGTGGCGGTGTCCCCGGTCTACGAGACGGCGGCGATCGGCGGCCCGGCCGACAACCCGGCCTTCCTGAACGCCGTCGTCGTCGCCGAGACGACCCAGTCGGCCGAGGCCATGCTGGCCCGGATCGGGGCCATCGAGGAGGCCGGTGGACGCACCCGTGAGGTGCACTGGGGGCCACGTACGCTCGACGTCGACATCATCGTGTACGGCGACCGGGTCATCGACGAGCCGGCGCTCACCGTGCCGCACCCGCGGGCGCACCTGCGTGCGTTCGTGCTGGCACCGTGGGCCGACGTCGAGCCGGATGCCGTCATCCCGGGACGCGGCCCGATCGCCGAACTGCTCGCGGGGCTGGAGACCGGCGGCGTACGCCGGCTGGAGGAGTGCATCGCCGCATGAGCCGAGAGCTGCCACCCGAGGACCTTCCGGAGGACCCCGCCGACGAGTCGGTCGAGCCGAGCATCCTCCCCACGCCGCCGCGGATGCTGGCCGTCGCCGCCCTCCTCGGTGGCGTGGTCGGGTGGCTGCTCGGGCCGGTGGTCGAGCAGACCGGGCGTACGCCCATGCACGTGCCGTGGACCACGGGCGCGCTGCTCGCGATCGCCGCGGTCGCACTGGCCGTCCTCGCCCGCCGGATGTGGCGTACGGTCCACGTCCTGCGGCATCCGGTGACCCCCGAGAGGGGCCTCTACTCCCTGGTGCTGGGCAAGTCGGCGGCGCTGCTGGGAGCCGGCCTGTTCGGCGGGTACCTGACGTTCGGTCTGTCCTTCCTGCCCCGTCTGGAGATCGCCGCCGGTCTCGACCGGGTGGTCAACTCCGGCATCGCGGCGCTGGCGGGCGCCGGGTTGTCCGCGGCGGGCTATGCCCTGGAACTGGCCTGCCGCGTCCCCCGGGACAAGGGCCCCGGCGACCGCGGGAGGACGACCCCGCCCGACCGCGACGAACGGCGGGCCTGACCGGGCGGCCCCGGCACGGGCGGTGTGCCCCCGTCCGCGGCTCCGTCCCGACCGAATATCGGTGTGATAACACTGGGCGACACGCGTGTCAGCGGGCACTGTGTTGGTGAGTCCGACTAATCTCGTCCTCGTGACTAGTGCAGCTTCCGGCCATCGCGCCGTTTCTTCCCCCGCACGCAAGGTGACACTGGGTGTGCTCGTCGCGGGTGTCGTGCTCGCAGCGGCCCTGGCCATCGGCGATGTCTGGGTCGTCCGTGGTGGCGTGGCACTGGCCATCGCCACCGCCGTCGCCGGTGTCGTCCTCGCCTGGCGCGAGGCCACCATCGACCGTCGAGCCGCGGCCCGCCGTGACCTCGAGAGTGCCCGCGCCCAGGGCCTCGAGCTGTCCCGCGAGCGCCGGTCCAACATCTCCGTCGTGAACTCACTGGAGTCGCGCAACAACGCGATCGCCACCCGGGTCGACGATCTGACCACCGAGATCCGCACACTGCGGGCCGAGATCGCCGTTCTGCGCAAGGTCAAGGGCGAGCTGGTCCAGGACATCGCCGAGCGCGACGTCGAGATGGTCACGCTGCGCAACGAGTTGGTGAAGGCGCAGCAGGAGCTGCGCAAGCTCGTCGGGGACGAGGCCGAGGTCTTCGCGATGCCGCGCCGCGGCTCGCTGAAGGGGGTCTCCGCCGAGTCAGAGTGGGCGGCCCTGCCGACCGCCGAGGAGCTGTGGTCCGACGGCGACCACCCGACCGTCGTCGACATGAAGGCCCTCGCGTACCCGACCCCCGAGCAGGAGCAGCGCCGGCACGCCTGAGCCGACCCGGACACGCTGCACCGGACTCGCCGGAGGCCCCGCACCCTTGGTGGTGCGGGGCCTCCGGCGTCCCGGGTCACTCTCCCGGTGGCCGGAGGGCAACGTGCGACAACCCCCTGACGTGATGGCGGCCGTGCGACACCGGTCGGCTACCGTGAGGTGATGGGAAGCCGCCGAGCGGCGTCAGGACGACCGGGACAGAGAGGTGAGCCGTGGTGGAGCCGACCGGAGCCGAGCAGCTCGTCGACGTCGAGGACCTGCTGGTCGCGACCACCGACGGGGACGGGACCATCCGACAGGTCGACAACGCGTTCGTCCGCGTGTCCGGCTACACCCGGGAGCAATTGGTCGGCGCGCCGCACGGCATCCTCCGCCACCCGATGGTGCCCGGCGGGGCGCTGCACCTCATGTGGCAGGCGGTCCGGGCGGGGGACCCGTACGCCGCGTATGTCGTCGACCTGGCCGCCGACGGCAGCCGCTACGGCGGATTCTGGACCGTCACGCCGTTGGCCGGCGGGGACCTGCTGTCGGTGGTGTCGAAGCCGATGGTCCCCGACGCGCTGGAACTGACCCTGTCGGTGTTCCAGGCCACCGCCGACCTCGAGGACCAGCTCGTCGCCTCCGGCCTGGACCGCGAGGAGGCCGCAGCCCGGGGGGCGGACCAGATCGCCGGGATGCTCGCCGACGCCGGGATGGGCTCCATGACCGACGTCGCCGTCGGCCTGCTGCCGGCCGAGGTCGCTGCCCTGGACGACTCCCTCGGGGACACCGTACGGCGCCCGGGGGCCGGACCGCTCGACGAGGCGCTCGGACGCCTGGCCGCGGTCCGCGTCGAACTGCGCGACGCCCTGTCCCGACTCGCAGGGGTCTCGGCCGCCCTGGCGGCCATGGTGCCCGACATCGCGATGGTCCGCGAGCAGGGGGACCGGGTCCGTGCCCTCGCCGCCCGGCCCGGCCTGGTGGTGCCGGCCCCCGGGGTCGGCCGGCGGTCACTCCCGGTGCCGATCGCTCCTGCCGTCGGCGGCGGGATGGATGCCTTGCTGCACCTGCTGGAGGGCGACCTCAACCGGATCCGCCGACGCGCCGCGGATGCCGCCTTCCGGGGCGGGCTCGTCCTGCTGCACGCCCATGCGACAGCCCACGTCCTCGCCGAACGGCTCGTCGACCCCTCGGCCCGGGTCGCCTCGCTGGCGGTGGTCCCCGCCCTGTGCGACGCGATGGGGGCCGGCCTGTCCGCGCTCGACAGGCTGTTGCAGGTCACCGCAGCCGCCACGCAGCTCGCCGGCGCCCGGATCGCCGAGGCGGCCGGACTGCTCCGCGCCGCGGCCGACACCGACGACCCGGCGGGCCGGGAGATCCTCCTGGCGGTCGCCACCGAGGTCGGGACCGCTTCCGCGGCGCTGGCGCGGCTGGCCGAGCG
>CAYOBI010000045.1:3929-22728 GCA_964402325.1 uncultured Propionibacteriaceae bacterium | reverse complement strand
CACCTTGGTGCCGACGCCGTCGGTGGAGGTGGCGAGCACCGGGTGGCGGTAGCCGGCCAGCGCCGCCGCGTCGAAGAAGCCGGCGAAGCCGCCCAGGCCGCCGAGCACCTCCGGGCGGTGGGTCGCCGCGACCGAGGCCTTCATCAGCTCGACGGCGCGGTCACCGGCCTCGATGTCCACGCCGGCCGCGGCGTACGCGCTGGGGACGGAGATGGTGGGGTCCTGGGTCATCGGTCCTCCGCGGTGTCGGCGGCCGCTGCACCCTGCCCGGCCGGATCGGTGGTGGCGGTCTCGTACGTGTCGCCGACGCCGATCAGCAACGGCAGCTGGCTGCTCGGCGGGGCGACGAAGCCGTCGCCGAGGACGCCGAGCGCGTGCGGCGGCGGCTCGACCGGGTAGATCCCGTCGAAGCAGGCCCGGCACAGGCTGTCCTTGTCGCGGTCGGTGGCCGCCACCATCCCGTCCAGGCTGACGTAGCCCAGCGAGTCGGCGCCGATCGAGCGGCAGATCTCCTCGACGTTCAGGCCGGAGGCGATCAGCTCGGCCCGGGTCGAGAAGTCGATGCCGAAGAAGCACGGCCAGCGCACCGGCGGGGAGGAGATCCGTACGTGCACCTCGGCCGCGCCGGCCTCGCGGAGCATCCGGACCAGGGCCCGCTGGGTGTTGCCGCGGACGATGGAGTCGTCGACGACGACCACCCGCTTGCCCTCGATGACGTGGCGCAGCGGGTTGAGCTTGAGCCGGATGCCGAGCTGGCGGATCGTCTGGGACGGCTGGATGAACGTACGTCCCACGTAGTTGTTCTTCACCAGGCCCTCGGCGTAGCGGATGCCGGACTCCTGGGCGTACCCGATGGCGGCCGGCACGCCGGAGGCCGGTACCGGCATCACCAGGTCGGCCTCGACGGGATGTTCACGGGCCAGTGCTCGCCCCACGTCGACCCGCGACGCGTGCACCGAGCGGCCGTGGATGGTGGAGTCGGGCCGGGCGATGTACACGTACTCGAAGACGCAGCTCTTGCGACGGACCTCGGCGAACCGGGACGAGCGCAGCCCGTCGGCATCGATCGCGATGCACTCCCCCGGCTCGACCTCGCGGACGAACGAGGCGCCGACGATGTCCAGGGCGCAGGTCTCCGAGGCGACCACCCAGCCCCGTTCCAGCCGGCCCAGGCACAGCGGGCGGAAGCCCTGCGGGTCACGGGCGGCGTACAGGGTCTTCTCGTCCATGAACACCAGCGAAAAGGCGCCCTTGAGGTGCGGCAGCACCTGCAGTGCCGCGGACCCGAGCGGCAGGTCGTCGAAGGTGGCGATCAGGGCCGTCAGGATCGAGGTGTCGTTCGTGGAGTCCATCGAGTTCTTGTGCGGCACCTCCTCGGAAGGGCGGCGGTCACGCAGCCAGGACTCGAGGTCGTCGGTGTTGGTCAGGTTGCCGTTGTGGGCCAGCGTGATGCCGTACGTCGAGGTGGCCCGGAAGGTGGGCTGGGCGTTGCTCCAGACGCTGGCGCCGGTGGTCGAGTAGCGGGTGTGCCCGATCGCCAGGTCGCCGGTCAGCGAGTTCAGCGTGCCTTCGTCGAAGACCTGGGAGACCAGGCCCATGTCCTTGAACACCATGATCCGGTCACCGTCCGAGACGGCGATGCCGGCGGATTCCTGGCCGCGGTGCTGGAGGGCGTACATGCCGTAGTACGAGAGTTTCGACACGTCCTCGCCCGGCGCCCAGACACCGAACACGCCGCACTCGTCCTGCGGGGACTTCTCCAGGGGGTCGAGCTCGGCGGTCAGCCGACCATCAGGGCGTGGCACCCTGTCAGCCTAACAGCCCTTCAGCACGAAGGCCTTCGGAGTCTAGGGTCGGGCGGGGGCCAGCGCTGCCATCAGCAGTGCCTCGGAAAGGCAGGCGTGCCGGAAGTCGCCCAGGTGCAGCGACTCGTCGACGCCGTGGGCCCGGCACTCCGGGTCCTCGACCGCGGTGACCAGCACCGTGGCCTGCGGGAAGAGCCGCTGAAAGTCGGCCACCATCGGGATCGAACCACCCTGCCCGATGGTCACCGGCTCGATCCCCCAGGCGGCGGTGAAGGCGGCCATGGCGGCATCGGCGTACGGCCCCACCAGGGGTGCTTCGCCGGGGGCGCCCATCTCGCCGCGGGTCACCTCGACGACGGCGCCCCACGGGGCGTGCGACGCCAGGTGGGCGACGAGTGCGTCCATCGCGGCCTGCGGATCCTGCCCGGGGGCCAGCCGAAGGCTGAGCTTGGCCCGGGCGGCAGGGGCCAGGATGTTGGCGGCGCCGGCGACGGGCGCGGCGTCGATGCCGATCACCGAGACGGCCGGGCGCGTCCAGAGCCGCTCGGTGACCGGCCCGTCACCCAGGTACGAGACGCCCGGCAGGATGCCGCTCTCGGCCGCCAACCGGTCCTCCGGGTATTCCAGCCCGGTGCCGGGGCGCTGGACCAGACCCTCGATCGCCACGTTGCCCGCCTCGTCGTGCAGGGTGGCGACGAGCCGGCAGAGTGCGGTCAGGGCGTCCGGCGCGACCCCGCCGAACTGCCCGGAGTGCAGCGCGTGGTCGAGGGTGCGGACGGTGACGGTGCAGTCGACCAGCCCGCGCAGGGTGGTGGTGAACGCCGGGACGCCGACGGCCCAGTTGCCGGAGTCGGCGATCACGTACGCGTCGGCGGCCAGGTCGTCGCTGTGCTGCTCCAGCAGGGCCCGCAGGGTCGGCGAGCCGACCTCCTCCTCACCCTCGAGGAAGAGCGTCACGCCGATCGGCGGGCGGCCGTCGAACGCGCGCAGCGCCGCCAAGTGGACGCCGATGCCCGCCTTGTCGTCCGCCGTGCCGCGACCGAACAGTCGCCCGTCGCGCTCGGTCGCGGTGAAGGGCTCCGAGGTCCACTGGGCGACGTCGCCGGTCGGCTGGACGTCGTGGTGGGCGTAAAGGCAGATCGTCGGGGCGCCCTCGGGCGCCGGGTAACGGCCGATGACCGCCGGGCCGCCGCCGGCGCGGACGATCCGGACCTCGGGGCAGCCGGCGTCGGTGAGCAGTGCGGCGACCGTGTCGGCGCTGGCATCGACGTCGGGCGCGTGCCCCGGGTCGGCGCTGACCGACGGGATCGCCACCAGCCGGGCGAGATCGTCGAGGATCCCGGGCATCAGCCGGTCGATCCGGGCGGCGAGGGCATCACGGCTGGGGGCGAGGGCGTCGGCGGCAGTGGTCATGCCACCACCCTAGGCCGTACGTCCTGCCCCCGGGGCAGGCGGGCCGAAGCGTCAGGCCAGGGCAGCCCGGATCGGCGCGGCCCAGGCGGCCCGCACCTCGTCCAGGCCGAGCCGGAACGCACCCTCGACCTCGACGGCGGCATCGTCGGTGACCTCGCCGAGGCGCCCGGCGGGGACCCCGTGCTCGGCGCACAGCTCGGCGAGGCGGGCGGCCCGGTCGGGGGCGACGGAGACCACGGCGCGGGCCACCGACTCGGAGAACAGCCCGACGAAGGCGTCACCCTCCAAGCGGACCCGTACGCCCCGGCCGTGGCGCAGCGCGGACTCGACCAGCGCGACCGCCAGGCCACCGGCGGACAGGTCGTGGGCGCTGGTCAGCAGACCGTCCCGGGCGGCGGTGGCCATCACGGCGGCGAGCCGCTGCTCGGCGTCGAAGTCGACCTTCGGCGGGATGCCACCGAGGTGCTGGTGCACCACGCCGGCCCAGACCGAGCCGTCGAGCTCGTCGTACGTGGCGCCGAGCTGCCAGACCTCGTCCCCCGCGGTGCGGAAGCCCGTCGTGGTGTGCCGGGTGACGTCGTCGACGACGCCGAGCACGCCGATCAGCGGGGTCGGCAGGATCGCGGTGTCGCCGGTCTGGTTGTAGAAGCTCACGTTGCCGCCGGTCACCGGGGTGCCGAGGGTGGCGCAGCCGTCGACCAGGCCCTTGATCGACTCGACGAAGGACCACATCACCTCGGGGTCCTCGGGCGAGCCGTAGTTGAGGCAGTCGGTGATGGCGACCGGGGTCGCGCCGGTGACGGCGACGTTGCGATAGGCCTCGGCGAGCGACAGCTGGGCGCCGAGGTAGGGGTTCAGCCAGGTGTAGCGGCCGTTGGCGTCGGTCGACAGGGCGATGCCGAGGTTGCTCCGCTCGTCGATCCGCAGCATGCCGGAATCCTCCGGCTGGGCCAGCACCGAGTTGCCGCGGACGTAGCGGTCGTACTGGTCGGTGACCCAGGACTTGTCCGCCTGGTTCGGCGAGCCGATCACCTGCAGGAGCGTACGACCCAGCGCCTCGCCGTCGGCCGGACGGGCCAGCGCGGCGGTGGTGTCGGCCTCGATCCGGGCCTGGTCGGCGCGCGGCTGCTGCGGGCGGTCGTAGACGGGGCCCTCGTGGGCGACCGTGCGCGGCGGCACGTCGACGACGACCTCGCCGTTCCACTCGATGATCAGCCGGTCGCCGTCGGTGACCTCGCCGACGACGGCGGCCTCGACGTCCCACTTGGCGCAGATCTCCAGGAACCGGTCGACGTCGCCGGGGTGGACGACGGCCATCATCCGCTCCTGCGACTCGCTCATCAGGATCTCCTCCGGCGACAGGGTGTGGTCGCGGAGCTTGACCTGGTTCATGTCGACCCACATGCCGCCGTCACCGGCGGAGGCGAGCTCGGAGGTGGCGCAGGACAGGCCGGCGGCGCCGAAGTCCTGGATCGAGGTGACGACGCCGGCGGCGAAGAGCTCGAGGGTGCACTCGATCAGCAGCTTCTCCATGAACGGGTCACCGACCTGGACGGCCGGGCGCTTGCCTTCGCCGCCCTCGTCGAAGGTCTCCGAGGCGAGGATCGAGGCACCGCCGATGCCGTCGCCGCCGGTGCGGGCGCCGTACATGATGACCTGGTTGCCGACGCCGGTGGCCTTGGCGAACTTCAGGTCCTCGTGGCGCAGTACGCCGACGCACAGCGCGTTGACCAGCGGGTTGCCGGCGTACGAGGCGTCGAACTCGACCTCGCCGCCGATGTTCGGCAGGCCGAGGCAGTTGCCGTAGTCGCCGACGCCGGACACCACGCCGGGCAGCACCCGGGCGGTGTCGGGGGCGTCCAGCGGCCCGAACCGCAGTGCGTCCATCACGCCGATCGGCCGGGCGCCCATCGCGAGGATGTCGCGGACGATGCCGCCGACGCCGGTCGCGGCACCCTGGTGCGGCTCCACGTACGACGGGTGGTTGTGCGACTCGGCCTTGAAGGTGACCGCGTAGCCCTGGCCGATGTCGACCACGCCGGCGTTGTCGCCGATGCCGGCGAGCAACGGGCCGCGGGGCGTCGTCTGGGGCAGCACGGAGAACCGCTTCAGGTGCAGCTTCGAGGACTTGTACGAGCAGTGCTCCGACCACATCACGGAGTACATCGCCAGCTCGCAGCCGGTGGGGCGGCGCCCGAGGATCTCGCGGATGCGCTGGTACTCGTCCTCCTTCAGTCCGAGCTCAGCCCAGGGCTGCTCGACGTCGGGGGTCTCCTGCGCGTTCTTCACAGTGTCGGCCACGGACCAAATCTAACGGTTCAGGCGGTTCCGCGGCACGCAGGCCACGGTTGGGTCCGATTTCGGCCCCCCCGGGGACGTACGACCCAGGCCCGCAGCGGACGCCGGGGCCGCCGCCGGGCGGATGTCCGGGTCAGCCGTTCTCGGCCGTGACCAGGTCGAGCATCGCGGTTTGGGCCCGGACGGCACGCTCGGCGCCGTCGGCGTGTTCCAGCACCAGCCGGCGCAGCGCGCCGGGGGCGCCGGAGTGCTCGTCGAGCCAGCGGTGGGCCGCGGCGACGACCGGGTGCTCGCCGACCGGCTGCGACAGGTCGACGTCGACGACGGCCGGGAACAGGCCACCGACCAGCCGGGAGGCGATCTCGATCGGGAACCGCTCCCACCACCGGGTCAGTCGCTGCCAGTACGGCTCGGCGTAGTCGGCGACCAGGTCGCGGTGCGCCGGCATCCCCCAGCCGGCCAGCGCGGCGCTGATCTCCTCGTTCGACCAGACCGACGGGTACTCCTGCACCTGCGCCCAGGCCCATTCCTTCGCCTGCGCCTGCGGCCGCCCGACCATCGCGGTGAGGTGGTGGGCACGGGCCCGGGCGGTCCGGTCGGCCGCGAGTTCGGCGTCCAGCTCCCGGCGCCCGGCCCGGCCGAGGGCCGACAGGGCGATCAGGGCCCGCCAGCGCAGTTCCGACCCGACCTCGAGCCCGTCCGGCACCGGACCCTCGAGCAGCATGCCCAACCTGCCGGCCGCCCCCGGTGCGTCCTCCGCGCCGACCTGCCCACCGAGCAGCGTCGCGGCCCGCGCCCAGGCCAGCTGCTGGTCACTGCCCGGAGCGGCGGCGACCAGCCGGGACCAGGCACCCTCGAAGGCGTCGGCCCAGGCGGCGTCCCGCAGCGCCCGGGGCAGCAGGTCCGCGACGGCGGTGACGATGTCGCCGGTCAGGTGCGGCAGCAGCTGGGTGGCACTCTCGTCGTCGCGACCGTCGAGACGGCCACCGTGCGCCACCACCGCCCCGATGAAGGCGGTTGCCGGCATCCGGGCGTCCCGGACGTCGTTCCACAGCGCCGCCCAGACCTGGGACTGGGCCAACGGGTCGACCATCCCGCCGGCGTACGCCAGGGCGGTGTCGCGGCTGACCGGGTCGAGCCGGGTGATGGCGTACGTCAGGTCGTCGTCGTTCGGCAGCACCAACCGCGGCCCCTTCCCCGCCGGGCCGTCCGCGGTCAACGGACCCACGGGCGCGCCCAGGTCGAGGTCGACCCCGTCGCCGACCAGGTCGGCCGCGACCCGGTGGGTCCGGCGCAGCCGGCCGTCCGGATCGGGCCGGTAGAGGCCGACGGACAGCCGGTGCGGGCGCCGGGCCGCGTCGGGGGACGTCCGCCGCAGGTGGATCACCCCGTCCGGGCCCGGGCCGTCGGCGCGCAGTTCGTCCACCCCGCTGGTCTGCAGCCACTGCTCGGCCCAGTGCCGCAGGTTGCGGCCGGAGACCTCCTCCAGCGCGTCGAGCAGGTCCAGCAGCCGCGCCGAGCCGAACGCGTGCCGGGAGAAGTAGAGCCGGGCACCGGCGAAGAACGCCTCGTCCCCGACGTACGCGACGAGCTGCTTGAGCACCGCGGCGCCCTTGGCGTACGTGATGCCGTCGAAGTTCTGCCGGGCCGCCTCCAGGTCGGGGATGTCCGCGGCGACCGGGTGGGTGGTGGGACGCCGGTCGGCGGCGTACGCCCACGCCTTGCGGGCACCGGCGAAGCTCACCCAGCCCTCGGTACGGCCGTCGGCCTCCACGCTGGTGCGCACGCCCATGTACTCCGCGAAGGACTCCTTCAACCACAGGTCGTCCCACCACGCCGGCGTGACGAGGTCCCCGAACCACAGGTGCGCCATCTCGTGCAGCATGGTGTTGGAGCGCTGCTCCAGCTCCTGGCGGGTCGGCCGGGAGGTGAACAGGTACTTCTCGTTGAAGGTGATGCAGCCGGGGTTCTCCATCGCGCCGATGTTGTACTCGGGAGCGAACAGCTGGTCGTACTTCCCCCACGGGTAGGGGAAGCCGAACAGGTCGTGGTAGCGGTCCAGGCCGCGCCGGGTCGTCGCGAACAGCTCCTCGGCGTCGAGGTGGTCGGCCAGCGAGGCGCGGCACCACAGGCCGAGCGGGACCTCGAGCGTGGTCGCGCCGCTGCGCCGGGTCCACACGTCGTGGACGTGGTGCCACGGCCCGGCGCAGACCGCGGTGAGGTACGTCGACAGTGGCGGCGTCGGCTGGAACGTGGTGCGGACGAACCGGTCGTCGACCGAGGTCTGCGAGCCGATGGCGCCGTTCGCGACCACCGACCACGCCGCCGGGGCGGTGACGTGCAGGATCCGGGCGGCCTTCAGGTCCGGCTGCTCGAAGGTGGCGAAGATCCGCCGGGCGTCGGCCGGCTCGAGGTGGGAGTAGAGGTAGGTCTCCCCGTCCAGGGGGTCGACGAACCGGTGCAGCCCCTGGCCGGTCCGCGAATAGGCCGCGACGGCCCGTACGGTCACCCGGTTCTCCCGGTGCGGCGCCAGACCGGTCAGGTGCAGCGCGGCGCCGTCCCAGACCCGGCCCGGGTCCAGCGACCGGCCGTTCACCCGGACCGACTCGACCGACTCGCCGAGGAAGTCCAACCGGGCCTCCTCCTCGGTGCTGAGGAAGGAGATCGTCGTGGTGCTCGGGAACCCGGTGACCTCGGGATCAGGTGCCCAGGACAGGTCGAGGTCGACGTCGTACGCATGCACCTCGAGGCTCGCCGTCCGCTGCTCCGCCTCGGCCCTGGTCAGGTTCGCACTGCTCACCGGACCAGCCTAGGCGCCGCCCGGCCCCGGGACGCGGGGGCCCTGCGGTCAGCCCAGCGGCGCGACGATGCGATTCTCGAGGCGGCCGAGGCCGGCGATCGAGACCTCGACGACGTCGCCGGCACGGAGGAAGACCTGCGGGTCGCGGGCCACCCCCACCCCGCCGGGCGTGCCGGTCAGCACCAGGTCGCCGGTGCGGCGCTGGAAGCCGCGCATCGACACGTCGTCGACGACGGTGTAGCCGGCGATGTACTCGGCGGCGTCATCCTCCGCAACCCGGTAGGCGTCCTGCCCGATGACCAGCCCGAGCTCGCACTCCCAGTCCAGTTTCGGGTCCTCGTCCGGCGCGACGACGTCGTCGTACGGTCCGGTCAGGGTGTCGGCGAACTTGGCGAACAGCGTCGGGTACTCGGGCAGCTCCTGGCCCATCTCCCGGATGTGCGTGGCGTAGTTGAGCCCGGCGCAGATCACCTTGCCGGGGGCCGGCAGCAGGGTCGCCAGCTCGGCGTCGCCCGCCGGGACCTTCGCCCCGTCGGCGGCGGCCGCGATCTCGCGCCACTCGGGGTCGGAGAGCAGTTCGCTGACGTCCTCGCACCCCTCGATCAGGGTGTACGTGGCGCCGGCGGCCGGGTCGCCGTCGAGACGGGCGGCGGCGGTGCCGTCGGTGGTGCGGACGGTGGCAAGGCGCATGGGGGCAACTCCTTCGGTGCGCGGGTCCAGTCGGGCGGACGGCCGACGGACGCCACGATCATCGCGTGGCCCCGGGGGTCGGGCAACGGATTCAGTCCACTCTCAGGCACGGCCGCCGTAGGGTTTGACCTGTGACCACCAGCCCGTCGGCACCGCCGCCCGCCTCCGTCGACGAAGCGGTGCCACGGGCCGTCCGGATCGCCGCCGCGTGGGGCTGGCGGCTGATCGTGCTGACCGTCGTCGGCTACGGCATCTCCTGGGTGCTGGAACAGGTGCCGATCCTGGTCACCGCGACGATGGTCGCCCTGCTGCTCGCCGTACTGCTCGGCCCGCTGGTGGCCTGGCTGCACCGTCGCCTCCGGCTGCACCGCGGCCTGGCAGCGGTGATCAGCGTGCTGCTGACCGCCGCGATCGCCGGCGGCCTGCTGGCCCTGGTCGGGCAACGGATCGCCAGCGGGGTGACGCACAGCCACCTGGACTTCTCCGGCAGCGTGGTCAGCTTCCAGACCTGGCTGTCCCAGGGTCCGCTGCACCTGCGCCCCGGCCAGATCGACCGGGTGCTGCTGGAGATCCAGAACTGGGTCAACCAGCACACCACCAACCTCACCGCCGGCGCGTTCCGGGTCGGGTCCTCGGCCATCGACACCGTGGTCGGGACCTTCCTGTGCCTGATCACCACGATCATGTTCCTGGCCGACGGCCGCCGGATCTGGACCTTCCTGATCGGCGCGGTCCCACTGGCCTCCCGGGTGCGGATCGACGCGGCCTTCCGCAGCGGCTGGCGCAGTCTCTCGGCGTACATGCACACCCAGCTGCTGGTCGCCGCCCTGGACGCCGTCCTGATCGGCACCGGCGCCGGCATCCTCGGGTCGCAGTTCGCGACGGCGATGGCGATCCTGGTCTTCATCACCGCGTTCGTCCCGGTGATCGGGGTCGTCTTCGGCGGCGGCGTGGCGATCGTCACCGTCCTGCTGTTCCAGGGCTGGGTGCCCGCCCTGGTGATGCTGGCGATCGTCACCGGAGTGCAGCAGCTGGAGTCGCACGTGCTGCAGCCGTTCCTGATGGGCCGGGCGGTGGCCCTGCACCCGCTCGCGGTGATCTTCGCGGTCACCGCCGGGTCGATGATGTTCGGTGCGGTCGGCGCCCTGTTCGCGGTGCCGACGCTGGCGATGGCCAACGCCGGCATCCGGACGTACGCCCGGGGCACCACCCGCCGGCCCACGCCCGCCCCGGCCGATCCACCCGCCGACGCACCGGACGGGGCAGGACGGGGCGTCGACGACCGCCCGGCCGCGTGAGGAGATGACCGGCTGGCAGGCGATCGGGGCCTGTGTCGCGCTCTCGATCGCCGGGTTCGACCCGTTCGGCGCCCTCGCCCTGCTGGCAGCCACCGCCCGTGGGGCCGGGCGCACCGCCGCCCTCGCGTTCACCGCCGCCGGTGCCGCGGTCATCGTCGCCGCCGCGATGGTGCTCGACCTGCTCGCCTTCGCCCTGCTCCCGCACGGCATGCCGCACCTCCCCGACGTGGTCTGGGGCAGCGTCGAGGCCCTCGCCGCGGCCGGACTCCTGGTCTGGGGCGTCCGCCGGCTGCTGTCCCGCCGCGTCGCGGACCGCGGCACCGGGAAGCCGGAACCCGCCGAGGGTGAGGAGGACGCTGAGGGCGAGGGGCACCGACCCCGGCGACTCCGCGGCACCGGGGTCGGCGCGATGACGCTCGCCGGCGCCGCGTACGGCCTGACGGTGTTGGGCGACCCCGGCTTCTGGGGTCTGGTCGCCCTGGTCCACCGGCTCGGGGCGGGTCCCGCGCTGGGCATCGCGACGCTGTGGTGGCTGCTCAGCCAGTCACCCCTGGTGGCGCTGGCCGTGGCCATCGCCCTGGGCGCGGGTGAGCCGGTCGGCCGGTGGATGCGCCGGTCGTGGCGGCGGCTGGTGGGCCCGCTGGGACGGGTGGGCACCGCCGCGATCCTGCTCGGCGGGGTGGTGCTCGGCGCCGACGTCATGCTCTGGCTGACCACCGGGTCGTTCCTGATCGGCTGAGCCACCGGCGGCCCGCCCAGATCGTCGTGGCGGGGGTGAGCCTCCTGGCGCTCCTCATCGTCTTTCAAGGATTTGCCGGGAGGCGTGCCGTAAGGTGAATCGAGTGTTCAGCCTGACCTCCCCGTGGCTCCTCGCACTCGTCGGCCTGCTGCTGGCGGGTGTCCTGGCCTGGGCCGTCGGCTGGCTGCCACGGCACCGCGCCGGTTCCTGGCGGGCCACCCTGCACCAGTCCCTCGCCCTGACCGGCAGCATCACCCTGTCCGTGCTGTTGATCGGCCTGGTGCTGAACAACAACAACGGCTGGTACACCACCTGGGCCGACGTCCTCGGGATCACCTCGGTGACCAGCGTCACCCACACCAGCCGCGGCGCCGACGAGAAGTCCGTCCAGGCCGCACCCGAGGCCGTCGGCCACGCCACCGCGCTGCAGGCCGACCCGGCGCACAACCCCGCGCTCACCGGCTACGCGCCGGACGCCACCGGTGGGCAGTACCTCACGGTGACGATCGCCGGGCCGGCGTCCGGCATCTCACAGTCCGCCCTGGTCTGGCTGCCGGCGTCCTACCAGTCGCACCCGGACCGCTTCTACCCGGTCATCTTCGGCTTCACCGGCAGTCCGGGCAGCCCCCTGACGTACCGCAACAACCTCAACATCGGCAGCATGATCACCGCGATGGACAGCGACAAGCGGTTGCGGGAGTCGATCGTCGTGGTCCCGACGACCTTCCCCGGCACGATCGATTCCGAGTGCACCGACTTCAACGCCGGCCCCGACCAGGGCCTGTGGGAGACGTACGTCGACACCGACGTCCGCACCTGGGCGATCACCAACCTGCGCGCCGAGACCACCCCGGACGCCTGGGTCACGGTCGGCTACAGCGCGGGCGGCTTCTGCGCCCCGATGCTGGCGGTGAGGCACCCCGACCACTACGCCCGGGCGATCGCGATGTCGGGCTACTTCGCCCCCGAATGGGGGAAGACCGCGCACCGGGCCGCCGACGACAGGACGTACGACCTGGCCACGATCGTCAAGGACAAGAAGCCCAACGTCGACATCTGGGCGTACGCCGCCCGCGACGACAAGGGCTCGATCGCGGCGCTGACCGCGTTCCAGAAGGCGGTGAAGGCCCCCACCGGCCTGGTCACGACTCTGCAGGAGTCCGGCGGGCACCAGTGGGGCGTGTGGCTGCAGGGCCTGCCGGCCGGCCTGCAGTGGCTCGGCCAGGTGGCCCCCGCCTTCGCCTGGCGCGCGTCATGACCACGCGGGCCCGCCGGGTCGCCGCCGAGATCCTCACCTGGCTCTACGTCATCGCCGCCCTCGTGGCGGGGGCCGACTGGATCCGGCACCGGTTCGTCCGGCGCGCCACCCGGTGGCCGATCCAGGAGTTCTTCATCACGCTGAACATCCCGGTCACCGCCTCGCTGGTGTCCGTGGTCGGGCTGGCCCTGCTGGCCGCCGCGATCAGCAAGCGCAAGCGCTTCGCGCTGATGGTGATCGCGGTCTTCCAGGTGATCGGCGTCGCGGCCGACATCACCGGCTTCGTCTTCGCCCTGGAACACCGCCCGATGCCGTCGCTGCCGTTCACCGACATCGACCGCGGCGTGATGTCGGCGATCAACCTGGCGATCTCGGTGGCCCTGCTGGTCACCATGGTGTGGTTGCGCCCGGCCTTCCCGGCCCGGGTCAAGCGCGGTTCGTGGGGCATCGCCATCGGCATCCTCACCGCCGGGATCCTGCTCGACCTGGGGCTGACGCACCTGCTGCTGCGCACCAGCACCGAGGCACAGGGCCCCGCCTGGCAGGTCCTCTCGGTCGCCCTGCTCAACGCCGTCGGACTGCCGGGCCCCCGTGGCTGGCACGTCACCGTCGGCCGGGTGATCCCGCAGCTGACCGGCGCGATCGCCGGCCTGTCGCTGCTGTTCGCGGTCGGGGCGTTCCTCCGGTCGGCCCGGTTCACCGGCCGCTGGCAGCAGGACAACGAACTGGGGCTGCGCCGGCTGCTGGCCGAGTACGGCGAGGACGACTCGCTGGGCTACTACGCCACCCGCCGCGACAAGATGCTGTTCTTCACCGAGAACCGCCGCGCCGTGATCGCCTACCGGGTGATCGGGTCGGTCTGCCTGGCCAGTGGCGACCCGATCGGCGACCGCCGGCTGTGGCCCGACCTGGTCCACGCCTGGGCCTCGTACGCCCGGACGTACGGCTGGACGCCCGCCGTGCTGGCCTGCTCCGAGGCGGGCGCCCGGGCGTACGCGACGTCGATCGGCACCGAGGTGATCAACCTCGGTGATGAGGCGATCCTGCACCCGGAACGGTTCCGACTGGACTCGACCAGCATGACCGCCGTCCGGCACGCCCAGCGCCGGGCCCGCCGCGCCGGGGTGACCGTCAGGATCCAGCGGGCTGATGACCTCGACGAGGTGGAGTACGCACGGCTGGTGCAGCTGTCCGGGGACTGGCGGGTCGGCGGCCCGGAGCGCGGCTTCTCGATGGCGCTCGGCCGGGTCGGCGACCGGGCGGACGGGCGGAACCTGATGGTCACCGCCTACGCCGACGACGACGAGCCGATCGCCCTGCTGAGCTTCGTGCCGTGGGGCCGTCGGGGCCTGTCACTGGATCTGATGCGCCGCTCCCCCGAGGCACCGAACGGCACCAACGAGCTGCTGGTGACCGAGCTGATGGCCTGGTGTGCCGACAACGGCGTCAGCCGGGTCTCGCTCAACTTCGCGTTCTTCCGGCGGGTGTTCGCCGAGGCGGAGGACGTCAGCGCCGGCGCCCTGACCCGGCTCAATTCCCAGGTACTCAGCTGGATGGACCGCTACTGGCAGGTGGAGCGGCTCTACCTGTCCAACGCGAAGTACCAGCCGACCTGGCAGTCCCGCTACGTCTGCCTGCCGTCGATCATCGACCTGCTGCCGGTGGCGATGGCCGCCGCCCGGGCCGAGGGGTTCCTGCCGCTGACGCCGTGGCTGCGCGGCGCCGAGACGGGCGGCGTCCTCGACCCGGAGCACGTGGCGGCCGTCCGGGAGCTGGAGACCCGGCGCCCGCTGGAGGGCCTGCACCCGCGACGTGACGACCAGACCCGGCACCGGCTGTCCCACCTCGCCGCCCTGCAGGCCGCCGGCCGGTCCGGCTACCCGCTGGGGCGTACGGAGGTCGTACGCCTCTCCGCGGTGGACCGCGAGCACCCCGACGGACGCGACATCGTCGGCCGGATCCGCCGGATCCGCGACCATGGCGGCGCCTGCTTCGTCGACGTCACCGACGGCCGGACCACCGCCCAGTTCGTGCTGCTGGCGGACCGGATCGGACGGCCGGCGGTGCGGGAGTTCGCCCGGCTGGTCGACTCCGGCGACCTCGTGCAGTTCGGCGCCGACCCGGTGCTGACCCGCACCGGGACGGCGTCCTGGGGCGTGTCCTCGTGGCGGATGCTGTCGAAGTCGCTGCGTCCGGTGCCGTGGGAGGGCTTCGACAACCCCGATGCGCGGCTGCGCAACCGCTCTCTCGACCTGCTGGTGCACCCCGACGAGGCCGACGTGCTGCTGGCCCGCTCCCGTGCGATCGACGCGATCCGTACGGTGATGCGCACCCGCGGCTACCAGGAGGTGGAGACGCCGATCCTGCAGACCGTGCACGGCGGCGCCAGCGCCCGGCCGTTCCGCACCGAGATCAATGCGTACGGCACCGACCTGGTGCTCCGGATCGCGCCCGAGCTGATGCTCAAGCGCCTGCTCGTCGGCGGCCTCGGCCCGATCTTCGAGATCGGCCGCAACTTCCGCAACGAGGGGGCGGACGCCACCCACAACCCGGAGTTCACCTCCCTCGAGGCGTACGAACCCTTCGCCGACTACACCGACATGCGCCGGCTCACCGAGCAGCTGATCCGGGCCGCCGCGGTCGCCGTGCACGGGCGCGCAGTGATGCCGCTGGACCTCGGCGAGGGCACCGAACTGGTCGACATCTCCGACCCCTGGCCGGTGGTGAGCGTGTGCGACGCCGTCTCGGCTGCCGTCGGCTGCACGGTGACGGTCGACACCGACCTGGAGTCGCTGCTGGCCCTCGCCGCCGAGTACGCCATCCACGTCCGCGACGGCTGGGGGCCCGGCGCCCTGATCGAGGAACTGTACGGCGAGCTGGTCGAGTCGGTGACCGTACGCCCCACGTTCTACGTCGACTTCCCCGCCGAGACCTCACCGCTGGCCGGGCCGCACCGCACCCGGCCCGGACTGGTCGAGCGCTGGGACCTCGTGGCCGCGGGGATGGAGCTCGGCACCGCGTACTCCGAGCTGACCGACCCGCTGGAGCAGCGCCGCCGCTTCGTCGAGCAGTCCTGGCTCGCCGCCGCCGGCGACCCCGAGGCGATGGAGGTCGACGAGGACTTCCTCACCGCGCTCGAGGTCGGGCTGCCACCCGCCGGCGGCCTCGGCCTCGGCGTCGACCGGATCGTGATGGCGCTGACCGACCGCCCGATCCGCGAGGTGCTGACCTTCCCGTTCGTCCGTCCGCGGACCTGAGTCTGCGGGCCGCCGGGGCGCCGGGGCGGCACGGCCGGCGCGGCGGGGCGAAGGTGTTGCGCTCCGACGTCATAGAACTGTTCTATGGAAGGCAGCCGATCCCTGCAACGGCGACCCATAGGACACTTCTATGACCTCGCAGAGCACAACCGACCTGACCGCCGACACGCCGACGCGACGCGCCGCGACGACACGTCCTAGATCGAGGTGGGATCGGGCAGTCTGCCCTCGTCGCGGGCGGCGAACCACTCCGGGGCCCGCAGCTGCAGCCAGACCGCCAGGGTGACCGAGGCGAGCCACCCCATCACCACCCCGCCGAACCGCGGGCTGTCCGGAAACAGCTGCAGCAGGATCGTGCCCGACACGAGCGAGACGAGCGCCGTCCCGACGAGCGCGGCGACCAGGCACGCCGCGGCCGTGCCGACGAACAACGGATCGGCCCACGGGATCGCCTGGCGGACCCAGTCCCGCGCGGTGTCGGCGAAGGTCAGGACCGCGCCGCCGGCCATCAGGGCCAGGGCGTACGCCACGTTGGGCCACAGCGCGACGCCGATGATGACCACCAGGCCGACGATGGCGACCACACTCTGCCTGCGCGGCAGCCGTTCGGCCCACCAGGCGGCGATCGCCAGCGCGGCGCCGACGCAGACCCCTGCCGCGCCCGGGCCGACGCCCAGCCAGTCCGGTCCGAGCGCGGTGGTGGAGTCCAGCAGGGTGCCCCACGGCAGACCGTCCCCGACCACGGCCGAGGCTGCCGTCACGGTGAGGCTCATCGCCGCGCCGGCGATGCCGGTGGGGCGGCGCGGCGTGGTGAGCAGCCGGGCGAGCAGGACCGCGACGATCCAGCAGCCGACGAGGGCGCCGATCCCGGTCAGGACCGGCTGCGGGCTGCCGTACCACGGCACCATGCCACCGACCAGCAGGGCCACCGGCCAGGTGGTCAGGGCGCCCGCCAGCCACGGTGCCGGGCCCCAGCGGCGCCGGAGCACGACGACGAGCGCGCCGATGAGCAGGGCGGCGAAGATCCCCGCGGCGGTGGCCATGATCGGCCCGCGCCGCTGCAGGGCGGCGACGTCGGCGAGCAACCGGTCGGCGGCGGAGGCCGAGACCGTCCCCGGGACCACGCCCAGCGCGGCACCTGTGCCGCCGGACGCGGCGACCGACGACGGTGTGGCCGACGACGGTGTGGCCGACGAGGTCACGGCCGACGGGTCACGCAGCCGGGCGATCACCGTGGCGCTGACGTCGGCCAGTGATACCACCCCGCTCCGGGTGGTGGTGTCCGAGGACAGCGCGCCGGCCGTCGCGGCCGAGCCCGTCGGGTCCAGGCGATAGGCGAGCTGGATCGAGGGGATCGTCCGGGTGCCGGTCGGGTCGAGCCGGAACGGGCGGCTGAGCTCGCCGGCGGGCCCCAGGCCGACGACCAGCACGGTGGTGTCGGCGCGTCCGGCCAACCGCCGGATCAGCGCCTCCGACCCGAGGACCGGGTCAACCAGGGTGACCCGGCAGTGCGAGGCATAGTCGCCCGCCGCCCAGGTGCTCGGCTCCAGGTAGTGCCCGACCGACCCGTCCGCGCCGGCGGCGGCCAGCGCCGCGCCCGGCCCGACCGCCTCGAGGCAGGCGGTGGGGTCGGTCGCCTCGGCGGGGATGCTGCGCTGCAGGACGCCGAGGTCCACGCCGTACGGCGTGTTGAGGGCGGTCAGCTGGGACCAGTTGGAGATCGCCGCCACGCCGCTGCCGCTGAGCCGGGCGGCGGGGGTGAGGACGAGTTCGGGCGCGCACTGGTCGCCGGTGCGGGCCTGGGTGCCGGCGCCGAGGCTGAGCCAGGCGGCGGAGACGCATTCGCCCTCATCCCGGCTCGCGGACACCACACCGTACGCGGCGCCGGCGGAGCGCGTGTCGAGCAGCTCGCGGTCCAGCGGCAGGAGCGACGTACGTTCCCCCACCCCGATCACCACCAGGTGGTTCGAGGTGACCGGCGCGGGCGTCACCTGCAACGGTCGGGCGAGGCCCAGCAGCACTCCCAGGACGACGGCCAGGCCGACGAGATGACGCAACCAGTGCTGCTGCCACCAGCGGCGGTGGCCCGGTGCGCCGGGGGTCGTCGGCTGCGCACCCGCCCGGGAGTCCCCGGCGGCGGTCCCCCTCCCGCCGTCCGGTGTGCTCCTGGACACGGCCTCAGGACGCCCGCTGCAGGTAGCCGACCAGGCTGGTGAAGAAGGGGACGCCGTCGGTGCCGGGCGCGGCGTCGGGATCGACGTTGTGCTCCGGGTGCGGCATCAGGCCGACGACGTTGCCGCGCTCGTTGGTGATCCCGGCGATGTCGTGGACGGACCCGTTGGGGTTGTCGACGTAGCGGAAGACGATCTGGTCGTGGTCCTCGAGCCGCTTCACGGTGTCCTCGTCGGCGATGTAGTTGCCCTCGCCGGACTTCAGCACGATGGTGATCTCCTGGCCGCGCTTGAACGCGTTCGACCAGACGGTGTCGCGGGTCTCGACGCGCAGCTTCTGGTCGCGGCAGACGAAGGTCCGCGAGGCGTTGCGCATCAGCGCGCCGGGCAGCAGGTGGGCCTCGGCCAGCACCTGGAACCCGTTGCAGATGCCGAGCACCGGCAGGCCGTCGTTCGCGGCCTTGATCAGCTCACCCATCACCGGGGAGAAGCGCGCGATCGCGCCGCAGCGCAGGTAGTCGCCGTACGAGAAGCCGCCGGGCAGGATGACCGCGTCGACCCCCTCGAGGGTGTCGTTGCCGTGCCACAGGGCAACCGGCTCCGAACCGGTCAGCCGGACCGCGCGGGCCGCGTCCGAGTCGTCGAGCGTGCCCGGGAAGGTGACGACGCCGATCCGCGTGGTCACTCTTCCACCCGGACGTCGAAATTCTCGATCACGGTGTTGGCCAGCAGGCGCTCGGCGGCCTCGCGGACCTCGGCCAGTCGCTCGTCGGTGACGTCGCCGTCGACCTCGATCTCGAAGCGCTTGCCCTGGCGTACGGACAGCCCGGCGAATCCTAGGCGACCGAGCGCGCCGGTCACGGCCTTGCCCTGGGGGTCAAGGATCTCCGGCTTGGGCATGACGTCCACAATTACTCGGGCCATGGCGCTGATCCTAGCGTGTCGGCGCGCACCCCCGCGGCCGGTCCTGCCCGGCGGGCGGGCGCCGTGAGGCACGGGTGGGCGATGACGCGGGGCCCTCCGCCGTAACCCTGCCGGGTTCCCGCGGACCCAGGGCACTTCCCGCGGAT
>CAYOBI010000045.1:0-3829 GCA_964402325.1 uncultured Propionibacteriaceae bacterium | reverse complement strand
TCCCGCGGATACCTGCGTATCCGCGCGAACCCACCAACGTCCGCGGGAACACCCAAGACGCCCCACAGCATCCGCGGGAGCCCGCAACCGTCCGCGGGAACGCCCAGGCCTGACCCCCGCGGCAGCCCCCTCAGGCGAAGGACAGCCCGGTCAGCTGCTCGTACGCCGTGACATAGCGCTCCCGGGTCTGCGCGATCACCGAGGCGGGCAGCTCCGGCGGCGCCTCGCCCGAGGTGCGGTCCCAGCCGGACTCCTTCAACAACCAGTTGCGCACGTACTGCTTGTCGTACGAGTCGAGCCGGCCGCCCGGCTGCCAGGTCGCGGCGTCCCAGAAGCGGGAGGAGTCGGGGGTGAGCACCTCGTCGGCGAGCACGATCGTCCCGTCGGGCCGTACGCCGAACTCGAACTTGGTGTCGGCGAGGATGATGCCGCGGTCGCGGGCGATCTGCTCGGCGGTGCGGTAGATCCGCAACGTCAGGTCGCGAATCGCCTCGCCGACCTCGCGCCCGACGGTGCCGACCATGGTCTCGAAGTCGACGTTCTCGTCGTGTTCGCCCAGTTCGGCCTTGGTCGCCGGGGTGAAGATCGGCTCCGCCAGACGGGACCCGTCGACCAGGCCCTCGGGCAGCGGGATGCCGCAGACCGTACGGGACTCCTGGTACTCGGCCCACCCGGAGCCGGTGAGGTAGCCGCGGGCGACACACTCGACCGGGATCATCTCGAGCTTCTCCACGACCAGGCCCCGCCGGGCGACCGCCGCAGGCACGTCGGTGGAGATGACGTGGTTGGGCACGAGGTCGCGCAACTGGTCGAACCACCACAGCGACATCTGCGTCAGGATGGCGCCCTTGTCGGGGATCGTCGACGGCAGCACCCAGTCGAACGCCGAGATGTTGTCCGTGGCGACCATCAGCATCCGGTCGTCCTGCGGCAGTGCGTACAGCTCGCGCACCTTGCCCGCATGGATCAGCGACAGTCCCAGTTCCCCGTATTGGCTCACAGGTTCATCCTGCCACTCAGAGCACGGCGCCCGGGACGTACGCGGCGACGTCCGGGTGGGCGTCGACCAGCGTCTGGATCCGTCCGGCGATCCGGGTGACCTGGTGGCGGGCCGTGCCGGTGAGGTCGAGCGGATCGGTGGCCAGCCCGGCGATCTCCTCGCGGGTCAGCCCGAGCCGGGCGTCCGCGGCGAGCCGGTCGAACAGATCGTTGTCCTTGCGGCCCGTCTCGCGCATCTCCAGGGCCACCGCGACGGCGTTCTCCTTGATCGCCTCGTGCGCGTGCTCACGCCCGACACCCTTGCGGACGGCGGCCATCAGCACCTTGGTGGTGGTCAGGAACGGCAGGTAGCGCTGCAGCTCCGCCTCGATCACCGCCGGGAAGGCGCCGAAGTCGTTCAGCACGGTGAGGAAGGTCTCGAACAGTCCGTCCAGGCAGTAGAAGGAGTCCGGCAGTACGACGCGGCGCACCACCGAGCAGGAGACGTCGCCCTCGTTCCACTGATTGCCGGCGACGTCGGCGATCATGGTCAGGTACCCCTTGAGGATCACCGACATGCCGTTGACGCGCTCGCAGGAGCGGGTGTTCATCTTGTGCGGCATCGCCGAGGAACCGACCTGGCCGGGCTTGAACCCCTCGGTCACCAGTTCGTTGCCGGCCATCAGCCGGATCGAGGTCGCCACGTCGGACGGCCCGGCGGCGACCTGGACGAGCGCCGACACCACGTCGAAGTCGAGCGAGCGCGGGTACACCTGGCCGGTCGAGGTGAGCACGGTGCCGAAGTCGAGGCCGGCCGCGACCCGGCGTTCCAGCTCGGCCAGCTTCTCCTCGTCCCCGTCGAGCAGGTCGAGCATGTCCTGGCTGGTGCCGACCGGGCCCTTGATGCCGCGCAGCGGGAAGCGCCGCAGCAGTTCCTCGACCCGTTCGTACGCCACCAGGAGCTCGTCGGCGCCGGTGGCGAACCGCTTGCCGAGGGTGGTGATCTGGGCGGCGACGTTGTGCGAACGCCCGGCGATCGGCTGGTCGGCGTACTGGACGGCGAGCCGGCCGAGCTGGGCCAGGGCGGCGACGATCCGGCCGCGGATCACCTGCAGCGCCTCGCGGGTCTGCCACTGCTCGACGTTCTCGGTCAGGTCGCGCGAGGTCATCCCCTTGTGGATGTGCTCGTAGCCGGCCAGCGCGCAGAACTCCTCGATCCGCGCCTTGACGTCGTGGCGGGTGACCTTCTCCCGGGCATTGATCGAGTCGAGGTCGACGTCGTCGATGACCGCGCGGTACGCCTCGATCACGGTGTCCGGGTCGTCACCGCCGAAGTCCACCCCGAGGTCGCGCTGGGCCTCCAGGACGGTGATCCACAGCCGGCGCTCGGCGACGATCTTGTTCTCCGGCGACCAGATGCGCCGCATCTGCTCGCTCGCGTAACGGGTGGCGAGGACGTTGGGGACGGTCACGGTTGTCCTTTCGGCGGGGTCCGGCGCAGGGCTGCGGGGGTCAGGAGGACACCTCGCCGCGGGCGGCCCGCAGCGCGATGTCGGTGCGGAAGAAGCCGCCGGGCAGGTGGACGTCCTCCAACCGGTGGTAGGCGCGGACCCGGGCCTCGGCGAGCGAGTCGCCGGTGCCGACCACGGTCAGGACGCGCCCGCCGGCCGACACCAGTCGGCCCTTGTCGTCCAGCGCGGTGCCGGCCTGGATGATGCCCTTGGTGTCGGGGGTGACCCCGATGATCACGTCGCCCTTGCGCGGCGCGGCCGGGTAGCCGGCGGCGGCCAGCACCACGCCGACGGCGAAGCCGGAGCCGAACTCCAGCGGCACCTCCGGGTCGAGCGCCCCGGTGGCCGCGGCGTACAGCACCTGGCCGAGCGGGGAGCTGAGCCGGGCGAGCAGCGGCTGGGTCTCCGGATCACCGAAACGTACGTTGAACTCGACGACCCGCAGGCCCTTCGAGGTGAGCGCCAGGCCGGCGTAGAGCAGGCCGACGAACGGGGTGCCGCGGCGGGCCATCTCGTCGACGGTCGGCTGGATGACAGTGTCGACGACCTGCTGCTTGATGTCGGCCGGGGCCCACGGCAGCGGGGTGTACGCGCCCATCCCGCCGGTGTTGGGGCCGCGGTCGTCGTCACCGACCCGCTTGAAGTCCTGCGCGGGGTCGAACGGCAGCACGTTGACGCCGTCGCAGATCGCGAACAGGCTCACCTCGGGTCCGTCCAGGTAATCCTCGATGACGACCCGGCCGCAGGCCGCGGCGTGCGCGAGGGCCTCGGCCCGGTCGGAGGTCACCACGACACCCTTGCCGGCGGCCAGCCCGTCGTCCTTCACCACGTACGGGGCGCCGAACTCGTCCAGGGCCGCGGCGGCCTCCTCGGCGGTGGTGCACACCCGGGCGGCGGCGGTCGGGACATGCGCGGCCGCCATCACCTCCTTGGCGAACGCCTTCGACCCCTCGAGCCGAGCAGCGGCCTTCGAGGGCCCGAAGCACGGGATCCCGGCGGCGCGGACCGCGTCGGCGACCCCCGCGACGAGCGGCGCCTCCGGCCCGACGACGACCAGGTCGGCACCCAGCTCGGTGGCGAGCGCCGCCACGGCGGCCGGGTCGTTCTGGTCCACCGGGTGGTTGGTGGCGAACACGGAGGTACCAGGGTTACCCGGAGCGACATGGACCCGCGACACGGCGGGGTCTCTGCTGATGGCGAGGGCGAGCGCGTGCTCGCGGCCACCGGAGCCGATGACCAGGACAGACTGCGGCTGCATCACCCCCCCAGCCTACCGATCCGCCGCGACCTGCCTCAGGTGGTGTGGAACGCCGGCCACTGTGGGGTCGGCGCAGCGGGCC
>CAYOBI010000044.1:17350-23869 GCA_964402325.1 uncultured Propionibacteriaceae bacterium | reverse complement strand
GCTGGTGCGCGACGACCTCGACGCGCCCGGCGCCCTCTTGGCGCTCGACGCCTGGGCCGCGGCCGCGCTGGCCGGGGAGGGCCGCGACACCTCGGCGCCGGGGCTGCTGGCGCTGGCCGCCGATGCCCTGCTCGGCATCGCGGTCGACGCCCGGTCCGCTGACACCGAACCCGCCCGGGCCGGCGTGTCGGATAGGCTCGAGCGCGTGAAGACGTTCGAGAGCCTTTTCGCCGAACTGCAGGACAAGGCGGTCAACCGTCCCGA
The DNA here is from genome assembly GCA_964402325.1 of uncultured Propionibacteriaceae bacterium. GTDB lineage: Bacteria > Actinomycetota > Actinomycetes > Propionibacteriales > Propionibacteriaceae > Raineyella. Next base: position 23,605 of record CAYOBI010000044.1, on the reverse strand, counting down.
CGGTTCGGGCACGGTCGCCGAACTCGATGCCGGAGTGCACCAGATCGGCAAGAAGATCGTCGAGGAGGCCGGCGAGGTCTGGATGGCCGCCGAGTACGAGGGCAAGGACGCGACCGCCCTCGAGATCTCGCAGCTGCTCTACCACGCCCAGGTCATGATGATCGCCACCGGCCTCACCCTCGAGGACGTCTACCGCAAGCTGTGAGACCGGCGTCCCGCCGTCGCTCCCGGATTGGGTGGCGGCCGAGAGCGCCATTAGGGTGGGGCCGTGAACTCTGAACGTCCGTTCCTCAAGGTCGCCGTCCCGAACAAGGGATCCCTGTCCGAATCCTCGCAGCAGATGCTGCGGGAGGCCGGTTACCGGCAGCGCACCGAGTCCAAGGAACTCATGGTGGTCGACGAGGCCAACCGGGTCGAGTTCTACTACCTGCGCCCGCGCGACATCGCCATCTACGTGGGCGAGGGCACCCTCGACATCGGCTTCACCGGCCGTGACATGCTGCTCGACTCCGGCGCCGCGGCGACCGAGATCCGGGCTCTCGGCTTCGGGGGGACCCGGTTCCGCTTCGCCGCCCCGACCGAGGACCGGATGTCGGTCGACCAGCTCGACGGCAAGCGGATCGCCACCTCCTACCCGGGCCTGGTGAAGGCCTGGCTGGATGAGCGCTCGATGTCCGCCCGGCTGATCAACCTGGACGGCGCGGTGGAGAATTCCATCCGGCTGGGCGTGGCCGACGTGATCGCCGACGTGGTGGAGACCGGGTCCACGCTCAAGCGCGCCGGCCTGGCCGTCTTCGGCGAGCCCATCCTGACCTCCGAGGCGATCCTGGTGCAGCGCAACGGCGAGGTGCCCGAGGGACTCGAGCACTTCGTGCAGCGGATCGAGGGCGTGCTGGTGGCCCGGACGTACGTCCTGATGGACTACGACGTGTCCGCCGAGAAGCTCGACGCCGCCCTGACGCTCACCCCCGGCTTCGAGTCGCCGACCGTCTCCGAGCTGGCTCGCAAGGGCTGGTTCGCGGTCCGCGCGATGGTGCCCGCCGCCGACGCCCACTTGGTCATGGACGACCTGTGGGACCTCGGCGCCCGCGCCATCCTGGTCACCGACCTGGCCGCCTGCCGACTCTGAACCGCCGGACGGGACCGACATGGAGGTGCTGCTGCGGGTCCGGTCCCGGGCCCTGCTGTCCACCGCGATCGCAGTCTCGGTGCTGGTGCTGGGCAGTCCGGTGGTCACCTGGTTCCTGTTGCCCGGGGAGCTCCAGGCACTGGCGTCCGGGCCGGAGCTCGCGCTGATCATCGGCACCCTGCTGGTGATCGTGGTCTTCGTGATGGGGCTCGGACTGTCCTCGATCGTCGCCACCGACGAGGGGGTGACGATCACCACCGGGGTGATCCGGCACCGGTACGCCTGGCACGAGATCTCCGGCATCCGGTTCGAGGAGAACGACCCCTGGGCGTACGTCCTCACCTTCCGGCGCGACCGCGACGGCGAGCCGGAGCGACGGATGGTGATGGCCATCCAGACCCCCGACGGCGACCGGGCCCGGCTCAACGCCGCCCGGCTCCAGGAGCTCTGGATCACCCACCGCCCCTGACGCCCCCGAGTGCCGGAAGCCCCCGACAGGCCGTGCCTGTCGGGGGCTTCGTGCTTCCCGGGGGCCGGGAGGGCAGGGGCTCAGGCGGGGACGGTCATCCCCAGCAGCACCTGGGCGATGCCGTGGTCGTCGTTGCTGGCGGTCACCACGTCGGCGGCGTCCTTCAGCGCGTCGATCGCGTTGCCCATCGCCACGCCGACGCCGGCGGTGCGGATCATCGTGATGTCGTTCTCGTTGTCGCCGAAGGCGACGGTCAGGTCCAGCGGGATCCCCCGGGCGGCGCAGAAGGCGGCGAGCGCCTTCCCCTTGCTCACGCCACGGGCGTTCACCTCGTAGTAGTAGCTCGACGAGAAGCAGGTCTCGACCTCGTCGCCACCAAGGGCGTCGATCGTGTCGCGGTGCTGCACCAGTACCTCGTACGGGGCGGAGACGAGGATCTTCGGCGGGGTCGGGGCGGCGGCGGACAGGTCGGCCACCACCACCTCGCGGGTGCCGTTCGCCCGGGACTCGAGGTGGACCATGTACCCCTCGGGGTCCTCGATGAACACGTCGCCACCGACCGGGACGATGGTGGAGACCGGCAGGTCGCGCAGGCCGGCGTACATCCGGGCGGAGACATGGGCGGGCACCGGCCAGGAGGCCAGCACCTCACCGGTCGTCGCGTCCTCGATCACCGCCCCGTTGCAGCCGGAGAGGACCAGGCCGTCGGTGGGCAGGCCGAGCCGGTCGACCTGGAAGCGCAGCCCGGCGACGGGGCGCCCGGACGCGATCATCACCGTGGCGCCGGCCGAGCGGACCCGGTCGATCGCCTCCCGCGTGCTGTCGAGGATGTCGTGGTCGGACGAGAGCAGTGTCCCGTCGACGTCGAACGCCACCAGTCGTGGAACCATCAAGGGCATTTCCTCCATCAGTTGATCCCGCGCTTGCGCAGGATGTCCTCGATCTCGTCGAACTCGTCACCGGCGCCGGCCGGACCGGCGGACCGCTTCGTCCCCGTCGAGGCGGCGGGGGTGCTGGTGGTGGCCGGCCGGGTGACCGGGGTGGCGGAGCCGGTGCCGCCGGCCGGGCGGGCGCCGGCAGGCTGGTCGCCCTTGCCGGCCCTGGCCGCGCGGCGCTCCTCGCGCCGGGCCTTGATGTCCTCCTTGGTCCGGACACCCACGCCGCGGCGGTTCAGGGCGCCGGCGACCAGCCAGAGCACCACGGCCAGGGCGAGGGCCCCGATCCCGGACGCCACCAGCGTGGTCCAGACCAGCGCAGTGCCCCAGCCGATCAGGGCGGCGATCAGGTCGTAGGCGAGCTTCATCAGTCCGGACAGGAACAGGCCGGCGCCCAGGGCGATCAGTCCGAGGCCCTCCAGGATGCGCCCGGTGCCGTAGCCGGCCCTCCAGCTGACCAACGCGTACACGAGTCCGATCAGGGCCAGCGCGGCGGTCGCGACGAGCAGGACGTCCGAGGGGTTCATACCCTCAGCCTACCCGGCGGGCCGGAGCGGCATCGGACCCGGACCGGCCGGGCCCGGCGGCACGCTCGGCCCGACCGGGCCGACCGGTTGCGGTGAACCGCTTGACCGGCCCGGGGGACGGATCGACGCTGGATGGTGGGCCCGGGCAGGGGAGCCCGGGCCGGCACGGAAGCTGGAAGGAGCCGATCATGGCACTCGTACGCCGACCGCGGCCGGTCTGGCCGGATCTGCAGGATCTGGTCGAGCGGTTCTTCGAGACCGAGACAGACGAGGAGGCACTGCTGCGGGTGGAGGAGTTCGTCGAGGACCGGACGTTGGTCGTCCGCGCCGAGGCACCCGGGCTGGATCCGGACAAGGACGTCACGATCTCCGTCGACAACGGCAAGCTGGTCATCAGCGCCCATCGCGAGGAACGGTCCGAGCACAAGGAGAAGGACTCGTACCGTTCGGAGTTCCGGTACGGATCGTTCAGCCGGACCGTCACGCTGCCGGCCGGTGCGACGGAGGCGGATGTCACCGCCAGCTACCGCGACGGCGTCCTGGAGGTCCGGGTGCCGATGGGGGAGGAGGCGAAGCCGGGTGGCCGCAAGGTGCCGGTGATCCGCGGCTGAGACCCGTGGCCCCGCGCCGGGGCAGGGGTGGGGAGGGGATGGGTACGTCGGACCGGGAGCGCCTCTCGGCGAGTGGCCGCTCGCAGCGGCAGGAGTTGAGGCCCGGGGCTACCGCGGCCCGACGTACGTCCGAGGATAGGACGGACAGGGCGCCGAACCAAAACCGCAGCGCCACCGGTCGAACGCCACCGGTCGGCACCTCCGGCGGGCGCAGCAGCCCTCAGTGCAGGGCGTCCTCGCGCCACAACCCGGCGCAGGCCCTGAGGTCCTGCGCCATCGTGTGCATCCGGGCGGCCTGCACGGCCGCCTCGGCGCCCTCCGACACCTCGGCCCGGCCCGCGGACACCACGTGGCAGAAGGCGGCGGCCCGCTCCAGCGCGATCGCGAAGTCGCCGTCGAAGACCCCGCGCAGGATCTCGTCCGTCACCCGGCGCACCTCGTCGGGGCCGGTCGGGTCGCCGGCCCCGGCGACGACGTGGTCGGGTTCGGTGAACCGGATGCCGGCGGCGTACTCGCGCGCCGCCCCGTAGGGGTCGGTGAGCACCCAGGTGTGCAGCACGTAGAGGCGCCACAGTGCTCCGGGGAGCGTACGGGCCGGCCGCTGGGCCCACAGGTCGGCGAGGGTGTCCAGGCCGATGTCGTCGACCAGGGCGACCAGGCGTTCCGTCACCGCCGGGTCGGCGGTCGCCCGGCCGGCGTGCAGCAGGATGGCAGCCGATTCGTGCGCCGCGTGCAGGGCCTCGATCGGGTCGGTCCGCTCGCCCAGCGCCTCCAGGGCCGCCGGCGGCAGGAAGCCCGGCCGGCGTGGTCTGCGCTCATCAGTCACCCCACCAGGCTAGGCGATGGGCACCGGGGCGGATCCTCTAGGCTTGGGCTCCATGACCGCACACCACGACCACCTGCTCGGCGACACGAACGACGAGTTCGCCGAGGACGACGGCTCGGCGCCGGCGGGGCTGCGCGACGTGATGGCGGGCGCCGGTACCGGTGACCAGCGGGCGTACCTGGAGGCGGTCGTGGAGCTGTGCCTGTCCCGGCTGCTCGTCCCGATCATGTCCAGCGGGGAGAACCTGCACCCGGAGGGCCCCGACCCCGACCGGCACGCGGAGATGTCCGCGGTGCTTCTGCAGCAGGCCGACGGTGCGAAGGCGATGCTGGCGTTCACCGGGGTGGACGCCCTGGCCGCCTGGAATCCGAAGGCCCGCCCGATCCCGGCCACCCTGGACCGGGTCGCCGAGGCCGCGGTGATGTCGGGGGCCGGCACCCTGCTGATCGACCTGCAGGGCCCCGTCCCGATGGCGCTGGAGGAGCCGCTGCTGACCAACCTCGGCCGTGGCCGTCGGCTGGTGCGGCTCGAGGACGGCTTCGGTTGGCTGGCGACCCGCGACGAGGAGGCCGGCGAGGACGGGGACCACGAGCACGGCCACGATCACCATGAGCACGGTCATGGTCACCGGCACTGACCGCGATTAGGGTCTGACGGCGTGCTGCGCTACTCTGGACGTCGACCGATTCGGCCTCGTGCCGGATCCGCAAGTGGGGACCTGATCTCCCACCCGTACGATGCCGCTGAACCCTCGGGTCGAGCACCAGTCGTCGGGTAGGTCGCATGACGCGGAGCCCTCCGCCCACCGTTCCGGGTGCGGGCTCCCGCGATGTCGTGCGTTCCTTCAGGGCCCCGCGTGAGCGGGGCCTTCGTCGTATCCCCGGGTCGAAACCCTGCGAGTACCGCGAATTTGGAGGAAGCATCAGCACTGAACCGCGCATCAATGAGCGCATCCGTGTCCCGGAGGTCCGACTCGTCGGCCCGAACGGAGAGCAGGTGGGCATCGTACGCATCGAAGATGCCATGCGATTGGCCCGCGAGTCGGAGCTGGATCTCGTCGAGGTGGCCCCCCAGGCCAAGCCCCCCGTGGTCAAGCTCATGGACTACGGCAAGTTCAAGTACGAGAACGCTCAGAAGGAGCGCGAGAATCGTCGCAACCAGTCGAACGCTCTCGTCAAGGAGATGAAGCTTCGGCCGAAGATCGACGACCACGACTACGAGACCAAGAAGGGTCACGTGGTCCGCTTCCTCAAGGGTGGCGACAAGGTCAAGATCACCATCATGTTCCGCGGTCGCGAGCAGAGCCGCCCGGAGCTGGGTTTCAACCTGCTCAAGCGGCTCGCCGACGACGTCGAGGAGTACGGCACCATCGAGTTCCCCCCCAAGCAGGAGGGACGCAACATGCTGATGATCCTCGCCCCGACGCGCAAGAAGACGCAGGCGCGCGTCGAGCACGAGAAGGACAAGGAACGGAAGGCCGCCGAGCGGGCAGCCGACGTGGAACTCGAGCGTGAGGAGCAGGCCGCTGCGCGGGCCCGCTCCGAGGCCGAGGAGAAGAAAGCGAAGAAGAAGGGTCCGGCCGACAACATGGACCCCGATATCGACCTGTGATCGCCGCAGGGCGATAGAAACGGAGCACAAACATGCCCAAGATGAAGACGCACTCCGGTGCGAAGAAGCGTTTCCGGATCACCGGATCCGGCAAGGTCATGCACCGCCAGGCCGGGAAGATGCACCTCAACGAGCACCAGCCCAGCA
>CAYOBI010000044.1:0-17340 GCA_964402325.1 uncultured Propionibacteriaceae bacterium | reverse complement strand
GACGCCGTGCTCCCCAAGGGCGACGCCGCGAAGGCCAAGAAGCTGCTCGGCAAGTGAGCATCCCCCACCCTGACTTTTTGAACTGAAGGAGATACCACCATGGCACGCGTCAAGCGTTCTGTGAATGCGCACAAGAAGCGCCGCGAGGTGCTCGAGCGCGCAGCCGGCTACCGCGGGCAGCGGTCGCGCTCGTACCGCAAGGCCAAGGAGCAGCTGCTCCACTCCGGCGTCTACAGCTACCGCGACCGTCGCGCCAAGAAGGGTGACTTCCGCAAGCTGTGGATCCAGCGCATCAACGCTGCCGCCCGCGCCGAGGGCATGACCTACAACCGCTTCATCTCCGGCCTGAAGACCGCCGGCATCGAGGTGGACCGCAAGATGCTCGCCGAGCTCGCCGTCAGCGACGCCCCCGCGTTCGCCAAGCTGGTGCAGGTCGCCAAGGACAACCAGCCGGCCGCGGAGACCGTCGCCGCCTGATGTTGCGAGCCGTCTGATGACTTCGGCACAGCACGGACCGGCCGGACCGCAGGAGCCCTCCGGGGCCCGCGTCCGGTCGGTCCGTCGTCTCACCACCCGCAAGCACCGTGACGAGGACGGCCAGTTCCTGGCCGAGGGCCCTCAGGCGGTGCGCGAGGCCCTGGCGTACGGCGAGGTGGTCGCCCTGTGGGTGGACCGCGACCTCGCCGACCGGCACGCCGACCTGCTCGCGCTCGCCGACGAGCATGCCGTCCCGGTGTATGCGGTCGGGTCCCGGCTGATCGCCGGACTCAGCGACACCGTCACCCCCCAGGGGATCGTCGCCCAGGTGGTCACCCCGACCGCCACCCTGGACGCGGTCATCGCCGCCACCCCTCGCCTGGTGCTGATCTGCGCCCAGATCCGCGACCCGGGCAACCTGGGGGCCGTCGTCCGCGTCGCCGACGCCTTCGGCGCCCAGGCCGTCGTGTGCACCCGCGGGTCGGTCGAGTGGACGAACCCCAAGGTCGTCCGCGCCAGCGTCGGATCGGTCTTCCACCTGCCCGTCGTCACCGGTGTCGGTCTGGCCGAGGCGGCCGGCGCACTGCGGGACGCGGGCCTGCAGGTGCTCGCCGCCGACGGCGGCGGCGCCGACCTGCAGGACTACGCCGCCCGGGGCCTGCTCACCCGGCCGACCGCCTGGGTGATGGGCAACGAGGCCTGGGGTCTGCCGGCGGAGGACGCCGCCCTCGCCGACGCCGTGGTCGGGGTGCCGATCTGGGGGCGGGCCGAAAGCCTCAACCTGGCCACCGCCGCCGCCGTGTGCCTGTGGAGCACCGCCTCGGCGCAACGTTCCGGTTCCGCGGGCTGACCGCGCCGGGCCGACACCTCCGGCCCTCGGGCCGTGTCAGCCGTTGAGGCCGGGGATCCTCGGGAACTGGAAGCTCGGGAAGCTACTGGGCAGGGTCACCGGCGCCGAGACGCTCGGCAGCCGGGTCGGGATCTGCGTGGGGACGTTGATCAGCGGCGTGTGCGTGACGGTCACCGTGGTCGTCGCGGTCACCGTGGCGGTGGCGGTCACCGTCGGGCCCGGCGTCGGGGTACGGGTGGCGTCCCGGACGGCCGCCGCGAACCCCATCACCACCAGCCCGATCAGGATCCCCAGCGCGAGCATCAACCGTCCCCGCCGCCGACGGGGCTTCGCGTCCCCGGGAGTGCCGGGATCCGCCGGCGGGCCTGCCGGCGGCTGGGTGGGGGGCTGCTGGCCCGGTGCGCCGTAGGTGGCGGCGCGTTGGCGGGCCACGAAGTCGGCGTCGTAGAAGCTGTTCCGCACCTCGCGGTAGGGCTGGTGGTCGACCCCCTCCCGATAGGTGGGCAGCCGGCCGGTGTCCGGCTCGTCCGCGGCCGCATACGCCCGGGTGGCCGACGGGTCCGCGGCGTACGGCGCACCGTACGCCGGGTCGTACGCCCCGGTCGCGTCGGCTGACCGGCGGGGGTCGAACGCGCTGGTGGCCTGGTCGGAGCCGCCGAAGACGTGGGTCTGCTCGCCGCCCGGGGTCTGCTGCGGACCGGTGGGTCCCGGTCGGCGGGACGGGTCGGGCACGCCGAAGGCCTGCGTCGGCTGGTCGTCCTGGCCCATGGCACCTCCTGTGGGACGGTCATCTCGACCGTACTGGGGGCGGGCGGCCCGGACAAACCCCGACGGACCCGCCCGGCCCGTACGCGACGGTGCCTCCCCACCCTTGTCATCGAACAGGTGAACGAATATTCTGGGCGTGTGCTGCACTCCACCCTGCTGCAATCCACTCTGCTCGACGCCGTCGAGGACCCGGCACCGGGCCCGGTGGGCCGTGGTGCCCGTCGGCTGCCGCTGGCGGACGGTGCCTGGGTCGACCTGCGGATGGAGTGGCTGGCCGGTGGCGGGTCGCTGTTCGAAGCCCTGCTGGACGGGGTCGCCTGGCAGGCCGAGCGGCGGGTGATGTACGACGCGGTCGTCGACGTCCCGAGGCTGACCCGGCACTACGGCGTCGGCGAGGACCTGCCGCACCCGGCGCTGGAGGCCTGCCGCGTGGCCCTCAGCACCCACTACCGGGCCGAGCTGGGGGAGGACTTCGTCACCGTGGGCCTGTGTCTCTACCGCGACGGGCGCGACTCGGTGGCCTGGCACGGGGATCGGATCGGGCGCTCCCGCACCGAGGACACCATGGTGGCGATCCTGTCGCTGGGCGACTCCCGGCCGTTGTTGCTGCGGCCGCGCGGCGGCGGCCGGTCGAGGTCACTGCCGCTGCACCAGGGTGACCTCGTGGTGATGGGAGGGTCGACGCAGCGTACCTGGGACCACGCCGTCCCGAAGACCCGCAAGCCGGTGGGGCCGCGGATCTCAGTCCAGTTCCGGCCGCGCGGGGTGGCCTGAGGCTCCCGCACGGTAGATCCGGACGACGGTGGCGCTGGCCTGCTCGAGGTTCGCCGGACCGTCCCGTAGGGCGGCAGCGAGGTCGGTCACCCCGGGCAGGATCGGCATCAGGGCGGTGACGCCGTGGTCGAGCAGGGCCCCCGCTCCAGGGGCGACGCGGCCGGCCAGCACGACGCACGGCACCCCAGCCCGGGCCGCGATCCGGGCCACGCCGGCAGCCGTTTTGCCGGACAGGGTCTGGGCGTCGACGGCGCCCTCCCCGGTCAGCACCAGCGAGGCGCCGGCCACGGCCCGCTCCAGGCCGACCGTCTCGGCGAGCAGGCCGACCCCGGGCCGGGTGGTGGCGCCGAGGAAGGCCATCAGTGCCCAGCCGAGTCCTCCGGCGGCCCCGGCTCCCGGACGTACGGTCAGCTCCCGGGCGGCCGTCGGTGAGACGGCGACGAGGCGTTCCAACAGGCCGTCGAGCTCGGTGACCTGGTCGGGCGACGCGCCCTTCTGTGGCCCGAAGGTCGCGCTCGCCCCGTGCTCGCCGAGCAACGGGTTGGTGACGTCGCAGGCCGCCTCGACCTCGAGGTCGGCCAGTCGCGGGTCGAGTCCGGACAGGTCCAGCCGGTCGAGCCGACGCAGGCCCGCCGGGGTCGGGGGCAGCGGGCCGCCGTCGACGTCGAGGAACCGTGCTCCGAGCGAACTGAGCATCCCCGCGCCGCCGTCGTCGGTCGCCGAGCCGCCCAGGCCGACGACCAGCCGGCGGGCGCCGGCGTCGAGGGCTGCGCGGACCAGGTCGCCGACGCCGCGGGAGTCCGACGCCATGATGTCGCGGTCCGCGGGTGCGATCATGTCGAGGCCGGCCGCGGAGGCGACGTCGATCACCGCCATGTCGCCGAGGTGCACCAGGGTGGCGGTCGCGGCCCGGCCGAGGGCGTCGGTGATCCGGACCGTCGACCGGTCCGCCCGCAGCGCGGTGCCGATCGCCTCGGCGAAGCCCTCACCCCCGTCCGACATCGGTACTCGGATGCAGACCGCGTCCGGGGCCGCCGACAGGACACCCGCTGCCATCGCGTCGGCCGCCCGGACCGCCGTCATCGACTCCTTGAACGAGTCAGGAGCCAGCACCACCGTCAGGGGTGGGGTATCGGCCACGATTCCTCCTCGCGTCGTTGCGTACGGTGCAGTCGGCACGTCTGCGCCTGCGCCGTACGGCCATCATCCGACCGACGCACCGTTGCCGGGTACCTCGGGGCCACCATCCCACCGGTTCGCCGCCCGGCGCGCCAACTCCTAGACTTGGCCGGGGCGTCGGCAGGGTGTCGGGGCCGTACGGAACGCGAGGGGAGCCCATGTCAGGGCCGAACACGAACTATGACCCGGTGGAGACGACGCCGCTGCAGCTGGAGGCGCTCGAGCAGATGGTTGCCGAGGCCACGGCGGCGTTCGCCGGGGCGGTGACCGTCGCCGACCTCAAGGCGGCGCGCATCGCCCACACCGGCGACCGTTCGCCCCTCGCCCTCGCCAACCGCGAGATCGGTGCCCTCCCGCCGCAGGCCCGCAAGGAGGCCGGCCAGCGGATCGGCAAGGCTCGCGGCGAGGTGAACAAGGCCCTCAAGGCGCGCGAGGAGATCGTCCGCGCCGCCGAGCTGGAGCGCGTCCTCGCCGAGGAGCGGGTGGACGTCACCCTCCCGGTCGAGCTGGCGCCGGTGGGGGCCGTGCACCCGATCACCGGTCTGATGGACCGGGTCGCCGAGATCTTCGTGGCGATGGGCTGGGAGATCGCTGAGGGGCCCGAGGCCGAGGCCGAGTGGGTCAACTTCGACGCCCTCAACCTGCACGCCGACCACCCGGCCCGGCAGATGCAGGACACCCTCTACCTCGAGCCGGTGGAGAACAACACCCTGCTGCGCACCCACACCTCCCCGGTGCAGGTGCGGACGATGCTCGACCGCGAACCCCCCATCTACGTCGTCTGCCCGGGCAAGGTCTACCGCGCCGACGAGCTGGACGCGACCCACGTGCCCGTCTTCCACCAGGTCGAGGGCCTCTGCATCGACAAGGGCATCACCTTCGCCCATCTGCGCGGCACCCTGGAGCACTTCGCCCGGGCGATGTTCGGCGACGTGAAGACGCGGATGCGGCCCAACTACTTCCCCTTCACCGAGCCGAGCGCCGAGGTCGACCTGGAGTGTTTCGTCTGCCACGGCGAGTCCGTCGGCAACCCGGACCGCCCCTGCCGGACCTGCAACTCCGAGGGCTGGATCGAGTGGGGCGGCTGTGGCGTCGTCAACCCGCGGGTGCTGGTCGCTGCGGGTGTCGACCCCGACGTCTACTCCGGCTTCGCCTTCGGGATGGGGATCGAGCGGACCCTGATGTTCCGCAACGACGCCGCCGACATGCGCGACATGATCGAGGGCGACATCCGCTTCAGCCGTTCACTCCTGGGAGGTGCCCGATGAAGGCCCCGCTGTCCTGGCTGCGCGAGTACGTCGCGCTGCCCGAGGCCCTCGAGGCCCGCGAGCTCGCCGAGGAACTCGTCACGTACGGCCACGAGGTCGAGCAGGTCGAGTCGGCCGGCGCCGACGTCACCGGTCCGGTCGTCGTCGGGCGGGTGCTGGACCTGGAGAAGACGCCGCAGAAGAACGGCAAGGTGATCAATTGGTGCCACGTCGACGTCGGCGAGCACAACGACCCGCAGACCGGTGACCGCGGCATCATCTGCGGGGCACACAACTTCGTCGCCGGCGACCTGGTCGTGGTCGCGCTGCCGGGCGCCGTGCTGCCGGGCGACTTCGCCATCGCCTCCCGCAAGACGTACGGCCACCTCTCCGACGGGATGATCTGCTCCAGCGCCGAGCTCGGGCTCGGCGACGACGGCGGGCACGGCATCATCGTGCTCGGCGCCACCGACGACGACGGCAGCCCTCTCGTCGTCGGCCAGGACGCCCGGCCGCTGCTGCACCTGCGCGAGGACGTCCTCGACATCGCCGTCACCCCGGACATGGGCTACTGCCTGTCGATCCGCGGCCTGGCCCGCGAGGCAGCCGAGGCGACCGGCGCGGCGTTCACCGACGTCATCGACCGGGACGTCCCGGCGCCCAGCGCCGCCGGCTTCCCGGTCACCGTGCAGGACGCCGAGGGCTGCCCGGTCTTCGTCGCCCTGCGGCTGACCGGCTTCGACCCCACCGCGCAGAGTCCGCGCTGGATGCAGCGCCGGCTCACGCTGTCCGGCATGCGACCGATCTCGCTCGGCGTCGACGTGACCAACTACGTGATGCTCGAGACCGGGCAGCCGCTCCACGCGTACGACGCCGCCACCCTGCAGGGCGGCATCGTGGTGCGCCGCGCCGCCGCGGGCGAGACGATGACCACCCTGGACGGGGCGCAGCGGACCCTCGACCCGGCCGACCTGCTGATCACCGACGACTCCGGGCCGATCGGCCTGGCGGGCGTGATGGGCGGGGAGAACACCGAGCTGCGCGACACCACGACCGAGATCATCCTCGAGTCGGCCAACTTCGACATGCTGTCGATGGCCCGGACCTCGCGCCGGCACGGCCTCGCCTCCGAGGCGGCCCGCCGCAACGAACGTGGCGTCGACCCGAACGCGACGTACGCCGCTGCCCACCGGGCCGCCGCCCTGCTGGTCGAGTACGGCGGCGCCACCCTGGACGCCGCCGAGACGATCGTCGGTGCGGTGCCCGCGGCGCCGGTACAGACCATCGACATCGACCTGCCGGCCCGGATCCTCGGCACCGACGTGTCCGAGGAGGCGACGATCCGCTATCTCGTCGGCGGCGGCACCGCGGTGCAGCGGGACGGTGACACCCTCACCCTGACCCCGCCCACCTGGCGTCCCGACCTGGTCGACCCGTTCGACTACGTGGAGGAGGTCGGCCGCAAGGTCGGCCTGGACACCATCACGGGTGTCCTGCCGCCGGCCCCGTCCGGCCGGGGCTTCACCCCGTCCCAGCGCGCCCGCCGTGCCCTCGACACGGCTCTGCCGACCGCCGGCTACACGGAGGTGCTGAGCTTCCCGTTCCTGGCGGACGCCGACCTGGACCGGATGGGGGTGCCCGCCGACGACCCGCGTCGCGACCTCGTCCGACTCGCCAACCCGCTGTCCGACGTGCAGCCGGCGATGCGCTCGACCCTGCTGCCCGGCCTGTTCGGTGCGGTGGCGCGCAACACCTCCCGCGGCCTCGACGACCTGGCGCTCTACGAGCAGGGTGAGGTCTTCCGCGGTGCGGTGCGGCCGGCCGCCCCCCGGCTGCCGGTCGACCGACGGCCCACTGACGAGGAGATCGCCCGGCTGAAGGCCGCCCTGCCGGTCCAGCCCCGTCACCTCGGCTGCGTGCTGACCGGCGCCTGGCGCCCGGCCGGCTGGGCCGGCGTGGCCGAACGGGCCGGCTGGGTGCACGCCGTCGCCTTCGCCGAGACCGCCGCGGCGACCCTCGGCCTGCGCCTGACCCGGTCCGCCGCCGCCGTCGCACCCTGGCACCCCGGCCGCTGCGCCGAGCTGTCCGTCGAGGGGCGGGTTGTCGGCCACGCCGGCGAGCTGCACCCGGCGGTCTGCGAGGCGTACGGGCTGCCGGCCCGCACCTGTGCCGCCGAGCTCGATCTCGACCTGCTGATCGAGCTCGCCCCCACCGGCGGTTCGGTGACCGAGATCTCCTCCCACCCGGTGGCGAAGGAGGACGTCGCCCTGGTCGTCGACAGCACCGTCCCGGCCGCCGAGGTCGAGGCCGCGCTGGTCCGCGGCGCCGGGGAGCTGCTCGAGTCGATCCGGCTGTTCGACCTCTACGAGGGCGAGCAGATCCCGGCCGGCAAGAAGTCCCTGGCGTACGCCCTGCGCTTCCGCGCCGACGACCGCACGCTGAAGGACAAGGAGGCGATCGCCGCCCGGGACGCGGCCGTCGCCGCGGCCGTCGAGCTGGGGGCCGAGCTGCGGTCATGACCGTCGCCAACAAGGCTGCGTGGCTGGTCTACGGCGGGTACGCCCTGCTGCTGGCCGTGGGGAGCTTCTCCTTCAGCCTGTTGGCGGCCCTGGTCTTCTGGGGCGCGGCCGTGGGGGTCGTGGCGTACTTCGTGGCGCATCGCGTCGTCGGGGCCTACGTCGCGGCCGCCTTGGTGGCGCTCGGCCCGGTGGTGGTCGACCTCACCGCCGGGTCGCGGCCCTTCGGCGCGGTCTACCTGGTGGTCAATGCGGCTCTGGCGGCCGCGATGACCGCCCTGGCGGCCGTCGCCCGCCGGCGGGCCGAGGCCGAGCGCTACTGACGTCGAGCCCGACGGGGCACCGGGCAGGGGTCCGTCGTGCCCAACCTGCTGCATATTCATTCATTGTGTGGCATAGTTATGCGCATGTCATTGCGCGTAGCTGTAGCCGGGTGCACCGGGTACGCCGGCGGGGAGGTCCTCCGGCTCCTGCTCGGCCATCCCGATGTCGAGATCGGGACCCTCACGGCCGGTTCGTCGGCCGGTTCGACGCTGGGCGAGCACCAGCGGCACCTCACCCCGCTCGCGGACCGACGGATCGAGGCGACCACCGTCGAGGCCCTGCGCGGACATGACGTCGTCTTTCTCGCTCTGCCGCACGGCACCTCCGGTGCGGTGGCCGCCGAGCTCGACCCCGGCACCGTCGTGGTCGACTGCGGCGCCGACTTCCGCCTCGAGGACCCGCTGGCCTGGGAGAAGTTCTACGGCACGCCGCACGCCGGCACCTGGCCGTACGGTCTGCCCGAGCTGCCCGGCCAGCGCGAGGTACTGGCGGCCACGAAGCGGATCGCCGTCCCCGGCTGCTACCCGACCGGCGCGACCCTGGCCCTGCTGCCGGCGCTGACCGCCGGCCTGGTCGACGGCCACGACGTCGTCGTGGTGTCGGCCTCGGGCACCTCGGGGGCCGGGAAGTCGGCCAAGCCGCATCTGCTCGGCTCGGAGGTGATGGGCTCCACCAGCGCGTACGGCGTCGGCGGCGTCCACCGCCACACTCCGGAGATCCTGCAGAACATGGCCCGGCTCGGCGCCACCCACCCGAGCCTGTCGTTCACCCCGCTGCTGGCCCCGATGCCCCGCGGCATCCTGTCCACCGTCACCGCCCCGGTCCGGGGGGTGGGCGCCGACGAGGCGTACGCCGCGTACGTCGCCGCGTACGCCGACGAGCCGTTCGTCCACGTGCTGCCGAAGAGCGTGTGGCCCGCCACCGCCTCGATCGTCGGGTCCAACGTCGTGCACGTCAACGTCACCGTCGACGAAGCCGCCGGCCGACTGGTCGCCGTGTCGGCGATCGACAACCTCACCAAGGGCACCGCCGGTGGTGCCATCCAGTCCATGAACCTCGCCTGTGGCCTCCCCGAGACCACCGGCCTACCGCTGATCGGAGTCGCGCCGTGAGTGTCACCGCCGCCAAGGGATTCACCGCCACCGGCATCGCCGCCGGGATCAAGGTGTCGGGCCGCAAGGACCTCGCCCTGGTCCGCAACGACGGGCCGCTGTTCGACGCCGCCGGCGTGTTCACCTCCAACCGGATCTGCGCCGCCCCGGTGGTCTGGTCGCGCCAGGCGATCGCCGACGGGCGGATCGACGCCGTCGTGCTCAACTCCGGCGGCGCCAACGCCTGCACCGGCGCCGACGGCTTCGCCGACACCCACCGCACCGCGGAGAAGGTCGGCGAGGAGCTCGGCGTCTCGGCCGGCGACGTGGTGGTCTGCTCCACCGGTCTGATCGGCGCCCGGCTGCCGATGGAGGCCCTGCTCGCTGGGGTGGCCACCGCGGCCGCCGATCTGTCCGCCGACGGTGGCACCGCGGCCGCCGAGGCGATCATGACCACCGACACGCACCCCAAGGAAGCGGCCCGTACGGTCGACGGCTGGACCGTCGGCGGGATGGCCAAGGGTGCCGGCATGCTCGCCCCCGGCCTGGCGACCATGCTCGTGGTGATCACCACCGACGCTGTCGTCCCGGCCGACCTGCTGCAGCCCGCGCTGCGCGAGGCGACCCGGCTCACCTTCGACCGCCTCGACTCCGACGGCTGCATGTCGACCAACGACACCGTGGTGGCCCTCGCCTCCGGCGCCGCCGGCATCACCCCCGACCCGGACGCCTTCCGGGCGGCCCTCACCGAGGTCTGCCACGACCTGGGCCAGCAGCTGATCGGAGACGCCGAGGGGGCCAGCCACGACATCGCCGTGCGGGTCGTCAACGCCGCCTCCGAGGCGGACGCGCTCGAGGTGGCCCGCTCGGTCACGGGCTCCAACCTCTTCAAGTGCGCGATCTTCGGCAACGACCCCAACTGGGGCCGGGTGCTGTCCGCGCTCGGCACCACCGCGGCGGCGTACGAGCCCGACGGCGTCGACGTGTCCTTCAACGGCGTGATGGTCTGCCGCGGCGGTGCGATCGGCGAGCCGCGCGAACTGGTCGACCTGCATCCCCGGGCGGTCGACGTCCTGGTGGACCTGCACGCCGGCGACGTCGCCGCCACCGTCTGGACCAACGACCTGACGTACGACTACGTCAAGGAGAACGCGGAGTACTCCTCATGAGCGAGGCGATCGACGCGCTGACCCTGTCGGAGAAGGCGTCCATCCTGATCGAGGCGCTGCCGTGGATCGACCGGTACACCGGCCGGACCATCGTGATCAAGTACGGCGGCAACGCGATGATCAACGAGGAGCTGCAGCGCGCCTTCGCCGAGGACATCGTCTTCCTCCGCCGCTGCGGCGTACGCCCTGTCGTCGTGCACGGCGGCGGGCCGCAGATCTCGGCGATGCTGAAGCGCCTCGACATCCCCTCGGAGTTCCGCGGCGGCTTCCGGGTCACCACCCCGGAGACGATGGAGGTCGTCCGGATGGTGCTGATGGGCCAGGTGGGCCGGGAACTGATCGGGCTGGTCAACGAGCACGGTCCGCTGGCGGTCGGCTCCTCGGGCGAGGACGCCGGGCTGTTCCGGGCCGAGCGTCGCACCGCGACCGTCGACGGGGAGCCGGTCGACCTGGGTCTGGTCGGCGACGTCGTGCACGTCCGGCCGAGGGCGATCCAGGACCTGATCGACGCCGGCCGCATCCCGGTGGTTGCCACCGTGGCGCCCGACGACAACGGCCAGGTGCTCAACGTCAACGCCGACACCGCCGCCTCGGCGCTGGCGGTGGCGCTGAAGGCGGACAAGCTGGTCGTCCTGACCGACGTCGAGGGGCTCTACCGCGACTGGCCGAACAGCGAGGAGATCATCCCCGAGATCACCGCCTCCGAACTGGAGGCGCTGCTGCCCGATCTGGCGTCGGGGATGGTGCCGAAGATGGAGGCGTGCCTGCGGGCGGTCCGCGGCGGGCTGAACCGGGCGACGGTGATCGACGGCCGGGTGCCGCACGCGCTGCTTCTGGAGATCTTCACCAACGCCGGGATGGGCACGATGGTCGTGGCCGACAAGGAGAACATCGATGACTGAACAGGTGAACAGCGACCAGGCCGAGTGGCTGGACCGCTACGACGCCGCGTACATGCAGAACTTCGGCTCGCCCAAGCGGGTCCTGGTCCGCGGCGAGGGGTGCCGGGTGTGGGACGTCGAGGGGCGCGAGTACCTGGACCTGCTGGCCGGCATCGCGGTCAACTCCCTGGGCCACGCGCACCCGGACGTCGTCGCCGCGATCAGCGATCAGGTCGCCACCGTGGCGCACATCTCCAACCTCTTCACCAGCCCCTGGCAGGTGGAGCTCTCGGAGCGGCTCGACGCGATGGTGACCGCCAACGCGCCGGGCACCCCGGCCCGGGTGTTCCTCTGCAACTCCGGCTCGGAGGCCAACGACACCGGCTTCAAGCTGACCCGGCGGACCGGGCGGACCAGGATCGTCGCGATGGAGGGCTCCTTCCACGGCCGCACCCTCGGGGCGGTCAGCCTGACCTCCAAGGCCGCCTACCGCGAGCCGTTCGAGCCGCTGCCCGGCGGCGTCGTCTTCGTGCCGTACGGGGACGAGGCCGCGCTGACCGAGGCGGTCGACGACGAGACCGCCGCGGTCGTGCTGGAGACGATCCAGGGGGAGAGCGGCATCATCGTCGCGCCCGACGATTTCCTCCGCGCCGCCCGCCGGATCACCGACGAACACGGCGCCCTGCTGTGGATCGACGAGGTGCAGACCGGCATCGCCCGGACCGGCCGGTGGCTGTCGTACCTGCCCTCCGGCGTCACCCCCGACGTGGTGACGCTGGCCAAGGGGCTGGGCGCCGGCATCCCGATCGGTGCCTGCATCGCCACCGGCCCGGCCACCGACCTGCTCGGCCCCGGCTCGCACGGCTCCACCTTCGGCGGCAACCCGCTGGCCTCCCGGGCCGGCCTGACCGTGCTGGACGTCGTCGAGCGCGACGGGCTGCTGGCGCACGTCACCGCGGTGGGGGAGCACCTGGCCGCCTCCGTGCTGGCCCTCGGTCACCCCGACATCGTCGAGGTGACCGGCGCCGGCCTGCTGCGCGGCATCGTGCTGGCCCGCGACATCGCCCCCGCGGTGGCCGACCGCGCCCTGGAGGCGGGGTTCCTGATCAACGCGCCGCGTCCGAACCGGCTGCGGATCGCCCCGCCGCTGATCATCACCACCGCGGAGGTCGACACGTTCGTCGCCGCCCTCCCGACCCTCCTGGAAGGCTGACATGACCCTGCGACACTTCCTCGCCGACGACGACCTCACCGCGGACGAGCAGGCGGGCGTCCTCGACCTGGCCGCCGAGCTGAAGGCGGACCCGACCGCCCGCCGGCCCTTCGAGGGCCGTACGGTCGCGGTGATCTTCGACAAGTCCTCGACCCGCACCCGGGTCTCCTTCGAGGTCGGCGTCACCGAGCTGGGCGGCCACCCGATGATCATCGACGCCGCCGGCTCGCAGATGGGCCGCGGCGAGTCGATCGCCGACACCGCCCGGGTGCTGGGCCGCCACGTCGCCGCGATCGTCTGGCGGACCGCCGGGCAGGAGCGGGTCGAGGAGATGGCGGCGTACGCCGGCGTCCCCGTCGTCAACGCCCTGACCGACGAGTACCACCCCTGCCAGATCCTCGCCGACCTGCAGACGATCCGTGAGCACAAGGGCGGCACCCGCGGGCTCACCTTCACCTACTTCGGCGACGCCGCGAACAACATGGGCAACTCGTACGCCCTCGGGATGGCGCTGGCCGGGATGCATGTACGCCTCGCCGGGCCGGAGGGCTTCCTGCCCGACCCGGCGATCATCGCCCGCGCCGAGCGGATCGCCGCCGGCACCGGCGGCAGCGTCACCGTCACCACCGACCCCCGCGCCGCCGCCGAGGGCAGCGACGTGATGGTCACCGACACCTGGGTGTCGATGGGGATGTCCGGCGAGGGCCGGGAGACGGTGTTCCGGCCCT
The DNA here is from genome assembly GCA_964402325.1 of uncultured Propionibacteriaceae bacterium. GTDB lineage: Bacteria > Actinomycetota > Actinomycetes > Propionibacteriales > Propionibacteriaceae > Raineyella. Next base: position 4,123 of record CAYOBI010000044.1, on the reverse strand, counting down.
ACCAGATCAACGCCGAGCTGATGGGCCTGGCGGACCGGGACGCCATCGTGATGCACTGCCTGCCCGCCTACCGCGGCAAGGAGATCACCGCCGAGGTGCTCGACGGGCCGCGGTCGGTGATCTGGGACGAGGCGGAGAACCGCCGGCACGCCCAGAAGGCGGTGCTCAACCTGCTGGCCGAGGCGTCGGGGGGCCGCTGACGGCGTCTGTCGTCGACGTCACACCGAGGGTCGAGGTCGCAGCCATGGTCGCACCGATGAAGGAGCCCGCCCGCGGGCCGTTGACCAAGACGGCCCGCCAGTCCCGGATCCGGCACATCCTCACCGCCGGGCCGGTCGCCTCGCAGACCCAGCTGGCGGACCTGCTGGCCGCCGACGGGCTGGTGGTCACCCAGTCGACCCTGTCCCGGGACCTGGTCGAGCTCGGTGCCGTCCGGGTCCGGGAAGGCGACCGGACCGTCTACCGGGTGCCGAACGAGGGCCCGGTGCCGGGGCTGCGCCCCCGGCCGGCGGAGGTCGACGACCACCTGGCCCGGATGTGCCAGGACGTCCTGGTCTCCGCCGCCGCGTCGGCCAACCTCGTGGTGCTGCGCACGCCGCCGGGGGCGGCGCAGTACCTTGCTTCCGTGCTGGACCGCGCGGCCTGGCCGGAGATCCTCGGCACCATCGCCGGCGACGACACCGTCGCCGTCATCACCCGCGACCCCGACGGCGGCGAGGACGTCGCCGCCCGACTGCTCTCCCTGGGAGGAAACCCATGACCCAGCCCACCGACGCGACCACCGGGTCGGCCGACCCCGCCGCCACACCGCACAGCGCGCCCGCCCATGCGGGTGAGGGCATGCTGTGGGGCGGCCGGTTCAGCGGCGGGCCGGCCGAGGCGATGTTCGCGCTGAGCAAGTCGACCCAGTTCGACTGGCGGCTGGCGCACTACGACATCGCCGGCTCGAAGGCCCACGCCAACGCCCTGCACCGCGCGCGCCTGCTGACCGACGGGGAACACACCGACATGCTCGCCGGCCTGGACGAGCTGGACCGGCGGGTGACCACCGGGGAGTTCGGCCCGGCGCCGAGCGACGAGGACGTGCACGGCGCCCTGGAACGCGGCCTGATGGAGATCCTCGGCCCGCAGCTCGGCGGCCGGCTGCGCGCCGGCCGGTCCCGCAACGACCAGATCGCCACGCTGATCCGCGCCTACCTGCGCGACGAGATCCGGGTGGTGGCCGAGGAACTGCTCGGCGTGGTCGAGGCGCTGCGCTCCCAGGCCGACCGTCACCTCGGGGTCGCGATGCCGGGGCGTACGCACATGCAGCACGCCCAGCCGATCCTGCTGTCCCACGAGCTGCTGGCGCACGCCTGGCCGCTGGTCCGCGACATCGACCGGCTGCGTGACCTGGACAAGCGGCTCGCGGTCAGCCCGTACGGCTCCTCGGCGCTGGCCGGGACCTCACTGGGGCTCGACCCTGAGGCCGTCGCGGCGGACCTGGGCTTCTCGTCCTCGGTGGCCAACTCGATCGACGGCACCGCGGCCCGCGACCAGGTGGCCGAGTGCGCCTACGTGCTGGCCCAGGTCGGGGTCGACCTGTCCCGGCTGAGCGAGGACGTGATCACCTGGTGCACGGTCGAGTTCGGTTTCGCCACCCTGGCGGACGCCTGGTCGACCGGCTCGAGCATCATGCCGCAGAAGAAGAACCCGGACGTCGCCGAGCTGGCCCGGGGCAAGGCCGGCCGGCTGATCGGCAACCTCGCCGGGCTGCTCGCGACGCTGAAGGGCCTCCCGCTGGCGTACGACCGGGACCTGCAGGAGGACAAGGAACCGATCTTCGACTCCCTGGACCAGCTGCGGGTGCTCGTCCCGGCGATGGCCGGCATGGTCGGCACGCTGACCTTCCACCCGGAGCGTACGGAGGAGCTCGCCCCCCGCGGCTTCTCGCTGGCGACCGACGTGGCCGACTGGCTGGTCCGCCAACGGGTGCCGTTCGCCCACGCGCACGAGATCGCCGGCGCGGCCGTACGGTACTGCGAGCAGGCTGGCATCGACCTGCCGGACCTGACCCCTGAGGACCTGCCGCAGATCGCCCCCGAACTCGGCGAGGGGGTGCTGGAGGTGCTCTCCGTCGAGGGTGCGATCGGCTCCCGATCGGCGCGTGGCGGGACGGCCGGGTCGGCGGTGCGGACCCAGCTCGAGGAGCTGGCGGGCGAGATGGCTTCGGCCCGGGAGTTCCTGGCTCGGTAGGGTGGCCCCGTGAGCAACGTTCTGGATCAGCTGAAGTGGCGGGGCCTGGTGGCCCAGACGACCGAGGAGGAGGCCCTGCGGGACCACCTCGAGGCCGGGCCCGTCAACTTCTATGTGGGCTTCGATCCGAGCGCTGCCTCGATCCACATCGGCAACCTCGTCCAGATCATCCTGGCCAAGCGGCTCCAGGAGGCCGGCCACCGTCCGTTCCTGCTCGTCGGGGGGGCCACCGGGATGATCGGCGACCCCCGGCAGGTGGGGGAGCGCGTGATGAACCCCGAGGAGACGGTGCGGGAGTGGACCGAGAAGATCCGCACCCAGGTCAGCCGGTTCCTGGACTTCGAGGGGCCGAACGCGGCGAGGCTGGTCAACAACTACGACTGGACCTCGACGATGAACGTCATCGAGTTCCTCCGCGACATCGGCAAGCACTTCCCGGTGAACCGGATGCTGGCCCGCGAGGTGGTCCGCTCCCGGCTGGAGTCCGGGATCTCCTACACGGAGTTCTCCTACGTCCTGCTGCAGTCGATGGACTACCGCCACCTGCACCGCGAGTACGGCATCACGCTCCAGACCGGGGGCAACGACCAGTGGGGCAACCTGACTGCCGGCGTGGAGCTGATCCGTCGATCGGACGGCGACCACGTGCACGCCATGTCGACGCCGCTGATCACCAAGGCGGACGGCTCGAAGTTCGGCAAGTCCGAGGGCGGGGCGATCTGGCTCGATCCGGAGATGCTCAGTCCGTACTCGTTCCACCAGTTCTTCCTGAACGCGGAGGACGAGAAGGTGATCGACTACGTCAAGGTCTTCACCGCCCGCAGCCCCGAGGAGATCGCCGACCTCGAGGACAGCCTGCACCGGGAACCGTGGCGGCGGGCCGCCCAGCACGCCTTGGCCGACGACGTCACCACCCTGGTGCACGGGCAGACCGAGACCCGGCGGGCGATCGCCGCGGCCGAGGCGGTGTTCGGGCGCTCCGACCTCGCCGATCTGGACGCCCGCACCCTCGAGGCGGTGCTCAGCGACATCTCGCTCAACCCGCTGCCCACCGGGGCGGAACTGCCGACGGTGGTCGACGTCCTGGAGACCGCCGGGGTGGTGGCGTCGAAGTCCGCCGCCCGCCGGGCGATCCAGGAGGGCGGCGCCTACATCAACAACATCAAGGTCACCGACGCCGAGGCGCGCCTCACCCCGGCGGACCTGCTGCACGGGACGTACGTCGTCGCCCGCCGCGGGAAGAAGACCATCGGCGGTGTGGCGGTGGAGCGCGGCTGACCCCTCGGTCTCGACGACCGGCGGTGGGTGACACATGTCACCCACCGCCGGTTTGACGTTCTCGTCACGTACGCGTAACGTTCATCGAGCCCTGATGGGAACGGGCCCTCGCGAGAGGGGCCGGGTCCGGGGCCTTCACCTTCCACTCTGATCCTCTGGACGGGGTGGGGTCTGCTCTGTTGGGTCCTGTCGGTCCGCCGACGTGACCCGAGGAACAGGAAAGGGGATGCCGGCCGGATTTGACTCCGGCGGACCTCCTCTCTATGGTGGGGGAGTTGCTTTTCATGAGAAATCTTCGGGAGAAGGTTTCCGGATGAGTGGCTCAGGTGTTTCGGAATACTGTTCGGACAGGTCCGTGAGGGCTTTTCGAAGGGATTCAGAGACATCAGCGAGGAGAAAGTTCGGATTTGACTCCGGATGATCGAATCACTAAAGTATTCCAAGTCGCCGGAACCGGAAACCGGAACGGCGATCCTGGTGGCCAGGGATGGTGATCAGGGCTCAGGGATCTGAAAAAGTCGGATTTGACTTCACGAAGATCACCGAGTAAATTAAATCTGGTCGCCCCGAGCGGCTCCGGTTCTTCCGGGGTGGTGAGGTGTGTGTCCGA
>CAYOBI010000043.1:17344-23914 GCA_964402325.1 uncultured Propionibacteriaceae bacterium | reverse complement strand
AGTAGTGCTGGGCCAGCTCGTAGAGGTACGTGCACAGCTTGTGCGGCTGCAGCGTCGTGGCCACCTCGACCACCGCCTCGCCGAAGTGTGACAGCGCCAGCGCCAGCGCCTGTTCGGTCGGCTCGTCCAGCACGGTCACCGCGGTGTCGAGGGAGAGCCCCTTCGCCGATGCCTCGCGCATCACCGCACAGGTCCGGGCGTGCGCGTACTGCAGGTACGGCCCGGTGTCGCCGGTGGTCTGGACCATCCGCTCGGCGTCGAAGACGTAGTCCTTGTTCAGCCCGTTGGACAGGTCGGCGTACTTGATCGCGGCCAGCGCGATCGGCGGCGCGGCGATCTCCTCGGCCGCGTCCAGCAGCGATGAGAGGGTGACCGCCGACCCGTCGCGGGTCTTGAACGGCTTGCCGTCTGCCCCAAGCACCATGCCGAAGCCGATGTGCTCGGCCGACACGTCCTCGGGCAGCCAGCCGGCCTGCCGCGCCACGGCGAACACCATCGCGAAGTGCTGGGCCTGCCGGGCGTCGGTGACGTACACGATCCGTTCGGCGCCGAGGTCGTCGACGCGGTGCCGGATCGCGGCCAGGTCGGTGGCGTCGTAGCCGAAGCCGCCGTCGCGCTTCTGCACGATCATCGGCGCGTCGAAACCGTCCACCCACACCACCAGCGCGCCGTCGTCCTCCACGGCCAGCCCCATCACCTGGAGGTCCTCGACCACCTTCACCAGCGCCTGGTTGTAGGTCGACTCCCCGGCCAGGTCCTCGTCGGTGAGCAGGATGTCCATCCGCTCGTACGTGGCGTTGAAGCCGGCCAGCGACACGTCGATCAACTGGTGCCAGATGGCCCGCGTCTGCTCGTCTCCCGACTGCAGCGCCACCACGCGGCGGCGGGCCCGGTCGGCGAACTCCTCGTCGGACGTGAAGTGCGCCGCGGCCCGCTTGTAGAGCGCCTCGGCCCCGGCCAGGTCCAGCGTGCTCGCGTCGATCCCCTCCTCGAGGATCTGCTCGACCAGCTGGCCGAACTGGGTGCCCCAGTCGCCGATGTGGTTCTGCCGGATCACCTCCGAGCCGGTCGCGCCCAGCACCCGGGAGAAGCAGTCGCCGATGATCGTCGAGCGCAGGTGGCCGACGTGCATCTGCTTGGCCACGTTGGGGGAGGAGTAGTCGATCACCGTTCGGCGCGGGCGCGGGTCCTGCGGGACGCCGTGGTGCGGGTCGGCCGTCAGGGTGTTGGCCTCCGCGGCGAGCACGGAGTTCCTCAGCCGGATGTTGATGAAGCCCGGGCCGGCGATCTCCAGCGGTTCGCACAGGTCGTCGATCACGATCTCGTCGACGATCCGCTGGGCGATGTCGCGGGGCTTCTTACCCTCCTGCTTCGCCAGCCTCATCGCCACGTTGCACTGGAAGTGGCCGAACTGGGGCTTGGTGGCGGGACGCAGTTCCGGGTCGGCACCGCCGGTCACCGCCGCGAACCGCTCACTCAACGTGGCTACAAGGGAGGACATGGCCGCCATTCTCCCACGTCCCGGCAGGCCCTCCGCCGCGCCGGCCATGCCGTTGATCGCCCGTACGCTGGAGCCATGCCGACACCGCCCCGCCTGACCATCGCCCGGGGCCCGGACATCACCACCGAGCTGGAGGTGAAGCGGTCCCGTTTCATCACCTGGCTGCGCCGGGTCGACGACGAGGCGGCCGCCCGCGCACTGCTCGCCGAGGCCCGGGAGACCTACCCCGACGCCCGCCACCACTGCAGCGCCTGGGTCGTCTCGATGCCCGATGCCCAGCCGCTGTGGCACTCCTCCGACGACGGCGAACCCAGCGGCACCGCGGGCCGCCCGATGCTCGACGTGCTGGTCGGCTCGGGCCTGACCGACGTGGCCGCGGTGGTGGTGCGCTACTTCGGCGGCACCCTGCTCGGCACCGGCGGGCTGGTCCGCGCATACTCGGACGCGGTCGCCGCCGCCCTCGACCTGGCCCCACGGGTGCGGCTCGTCCAGTCCGCGCTGTGGGGCGTGCTGCTCCCGCACGCCGAGGCGGGCCGGGTCGAGTCGGAACTGCGCGGTCGCGGCGTGGTGGTCCACGACGTGGCGTACGTCGGCGCCGGCGTACGCCTCACCCTGGCCGACAACGACCACGATGCCCTGGCCGCCCTGGTCGCCGCACTCACCCACGGCGGCGCGGCGCTCGAACCGGCCGGGCGTACGGTCACCGAACGGCCCGAGCAGGGATAGCCGGAACTCCGGGGGCAGGTCCCGCGGCGGGCTAGGCTGAAGCCTGACCGTACGGCGAGCGCGAGGCCTCCGCATGCAGATCCTGATCACCAACGACGACGGCATCGACGCGCCGGGACTGGCGGCGATGGCGCGGGCGGCGGCGCGACGCGGGCACACCGTGCTCGTGGTGGCGCCGGACCACCCATCCTCCGGCGTCGGCACAGCCCTGGGCCTGCGGACGCCCACCGAGTCGATCGTCGTCCAGGAGGAACACCCCGAGGGGATGCCCGCCGGGGTCCGCTGTCTGGTCGCCGAGGCCACTCCGGCACAGATCGTCTACCTCGCGGTCCAGGGGGAGTACGGCGAGGTGCCGCGGATGGTGCTCAGCGGGATCAACAGCGGCGCGAACACCGGCCACGCGATCCTGCACTCCGGCACCGTGGGGGCCGCGCTCACCGCTGCGGTGCTCGGCATCCGGACGATGGCGGTCTCGCTCGCAGGTTCGGCGCCGGTGCACTGGGACGCGGCCGAGGAGATCACCCTGCAGCTGATGGAGTGGCTCGAGTTCCAGTCCGCCGACGGGCGGGTGCTCAACCTCAACATCCCCGACGTGCCGGTGGACCAGCTGCGCGGGCTGCGGGCCGCGCCCCTGTCCGCGTTCGGGGAGCTGCAGGCCGCCGACATCGCCTTCCCGACGGCCGAGGCACCCGACCTGCGCCGGGCCGCCCTGACGTACGAACCGGCGCTGGCCCGCGACGAGCCGGGCAGCGACCACTACCTGCTCGCCCGGGGCTGGGCGACGGTCACCATGATCCGCGGCTTCACCGACGACTTCGCCGGGGTCACCCTGCCGGCCCTGGACCAGATCGACCCCAGCCATGCGAACGCCCGCCGCCTGGCCGCGGCCGCCCACACCCCCTCGACCCCCTGGAGCGACTGACATGACCCCCGCTGCCGTGACCGAGCTGCACCGCCTCGCCCTCACCGTCGCCGAGGAGGGCGCGCAGATGGCCAAGCAGATGCGCGAGGCGGGCGTGGCCATCGCCGACCGGAAGAGCTCGGTCGCCGACATCGTCACCGAGGCCGACCGGGCCGTGGAGACCGCGATCCGCGACGCGCTGGCCCGGGCCCGGCCCCAGGACGGGTTCCTCGGTGAGGAGACCGACGGGGCCGGGTCGGCCTCCGGCCTCACCTGGGTGGTCGACCCGATCGACGGCACCGTCAACTACGCGTACGGCATCCCGGCCTGGGCGGTGTCCGTCGCCGTGGTCGAGGGCGATCCCGACCCGGCGACCTGGACCGGCCTGGCCGGCGCCGTGGTCAACCCGATGGCGCAGGAGACCTGGGAGGCGTACCGCGGGGGTGGTGCCCGGCTCAACGGCCGTCCGCTGCACATCGCCAAGAAGACCGAACTGCCCCGGACCCTGGTCGGCACCGGCTTCGGCTACCTCCCCGAGCGCCGGGTGGCGCAGGCCAGGGTGGTCACCCGGCTGCTCGCGACCGTACGCGACATCCGGCGCGCCGGGGCCGCCAGCCTGGACATCTGCTCGGTCGCCGCGGAGCGGTTGGACGCCTACTACGAGGTGGGGCTGCACCCCTGGGACCTGGCCGGCGGCACCGTCGTCGCCCGCGAGGCCGGGGCCCACGTCACCGGCCTGCGCGGCTCCGGTCCGGGCGAATCGTTCTACCTCGCCTGCAACCCGGTGATCGCCGGGCCGCTGGAGGAGCTGCTGCTCGCCTCGGGAGCCGAACCGTTGGCGCCCGCCGCCGAGTGAGGGGGCCGGTGCGCCGGACGTGCGACCGGCTGGGGATGCTGCTAAGCTGTGCCAGCAGTTGCGCGGATGTAGTTTAATGGTAGAACATCAGCTTCCCAAGCTGAGAACGCGGGTTCGATTCCCGTCATCCGCTCCAGCACGAAAAGGCCCCGGATCCCGATCCGGGGCCTTTTCGTCGTCGCTGTCGTTCCCCGGGCGGCGGGGAGGCTGGATGGCCGCGGAGGTCGGGCCTGATCGCCGCTCAGGCGATGCCCGCGACGGCCAGCGCGTTGCGGTAGAACTCGCTGTCCGCCCGCAGTGCCCCTGGGGTGTCGAGCGCCGTCATCCGGCCGCCCTCGATCACCATGATCCGGTCGCAGATGTCGAGGGTCGACATCCGGTGGGCGATGATCACCACGGTCAGCCGGCCGTGCAACGCGCCGAGGGTGGTGCGGATCAGCGACTCACTGATGCCGTCGAGGGCCGAGGTCGGCTCGTCGAGGATCAGCAGGTCGGGCCGGCCGACGAGCGCCCGGGCGATCGACAGCCGCTGCCGCTGGCCGCCGGAGAGCTGGCCGCCGCGCTCGCCCAGGTGGGTGTCGAAGCCGTGCGGCAGCGCCTCGATGTCGTCGAGGATGTTGGCCTGCCGGGCCGCGGTGCGCAGGTCCTCCTCGCTGAGGCCGTCGCGGAAGAAGCGGATGTTCTCCGCGACGGTGCCGGTGAACAACCGGGCGTCCTGGGCGACGAAGGCGACCCGGTCGCTCCACCAGGCCCGGTCGACGTCTTCCAGCGGCACCCCGCCGGCCAACAGCGTGCCGGTCGTCGGCGGTCGCAGCCCGAGCAGGAGCTGGGCCAGGGTCGACTTGCCGGCGCCGGAGGGGCCGATGACGCCCAGCGCCTCACCCGGCTCGAGGCGGAAGGTGACGTCGGCCAGGGCGGTCCGCTCCGGGGTGTAGGCGTACGACACGTCGGTCGCCTCGAACGGCACCACCCCGTCGGGACGTACGGAGCCGCCCGGGGCGGGGGAGTCGGCGTAGCCCTTGACGACCTCGTCGACCCACTCGAGGAACGGCAGGAAGCCGGCGATCGACGCCGAGGCGTTGGACAGCTGCTGGCCGTAGCTGAGCGAGCGCAGCATCAGCAGCATCACCGCGCCGATCACCGCCAGGTCGCGGAACCCGACCAGGGACAGCGCCGCCAGGCCGGCGAGCACCGCCCCGTACGCCAGCGAGGTGTAGATCTGCGGCTGGGCGCCCTGCAGCACCTGGGTGCGCCGCTGGGTCAGCGTCGACTCGGCGGTCAGGTCGTCGATCCGCCCGGCGAAGGCACCCTGGGCGCCGTACGTCTGCATCTCCAGGCCGAGGGCGCCGAGCTCGGAGACGGCGTTGGCGAAGTCGAGGCCGGCCCGGGCGTTCTTCGCGGACCGGCGCCGGATCGCGCGGCGGATCGGCGACAACACGCTGCCGACCAGGCCGAGCGCGAACAGCACCGCGGCGGTGGACAGCGGGTCGACCGCGACACCGGCGGCCAGGAAGGCAACCAGGCTGAGCGAGGCGGTGATCGCCGTGGCGAGCACCGACACGGCCTGGGTGATCCGGCTGACGAACGAGGTGAGCAGCTCCTGCAGCCGGCCGGCCGGCTCGGCCTGCTGGATCGACCAACTGGTGTGCAGGAAGGCGTGCGAGAGCCGCTGGCGCTGCTCGGTCGACACCACGGCGGTCAACGCCGCCGAGAGCTGCACGGCGACCAGGCTGATGATCACCCGCAGCACCAGGCTGGCGCAGGCGATGACGAGAGCGGTGTTCATCGGCAGATACTGCCCGTACGCCGGGCCGACCACGGGCTTCCCGCCGACCAGGGCCATCCCGATGCCCGTCAGCAGCACGATGAACAGGGCCTCGAGCAGGGCGCTGCCGAACGAGGCGAGGGACAGCATCGCGATCCGCCCCTTGTGCGGGGCGAGCAGGTGCGCCATCACGGCCCAGCCGCCACGCCGGGAGTACACCACCTTGTCGGCTTCCCGGTCGGGGCGCCGATCCGCGCGATCGCTGCGTTCCCGACGCCTGCCGCCGAACAGCGTCATGCCATCACCGGGCTCTCGGGGGTCCCGCGCCGGGCGTGCCGGGGCCGGGCGGGCGCTGCCGCTCGCATCGGAACGGCCGGGGGGACGCTGCAATTCATGGGGTCGATTCTGCCTTACCGCACCGACAGTCCGAGTTCTCGCCCGTCGGACGGCCCGCGCCCCGCCCTCACGCCCGCCGGGGGCGCCCGATCATCCGGTCGGTGAGGAACGGCAGGCCGAGCGCCGCGCAGCCGGCCATCAGGCCGAAGACGAGCAGGGCCGAAGTGTTCCACAGCAGCCCGGCGACCGCGGTCATCGCGGCGGTGCCCAGCCCGGTCGCCAGCGCGGTCACCATGCCCTGCACCGCGCCGTTCTGGTCCGCGGGGACGTCGTCGTTGAGGAAGCGGACGAAGGCCACCTGGGCCACCGCGAAGGTGGCACCGTGCAGCGGCTGGGAGAGTGCCGCGACCCACAGCCTGTCCGTCAGCCCGAGGACCAGCCAGCGGACGACCGCGGCGAGGAGGGCGATCACCAGCATCGCCCGC
>CAYOBI010000043.1:0-17244 GCA_964402325.1 uncultured Propionibacteriaceae bacterium | reverse complement strand
CGCCACCGCGATCCACGGCAGCACCCGGACGACGGTGCCCAGCCCGGCCCGGCGGTTCGCCAGCGGGAAGAGGACGGCCACCGCGAGGCTGCGCGAGACCAGGCCGGCCGTGACGCTGAGCCCGGCGATCTGAGGGGTCACCCCCCGCCCGATCAGGAACACCGCCCAGTACGACGTGTAGATCGCCCACGACGCCAGGAACAGGAACATCTGGGCGCCGATCCACGTCTTCACCCGGCAGATTCTAGGGTCGCCGACACCCCCCACCCCCTCGACCCTGTCGCCCTGCCGGGCCCAGAATGGGCGGCATGGCACAGCGCGAGGTCGTCCCCGACCGGTCCACCACCCCCGCCGGCGACCCCCGGCCGTTGCGGGTCGGCCTGGCCGGCTACGCCTCGGCCAGTTGGCTGCACGGCGGACCGATCCGGGCCGCCGGCGGGGTCGTCGCCGCGGTCGCCACCCGCAACCCGGAGCGGCGCGCGCAGGCAGCCGCGGACTCCCCGGGCGTACGGGTCGTCGACGACCTCGACGCGCTGCTCGAGGTGCCCGGCCTCGACCTGGTCGTGCTCAGCACCCCGACCGGGCTGCACCACGACCACGCCCTGCAGGTGATCGCGGCCGGGCTGCCGGTCGTGGTCGAGAAGCCGCTGGGCGTACGTCTCGCCGAGGTTCGCGAGGTGGTCGACGCGGCGGACGCGGCCCGGGTGCCGCTGACCGTCTTCCTGCAGCGCCGCTGGGACCCCGCCCACCTGGTCGCCCGGCACCTCGCCGCGACCGGCGCGCTCGGCGAGGTGTGGCGGCTGGAGTACCGCTGGGAACGTTGGCGCCCGGTCCCGTTGCACCGCTGGCGCGAGGACACCCCGACCTCCGGCGGCGGTGGCCAGCTGCTCGACCTCGGCCCGCACATGGTCGACCTGGCGGTGCAGCTGTTCGGCCCGGTCACCTCCGTACACGCGGAGATGGCCTCCCGCCGGCAGGTGTCCGACGACGACACCCACCTGGTCCTGCGGCACGCCGGCGGCGCGGTGAGCCACCTCGACATCGGCTCGCTGGTCGCCGCCCCCGGCCCGCGGCTGCGGCTGGTCGGCAGCACCGGGACGTACGTGTACGACGACTTCACCGACGACGGCAAGGTCCGCCCGGTCTACCCCGACCTGGCCGACGCCCCCGGGGCGTGCGGCTGGCTCTACCGCGGGCCGCAGGAACGCGAACCCGTCGCCCGGGTCGCGGGGGAGTGGGCCGACTTCTACCGCCGGCTGTTCGACGCGCTGCGCGGGCCCGACCCGACCGACCGGCTGCCGGTACCGCCCGCGGACGTGCTGCACCTGGCCGAGGTGTTCGACGCCGCCCAGCGCAGCGCCGCGGCCGGGCAGGTGGTGGCGGTGGGGGCGTAGCCGTCCGTCGGGGCGGGGGCCGTACGATCCCTGTGGGCCGACGCCGGTCGGTCCCGTCGGCCCCGAGGAGGTCCCGTGCTCGCCGCTCTGCTCCAGGTCGTCCTGCCGGTGGCGATCGTCGCCCTGGTCGGCATGGTGCTGGCCCGCCGGTTCGTCCTCGACCCGGACACGATCGGCAAGATCAACCTCTACGGCCTGACCGCCCCGCTGGCGTTCGACTCACTGATGAAGACCAAGGTCACCCTCGGTGAGGGGCTGGTGCTCGGCGGTGCGCTGCTGCTCGTCTCCGTCCTCGGCGCACTGCTCGCCTGGGCGGTCACGTTCCGGTCCCCGCGCGGCACCCAGGCGGGCGTGGTCGGGGCCGTCGTGCTCGGCAACAACGGCAACTTCGGCCTGCCGATCGCCCTCCTCGCGCTCGGCCAGGTCGGGATGGACCAGGCGATGATCCTCTTCGTCGTCTCACTGGTGGTGATGTTCACCGTCGGGCCGATCCTGATGGGGTCGGGCGGCGGCATCCTCTCCGGGCTGAAGAACTTCGCCAAGCTGCCGGTCACCTGGGCGATGGTGCTGGCCGGCCTGCTGCGGCTGCTCGGCTGGCAGCTGCCGATCGGCGTCTCCCGCGGCATCGAACTCCTCGCCGGCGCCGCCGTGCCGATGGTGCTGCTCGCGCTCGGCGTCCAGCTCACCCAGTCCCAGCGGCTGCACCTCACCCGGCCGGTGCTCACCGCCGTCGGCCTGCGGGTGGTCGCCTTCCCGCTGATCGCCGTGGGCGTCGCCCGGCTGCTGCGGATGGACGCGATGTCGACCAGCAGCCTGGTGCTCGCCTGCGCGATGCCGACCGCCGTCAACGCGTTCATGCTCGCCCGCGAGTACGGCTCCGACCCGGAGACCGCCGCCAGCGCCGTGGCGCTCAGCACGCTGCTCAGCGTCGGGACACTGGCCTTCGTGATCTCGGTGCTGCCCGCCTCACTGGTTTGACGCCCGGCGCTCGGCGACCTCCGCCGGCTCCGGCAGCGCGCCGGGACGAGCCACCTCCAGCGGGCCGCGGGGCCGGCGGTGGCCCAGCAGCCCGGCCCGTTCCGACCCGATCGTCCGGGCCCAGGCGGCCAGGTCCTGCACCACGCCGCGGACGCCCACGAAGGTCACCGCGCCGACCAGCATCAGCACCGTGCTGACCAGGGCGAACACCGTCCCGACCCGGTAGCCGAGGGTCCACGAGTGCCAGGCCAGCAAGGCCAGCACCACGGTCAGCAGGTACGGCGCCAGGGCGTACGTCGGCGGTGCCGCCACCCGGGCGGTGACCTTCGGAGTGCGGGCGAACGGGACGGTCCGGCCGGTGGCCGCCTGGCGCAGGGACTGCAGCACACCGGACAGGTTGACCGGCAGCAGCACCAGGTTGAGCGCCTGCACCCACAGCACGTCCAGCGGCCCGTGGCCGACCCGGCGCAGGTCGGCGCCCTGGACCAGGAGGAACGGCACCGCGGTGAGGAACAGCAGCGGGCTGACCAGCACCCCCACGGCCGGCACCAGCAGGAGCAGCAGCGAAGCCAGACAGGTCCAGGCGATCGAACCGAGGTAGTCGACCCGCAGCAGCACCCCGACCGGGTCGAGCGGCCGGTGCCGCACCCGGTGGCAGAGGATGACGTCGCGGATCTTCGGCAGGATGATCAGCCCGCCGTTGGCCCACCGCCGGCGCTGCACCACCAGCGACCCGAAGTCCGGCGGGGTGGCGCTGTAGCTGAGCCGCTCCGGGTGGTTGACCAGCCGCCACCCGCGCGCCGCCAGGTCCATCGTCGACTCGGTGTCCTCGATCACCGTACGGTCCTGGATGTAGGTCCGGATCCGGAAGCCCCGCTCGGTGCGCTCGGTGACGATCTCGTCCAGCGCGCGGCGCCGGATGATCGCGTTCGCCCCGACCCAGAACGTAGCGTCGTGGGCGGTCTTGCCGAGGTGGTGCAGGTGCTGCAGGTCGGTGGTGGCGCCGGCGACCTGCTCGACCATCGTCGGCGAGCCCGGGATCGAGCAGTACGGCGTCTGGATCACCGCGACGTCCTCGTTGCCCGGCTGCTCCAGCTCGTGCACGAGACGTACGCAGTAGTCGCGCACCAGCAGCGAGTCCGCGTCGAGGGTGAGGACGTAGTCGGCGTCCGGCACCACGACCTCGGCCACCGCCAGGTCGACGGTCGGCACCAGCGCGTCGCCCGCCTCGGTCCGTACCGTCCGCCACGCCTGCCCCATCAGCCCGAGGTAGGAGTTGAGGTTCATCGCCTTGTTCGGCGCCTGCGACAGCGAGGCGTAGCGCTTCCGCTCGAACATCCCGGCCTCCACCGAGAAGAGCCGGACCAGGCGGCGATGCCGGTCGAGCATCTCCACCGCGCCGGGGCACCGGCCGGCGGCCAGCCCGGTGGTCAGCTGCTCGGCGTCGGCGAGCAGTTCCTCGGCCAGCCCGAGGAACACCTGGTCGACGAGGAACCCGTCGGAGTGGTCGTCGATGACGGTGTCGGCGGCGAGGTCACGCAGCCAGACTGCGGCCCGTTCGTACGTGTCGACCAGCCGGTGCACCTCGGTGGCCGTCACCTCGGGGCCGTCCGCCGCCCGGAACCCCTCCAGCGCCGCCGTGCAGAAGCGCCGCGGCCCCTCCAACCGCCGGGCGATCTCCCCCGGCAACCCGCGGGTCGCCGCCAGCCGCGCACGGGCCTCCGCGTCGGCCGGGAAGGGCGGGTCGTCGATCAGCAGCACCACCCGCAGCCGCGGGAACTCCTGCAGCGCCGCCGACCACAGCGTCGCCCGGACCACCTTCAGCTCCTTGGCGTACGAGGGCACCAGCGCCGTCATCGTCGCGTGGGAGAACCGGAAGTGCCGGTCCAGCTCCTCGCGCGGCGTCCGCCGGTGCCCCGCGAGCCGCCGCAGCGCAGCGCCCCGGCCGACCTGGTACATCACCGAGGAGAAGCACAACGCCGTCGTCGCCGCCAGCACGATCCCGACCGCCAGCGCCTCCGGCACCGAGGGATGGCGCCGGGCCACCCGGGCCAGGCTGTCGACCACGAACAGCGCCCACAGCCCGGTGGTCAGCGCCGGCGCCAGCCACGCCGCGGCCACCACCCGGGGCGCGGGAGCCGGGTGGGTGAACGGGACGTAGTAGTCGCCCGCCGCCTCGGCCCAGGCGGCGTCCGGCCGGGGCCGGGCCGGCCGGACGAGGCGTGCGGGATCGTCGGTCGGGGCGGTGAGGTCGGGCACGCGCGGTGCACTCCGTTCGGGCTGCGGGAAGCGGGAGAAACCGGAGCACAGTGTAGGGACCCAGGGGACCTACGGGCGCAGACCGGCCTTCCAGTGGTCCTTCTCGGCGGCCACCTCGCGCAGCTCCTCGGTGATCGCGGCCACCGCCCGGCGGGCGAACTCCTGCGGCTCCGCCGCCGGATCGGCCGGTTCGGCGACGATCCGGTGGATGATGCCGTCCGCCAGCATCTCCTGGGCCCCGACCCGCTGCAGCTCGGACAGCTCCCGGGCGTGCGAACCGTCCTTGTAGACGATGGCACTGGCGCCCTCGGGCGGCAGCGGCGACAGCCAGCCGCGCTCCATCGCGATGATCCGGTCGGCCGGCATCATCGCCAGCGCACCGCCGCCGGTGCCCTGGCCGAGGATCATCGACACCGACGGCACGGTGGTCCGCGCCAGCCAGGCGAGCGTACGGGAGATCTCACCGGCCAGGCCGCCCTCCTCGGCCTCGGGGGAGAGGTCCGCGCCGGGGGTGTCGACGACGGTGACCAGCGGCAGGCCCAGCATCTCGGCGAGCCGGATGCCGCGCTGGGCGGCCCGCAGGCCGGCCGGCCCGAGCGGCCCGCCGGTCATCTGGATCCGCCGGTCCTGCCCGACGATGACGCAGGGCAGCCCGTCGAGCCGGGCCAGCGCGAGCAACATGCCGGGGCCGTGCTCGGCGCCGGTGCCGGACAGGGTGAGGACGTCGGTGGCGCCGTACCGCAGCACCTCGCGGATGCCGGGCCGGTCGGAACGCCGGGTGGTCTCGATCGAGTCCCAGACCGAGCCGGCCCGGGGCGGCAGCGGCGCCGGCGCATCCTTCTCGCGCGGCGCGCCGAGATCGACCGGGGTGAGCACCCGCAGTGCGGTCGCGGCGATCGCGCGCAGGTCCTCGGGCTTCACGATGGCGTCGATGATGCCGTGGTCGACGAGGTTCTCCGCGACCTGGACGCCCTCCGGGAACGGCCGGTCGTTCAGCACCTCGTACACCCGCGGGCCGAGGAAGCCGAGCATCGCCTCCGGCTCGGCGACGGTGATGTGGCCGAGCGAGCCCCAGGAGGCGAACACGCCGCCGGTCGTGGGGTGGCGCTGGTAGACGATGTAGGGCAGGCCCGCGTCCTTGTGCGCGATCACCGCCCGGGAGATCGACACCATCCGGACGAACGCCGGGGTGCCCTCCTGCATCCGGGTGCCGCCGGAGGAGGTCGAGGCGATCAGCGGCAGCTGCTCCGCGGTCGCCCGGCGGACCGCCGCCTCGATCCGGATCGCGGTGTCGCGGCCGATCGAGCCGCCGAGGAAACGGAAGTCGCCGACGATGAAGGCCATCGGGCGGCCGTCGATGGTGGCCCGGCCGGTGGTGACGGCCTCGTCGAGGCCGGACTTCTCGCGGGCGGCCAGGACCTGGTCGCGGTAGTCCGGGGGATAACTGCTGATGTCGATCGGTTCGTCCCAGGACTCCTGCGAACCCGGATCGACCACGAGGTCGACGAGTTCCTGCGCACGCCATCGTTTCGCCATGGCGCTCAGTGTGGCAGAGCAGGTGTCGTGCGACAGCCGGTCAGGCGATGGCGCACAGCACAGTGGCACACCGATCTTCGGGCCGTGCTCCGCCGCCGCGACGGTGCCCCGGAACCTGCCCGGTGCCTGCTCTAGGGTGAGGCTCATGACACCTGCCCGTCCGACCCGATCGGTCCTCGGCATCCTCGTGGCGCTGGCCGCGATCGTCGGCCTGGGTGCGTGCGGCGCCTCCGGCATCGGCTCCTCCGGAGCGTCCACCCGACCCCCCGTCACCCTCACCGTCTTCGCCGCCGCCTCGCTGTCGGGTCCGTTCGACCGGATCGGCACCGCGTTCGGCGCGGCGCACCCCGGCGTCACCGTCCGCTACAGCTACGCCGGGTCGTCCGACCTGGTCAGCCAGCTCGCCGCCGGCGCACCCGCCGACGTCCTGGCGACCGCGGACGAACGGACCATGCAGCAGGCCAGGGACAAGGGGCTGGTCCCGGACTCGACGCTGTTCGCCACCAACCAGCTGGCCGTCCTGGTCGCCCCGAAGAACCCGCTCGGCCTCACCGGCGCCAGGGACCTGACCAGGGCCGGGCTGAAGCTCGTCGTCTGTGCCCCGCAGGTGCCCTGCGGCGCGGCGACCGACCGGACCCTCAAGGCGGCCGGGATCACCGTCGCCCCGGTGAGCGAGGAGGCGAACGTCACCGACACCGCCGGCAAGGTCACCTCCGGCCAGGCCGACGCCGCCGTCGTCTACACCACCGACGTGGCGAAGGCGGAGGCCGCCGGCACCGGCACCGGCGTCCCGCTCGGCGTCGACCAGACCCCGAACCGCTACCCGATCGGCGTCACCGCGACCGGCGCCGCCGGTGACCGGGCCGAGGCGGCGCGCCAGTACGTGGCGTACGTGACCGGCGCCGAGGGTCAGGCGGTTCTGGCCGAGGCAGGCTTCGGCCAGCCGTGACCGAGGCCGGTGCGGGCAGGGCCGGCTCAGGCAGGGCCGGGCGCTACACCGTGCCGGGCTGGCTGTGGATCCCGGCCGCGGCCGGGCTGGCCTTCCTCGCGCTGCCGTTGGCGGCGATGGTGCTGGGCACCGACTGGCGCCACTTCGGGGCCCTGGTCACCTCGACCTCGGCGCTGGTCGCCCTGTCCCTGTCCTTGCGGACGGCGGCCGCCGCGACGGTGGCCAGCCTGGTGTTCGGCGTCCCGCTGGCCGTGGTGCTGGCGCGCGCCGAACCCCGCGGGCACCGCTACCTGCGCGCCCTCGTGATGCTGCCGCTGGTCCTCCCTCCGGTGGTCGGTGGCCTGGCCCTGCTGCTCACCTACGGCCGGACCGGGCTGCTCGGCCGCTGGCTCGAACTCGGCGGCGTACACATCGCCTTCAGCACCACCGCCGTCGTCCTCGCCCAGACCTTCGTGGCGATGCCGTTCCTGGTGATCTCGCTGGAGGGGGCGCTGCGCTCCGGCACCGAGGCGTACGAACGGGTCGCCGCGACCCTCGGCGCCGCCCCCGGCGTGGTGCTGCGCCGGGTCACCCTGCCGCTGGTCGCGCCGGGCCTGGTCTCCGGGGCGGTGCTGGCCTTCGCCCGGGCGCTGGGCGAGTTCGGCGCCACGCTGACTTTCGCCGGCTCCCTGCAGGGCACCACCCGGACGCTGCCGCTCGAGGTCTACCTGCAGCGCGAGGTCGACCCGGCCGCCGCGGTCGCGCTGTCCCTGGTGCTGGTCGGGGTGGGGGCACTGGTCGTGCTCACCGTCGGCTCCCGCGCACTCGGGGGTGACCGTGGCTGACGTACGACTCGACCTCACCCTCGCCGCCCGGGACTTCCGGGTCGCCCTCGAGGTCCCCGACGGGCAGGTGGTCGCCGTGCTCGGGCCCAACGGCGCCGGCAAGTCCACCTTGCTCGGGCTACTGGCCGGCACCCTGGCCCCGACGTCGGGTGCGGTGTTCCTCGGCGGGCAGGACGTCACCCGGCTGCCCCCGTACCGCCGGCGGGTGGCCCTGCTCGCCCAGCGGCCGCTGCTGTTCCCGCACCTCAGCGTGCTGGAGAACGTCGCCTTCGCCCCGCGCGCCGCCGGCCTGGGCCGGGTCCGGGCCCGGGCCGTCGCCGGGGCATGGCTGGAGGCGGTCGACATGGCCGGTTTCGCCGCCCGGCGGCCCGGACAGCTGTCCGGCGGGCAGGCCCAGCGGGTGGCGATCGCCCGGGCCCTGGCCGCCGACCCGCAGGTGCTGCTGCTGGACGAACCCTTCGCCGCCCTCGACGTGGCCGTCGCCCCACAGCTCCGGGGTGTGCTGCGCGGGGTCCTCGACGGGCGGACGACCCTGGTCGTCACCCACGACCTGGTCGACGTCGTCACCCTGGCCGGGCGCACCGTGGTGCTGGACCACGGCCGGGTGGTGGAGGACCGGAGCGTACGGGACCTGGTGGAGAGCCCGCGCAGCGGGTTCGCCGCCGACCTGGCCGGCCGGGTGCTGCTCGAGGGGACCCTCGGTGTCGGGGTGGCGGGCGCCCGGCGGGGGGACGGCGTGCAGCTGGACACCGCGCTCGGCCCGGTGGCGGGGGTCTGGGAGGACGACACCGCCGCCGGACCCGGAGCCCGTGCCCTGGCTCTGGTGGATCCGGCGGCGGTGAGCCTCCATCGTGAGGCCCCCCGGGGCAGCCCTCGCAACTGCTGGCCCGTCGAGGTGGAAGGGATGGAACCTCGCGGCGGGCAGGTGCGGGTGGTCGCCCGTTGGGTGCGGAGCACCCGTGGTGTGACTTCCTCGGGGCCCCACGACGGTGGGATCCGCGGTGGGTCGGACGTTCCGGAAGGGGGACAGGACGTACGACTCGCCGCGGACATCACCCCTGCCGCGGCCGCCGAACTGGCGGTCGTGCCGGGGCGACGTCTCTGGTTCGTGGTCAAGGCCCAACAGGTACGGGTGTACCGGGGGCACTGACCGGGTCGGTCGGTTTCGGGGTCGGTCGGTTTCGGGGGGCTCGCGCTCAGCCGACCTTGGGCATCCGGTCGCCGACCCAGGAGGTCGACCACGCGGTGTCGGCGGGCGCCGGGTCGACGACGTACGCCCGGCAGCCGCGTTCGGAGGCCGCCCAGATCGCGCCGTCGCGCCCGGCGACGATCAGGGCGGTGGACAGGATCTCGGCCAGGCCGGCGTTCGGCGCGACGACGGTGGCCGAGCGGGCGCCGTGGGCCGGGGCGTGAGCGTGCGGGTCGACGATGTGCTCGCCGCGTTCGTACACCCCGGAGGTGGCGATCGCCGCATCCTCCAGCTCCTCGACCCGGACGATCGCCTCGGGGTCGTCGGGGTGCCGGATGCCGATCCGCCAGCCCTGGTCAGGGGCCGGGCGACCGCGGGTGACGATGTCCCCGCCGGCGTTGACGCAGACGTTCTCGTAGCCCCGTTCGACCAGCAGGTCGGCGACCAGTTCGGCGGCCCAGCCCTTGACGTAGCCGGACGGGTCGAAGCCGCCGGGCACCGCCCAGGGGTCGAAGTTACCGCCGGTCACCTCGCGGCCCCACCGGCAGGCGGCGATCACCTCCATCAGGGCGGCATGGTCGGGGTCGGACGCGTCGAGGTCGGACTCGGCCAGCCGGCCGGACCGCAGCGCGCTGACCAGGGAGGTGGCGCGGTAGGTGGAGAAGACCTCGTCGACGCGGTGCATCAGGTCGACCGCCTCGTCGATCGTCCCCTCGAGCTCGTCGTCGGACGGCCACGCCCGCTCGCCCTCGACCAGGTCGATCACCACGACCGTCCCCCACATCTCCTGCAGGTGGGTGTAGTGGCGGGCGTTGGGGCGGTGCCGCGTCACCCGGGGGCGGGCGGCGTCCGCGCCGTTCCCGTCCGCGCTCGTGCCATGCGGGGTGGTGCCATGCGGGGTGGACCGGGGGGTGGGGGTGCCGGGGGCGTCGTCGGACATCACAGACCTGCCTTCTGGATCGCGGATTCGAGGGACGTGCGGAAGCCGTCGGTGGTGTACGTGGCGCCGGAGACGCCGTCGACCGTGGCGGACTGTGCGGTCATCGCTTGCTCGACGAGCAGCGGGGCCGCGTAGCTGTTGATCCGGTAGGAGTGGCCGTCGCTCATCGGGAGCTGGGTCCACTGGATGCCGGTGATCCGCGTGCCGTCGACGGTGATCGCCACCTGCATCGGGCCGTACGGCGACTGGTACGCCGACCCGGTGTAGCCGGTACCGGTGGCGGTCGAGCCGGTGCTGCCGGTCGACCCCGAGCCGGTGCTGCCCGAGCCGGTGTCGTCGGACCCGTCGTCGGAGGACTCGCCGTCCTCGCCGGGGAAGGCCGCGCCACCGGGCCCGGGCCGCTGACCGTACTGCGGCCCGGCCGGACCACCACCGACCTGTCCCTCCCCGAGCTGCTCGCCACCGGACCGGTCGGAGTCGGTGCCGAGTTGGCTGGTGCCGCCGTTGAGCGCCGAGAGGGCGGAGCGGCTGGGGCTGAGGACCAGGACGCCGGCCACGCCGGCGACGGTGGCCCCGGTGACCAGGACGGTGGTGATCGCGGACTTCATCGTCGTCGCCTCACAGGTCGAAGATCTCGTGGTGGATGTTCTCGGGGCGGGCGCCCAGGGCGCGGGCCGACCGGACGACCTGGTGGTTCAGCGCGGCCGGGCCGCAGACGTACACCTCGGCGTCGTCGAGCCGGCCGACGGTGGCGCGCAGATGTTCGGGGCTGAGGGGGTAGGCGTCGCGGTGGCCGGGCATCAGGTGCACCCGGACCCGGGGGCGGGACTGCAGCTCCCAGATTTCGTCGCGGTGCGGCATCTGGTCCATCGACTTCGCCCGGTAGATGATGTCGAGCGGCGCCTCGCCGGCCACCCGGTCGGCCAGGGCGGCGACCGGGCCGACGCCCACGCCACCGGCGACGAGCACGACGCGGCGGGTGCGGTCCTCCGGGTCGGGGGCGACGCGGCCGGGGGTGACGGCCCCGTACGGCCCCTCGACGAGCACCCGGGTGCCGACCCGCAGGCCGGCCATCGCCGACGACGCGTCGCCGAGCGCCTTGACGGTGAGCCGCATCATGTCGCCGCGCAGCCCCGAGATGGAGTACGGGTGGGCCTCGTAGCCCAGGCCCGGGTGGAGGAAGCGCCAGTTGAAGAACTGCCCCTCCTGCGCCCCGAGCCGATGCAGGTCACGGCCGCGGACCCAGATGCTGACCACGCCCGGCGCCTCGGGGACGACCGCCGCTACCCGCAGGCCGTGGCGCGCCGAGCGGTAGAGCGGCAGTGCCACGCGGAAGCCGATGATGGCGCCGAAGACACCGAGGTAGAGGGCGACCCAGAGGGCGCGTGACCAGCCGGAGAGGAACGGGCCGCCGGTGGTGATCTGGTGGGCGAAGGCCAGCGCCACGCCCAGGTAGGTGTAGAGGTGGACGGTCCACCAGGTCTCGTGCTTGATCGTCCGCCGCACGCGCTTCCAGGACGTGTACCCGGCGGCGATGATCGCGGCCGTGCCGGCCAGGGCCGGCAGGATCCACGGCGTGGTGGTGGTCAGGCTCCACAGTTCGGCGAACCAGTTGTGCTTCGCGTCCATGCCGTAGCTCAGCACCACCAGGATGATGTGGACGAAGACGAGCCACATCGCCCAGGGGGCGATCCGTTTGTGCCAGGTAACCAGGTGGTCCTGGCCGATCGAGCGTTCCAGCACCGGCAGCCGGGCGATCAGCAGCAGCAGGACGAGGACGCCGTACGTGCCGACGGAGGCCGCCAGCACGGAGACGACGTAGACGAGGTTGGACAGCGTCCCGGTGAGGGGGAGCACCGCCTGGATGGTCAGGCCCAGGACCACGCCGCCGATCGCACCGATCGTGGCGAGGAACCAGGTGGAGGCCCGGCCGTGGGCGTTGTCCCGGGCGGCCTCGACCGTCAGGGGCGTACGTCCGCGACGGGCCGGCTGTGCCGGTACCCGGGTGTCTCCGGTGGCGCGGCGGGGAGGTTCCGAGCCGGCCTGTGAGGGGTTGCCCGGCACCGTGGCGGCGTTGGCACGGGCGCCGGCCCCGGCGCTGCCGGGGGCGGTCATCGTGGCTGATCGGTACGTGGGCTCCTGCATGACTCCAGACCACAGCCGGATGCTGTGCCGGTTCTGTGCCCGTCCCCCCGGCGTTGTTGTGAAGGCTGTGCGGGCCCGGCAGGTGGCCCCCCGACCGCCCCCGGGGCATCCCTGAACCGCCCCCCGACGTTGCCGTCCGGCGCCCGCGGCCGGGGTCGGGTGCCACCCGGCCACCTAGAATGGGGCCACCCGCGGCCGCGGGAGGAGCAGACGGTACGACGCCGACGGGAGGTGGGCCATGGTTCCCGGCCGGACGACCACCGTCGAGGCGACCGGGGTGCTCTTCGAGCCCCGCGCGGACGATCCCGGGGCGCTGGTCGACGCCGCCGGCCGGCAGCCGGTGATCGACCTGACCCGGCGGCTGCGGCCGGCGTCGGCCCCGATCGACGAGAAGAAGCTCACCCCGTTCCTCGGGTACTGGGGCCAATTGCAGCCCGGCCAGAGCCCCGAGGCGTACGTCATCAAGGTGATCCGCGTCGGCACCTCACCGGCCGGCCGGCCCGACGCGGGCGCCCCGGTGATCGGCCAGCACGCCGCCCGGCTGCTGGCGAACGAGGAGGAGGCGGCCCGGCGCAACGCGCTGCTCCCCGACGGGGTGCCGGCCACCGGCGTCGGCGGCGGGTACGCCTGGGTGGTCCGCCGCTACATCCACGGCCTGACGCTCACCCAGACCCGGACGCAGGGCGGGCTGGAGGGCAACCGGGCGGTGCTGGCGCGACTGATGCTGGAGCGCATCGTCGAGCTGCACACCCGGACCTACAACGGCCATCCGCTCTTCCACGGCGACATCAAGCCGGCGAACGTGATCGTCCAGGTCTCCGGCAGCCGGCAGATCACCGGGGTGGAGCTGATCGACTACGAGTCCGGCGGCGCCACCGGTGACGACGGCCCGGCGTGGCGGCACGCGACGTTCCAGTTCGCCAGTCCCGAGCACTTCCTGTCGCCGCGGATCGACCAGGCCTCCGACGTGTTCTCCTGGGGCCTGACGGTGCTCGACATGTACGCGCCGAACCGGCACCCGTTCGTCGGCTCGCTGGACGACCCGCGCGAGTACGAGGATGCGTACGGCACCGGTCGGGCGGCCGACGAGGCCGTGCTGGCGACGATCACCGACCCGGTGGTCCGCGAGTGCGTCCGCCAGGCCCTGACCGTACGGTCCGACAACCGGCCCAGTGCCCGGGCCCTGCACAGCCGGCTCACCGCCGGCAGCACCGCCCGCCCCGCCGGCCCGGTGCAGGCCCCGACCACGACCTTCGAACTGCCCCACCGCGACACCGACGACCCCGACGCCACGATCCTGCGCAGCTACGCCATCCCGCCGGCCGCACCCCCGTACGACGCGCCCCGGTACGACGATGCGACCCGGGTCGCGCCCACCCAGGCGGTCTACCTGCCGCTGGCCGCCGACGAGCCCCCGCCGCCGCCCGCCGTCCTGCCGCGGGCCGGCCTGCCCGCCGACATGGCCGACCCGGACTCGGTGCCGGCCCAGCTCGCCGCCTGGTGGCGCCAGCTGTTCGCCGTCGAGGGGTACCTGGGCGCCGAACGGTTCGGCCCCGGCCACTGGGCCGGCTACCTGGCCGCGGCCGCCCTCGCCGGCACCGCCCTCGGCCTCGTCGTCGGGGTGGCGCTGCTGGCCCTCGGAAGATCGGTGTTCCCATGAGTGTGTCGTCCTTCGACGAGGCCGAACGGCGCCGGCTGGCGAAGCTGGCCCGGCACGACGCCCAGGTCCGCTACGGCCGCCGGCTGCGGATCCTGCGGCTGGTCGGGCTGGCCGTCGCGGTGCTGGTGATGGTCCTCGTGGTGGCGCGCTGATGGCCCGCTACCTGTGTCCCCAGTGCGCCGCGCACTATCGGGCGCACGAGTTCACCACCTACACCGCACAGAGTGAGCCGTGGACCCCGCCGCGGCGCGACGCCGTCCGTACGGTCATCCGGGGGGTCCGCTCGCTGGTCGGCGCCACCGCCCCGGACCGGGACCGGGACCGGGCCGAACACCTCGAGATGCTGCGCCTCGGCGTGCACCACCGCTGCCCCCGCGGGCACGTGATGCCGGCCGAGTTCCTGCGCCGCGAGACCCTGCCGATCGGCCTGGTCGGCCCCTCGTCGGTGTCGAAGTCGACCTACCTGGCGGTGCTGCTGCAGCGGATCGTCGCGATGACCGACCTCGCCGCGATGGGCCTCACCTTCACCGTCGAGGAGCGCTCCAAGGCCGTCTACCAGCGCGACTACGTCACCCCGTTGGCGATGCGCCGCCCGCCGGAGCAGACCCGGCTGGAGCGGACCGCCCCGCTGGTGGTCCGGATGCACCGCGACTGGGCCCCCGACGAGGACGTCAACCTGCTCTTCTTCGACGCCGCGGGGGAGGGATACCGCGACGCCCGCTCCAGCGCCGACCTCAACCCGTACCTGTCGGTGATGTCGGGCGCGCTGGTGTTCTGCTCCCCGGTCAACCTGGCGTTCGGCCCGGAGACCGGCTTCGCGCTGGCCCCCGGGATCGAAGGGGCCACCGCCCCCGGCGCCGGCACCGTGGTCGCCGCGCTCCAGTCCGCCCGGGCCGTCGCCGACCGTCGCGACCCGGTCCCGACCGGGGTGGTGGTCGCCAAGTGCGACGAACTCGCCCCGCTGGAGGCCCGCCGGCCGCACCCGGGTCAGTCGATCCCGCTCGACGCCCGGTTCTACGGGCACGAGGACGACTACCTGCGCCGGCAGTCACGCTGGCCGTACGAGCTGCTGGCCCAGCACGGGCCCGCGATCCTCGCCGAGGCGGAACGGTTCTCGCTGCTGATCCGCTACCACGCGGTGTCGGCGACCGGCTGCCCGGTGAACAATCTCGGAATGTTCGACACCATTGCGCCGGTCCGGGTGCACGAACCCCTGCTCGGCCTGCTGCACGACATGGGCCTGCTGGCCGGGGCCGCCGCGCTCTACGGGCAGGAGCGGGTGCATGGCTGAGATCCAGCAGGCCGTGGTCGGCTGGGGCCCGACCAGCAACGGGCTCGGCGTGCTCGGCGCCTCGGCCGGCTGGCCATTGGTCGACGGGTCGCCCTGGCTGCCGGACGCCGCCCGCGCGTTCCTGCCGCGCGGCTCCGACGCCGAGGTGATGCGCGGCACGGAACCGCCCTGTGGCCTCGAGGCGCGCCCCACCGAGCACGGCACCCTGCTCGTCTCCAAGGTCTACCTCGGCCGGGTCGGCCGGCCCGGGACCTTCGCCGCGCACTGCCTGCTGGACCCGTCCGGCCGCCAGTGCGCCCACGACCTGCTCGACCTCGCCCGCGACGGCGTGCTGTCGCGCCGCGAGGAACAGCCGCTCGGCGGTGTGTTGGAGGTGCTCGGCCTGCCCGCCCGCCGGACCCGGCCCGCCCCCGGGGACGTCCGCCAGGACCTGCTCGCCACGCTCCTCGGCCACCTCGCGGACCGTACGCCCCTGCTGCTGCGCACCGCCGACCCCGCGGCCGGGGTGGCGACGCTGTCCGCGCTGGCCCGGGCGCTGCCGCGCCGGGTCGCGGCGGACCTGTGGTGGTCGACGTTCGTGGCCCAGCCCGACGATCCGGCCGAGACCGGCGGGCCGGGGGTCGGGCTGGTCGTGGCGCCCTTCTCCGGTGCGGGGCTGTCGGGCGCGGTCGACCTGGACGGCGGGCCGATCGCGGTGGGGGAGCGGGCCGTGGCACTGTTGCGCACCTACCTGGAGCACCCCGTCCAGGACGCCGAGGTGGACGGGGCAGAGGCGTTCGTCGCCCGGCTGGACGCCCTGGTGATCGACCCGGCGGTGTCGCTCGACGACCGGGCCTTCGACCTCCTGGCCGACGAGGTGGGCCCGGCGGTGTTCGCCCGGCTGCTCGGGGGCCCGTACGCGATGACCCGGCTCGCCGAGGTGGTCCGCGCCCGCCGGCGGTTGCCGTACCGCACCCTGTGGACCGCGGTGCCGGCGCTGACCGACCAGATGTTCGCCTGGTTCGGGCCGGTGCAGGGCGACCCCGCGACCCAGGCCCGGGCGCAGCGGGTGATCTGCGCGACGATGGACTCCCGCAACCTCGTCCGGCTCGTCGCCCGCCCGCTCAGCCACGACGCCGCCGATTACCGCCCGGTCGTCGCCGACCGCAAGCTCGCCTCCGCCCTCGCCTCGCTCGACGGGGCCCGCGAGGGCTCCCTCGAGGCGTACGAATGGCGTGTCCTCACCGAGGAGTGGGGCCCGGTCGTGCACGCCGCGGTGGTCGCCTGGCTGGCCGGTTGGACCGACGCCCCCGACGACCTGGCCCGGCTCGCCGAGGACCGGCCCGCCTTCGTGGCCGGCCTGCAGGCGGCGCTGCGGGTCGTCGCCGCGGACCCGGGGGCCGACCCGGCCGACGTCCGGGCCCGGCTCGCCGGCTGGCGGGGCCTGCCCGCCGAGGAATGGGCCGACCTGCTGCTCGGCTGCCCGGCCGCCCCCGCGGGCGCGCCGCTCGCGGTGCTCGGCCGCCTCGACACCCGTGACGTCCGCCAGGCGCTGCGGCGGTCCTGGCCGCGGCTCGCCACCCAGGCCGGCATCCCGCCGGTGGTCGCCGAGGAGCTCCGGGTCCGGGGGATCGGCGGCTTCTGAGGCCCCTGACGTTCCCGCGGGAACGCGTCCGGATCAGGTCGCCGTCGCGGCGGCCCGGAGCCGGGCGTCGGCGGTGTCCATGTGACTGTCCATCCGGGCGACGGCGGTGTCGGCGTCGCCCGCGGCGATCGCCTCGAGGATCTGCCGGTGCTCCTCGAACGCGGTCCGCATCTGCTCCTCGTCCTGGATGTGGTGTTCCATCCAGATCCGCAGCAGCGCCCGGATCGTGCCGAGCAGTTCCAGCAACGTCGCGATCCGGAGCTGGAGCGGTACTGGACCGCGCCCGCCGACACCCCCGCCTTCCGCCGCGGGGCCGTGCTGGCCCGATCCGGCCCGCGTCCGGTCGTCGCCGAGGCGCAGGCCGAGCCGGTGGTCGAGGGGTCGGCCGGGTCGCGGGCCCAGGCCGCGGCGATCGTCGCCGCACTCGACGCGGTGGCCGCCCTGGCCCGCCGCGC
>CAYOBI010000042.1:2256-24416 GCA_964402325.1 uncultured Propionibacteriaceae bacterium | reverse complement strand
CGTCGTCGTACGCCTCGTTCGCCGTGCCGCTCGGCTCGACCACCAAGATGGACGGCTGCGCCGCGATCTACCCGATCATCGACATGGTCCGCACCGCGCTGAACGTGACCGGCCAGGCGCTGGTTCCGGTCATCGTGGCGAAGCGTGAGGGCATCCTCGACCGGTCGGCGTACGACGCCCCCACGGAGGAACTGGCCCTGGCCACCGCCTGACCCGACCCCGACGGGCCCTCGTCGGAGCCTCGGACATCACGGCCGCCGGCCGGGACGGGACGTACGGTCCCCTCCGGGCCGGCGGCCGTCTGCGTGCCTGCCGCTACCCTGCCCGGGCGGCGATCGTGGCGAGTCGCCCGATCGTCTCCCGCAGCGAGTCCGCCGTGGGCGGACTGCTGGTGTAGCTGCTGTCCGCGTGCAGGTCCAGGGCGATCAGCACCAGGGACACGGCGAGCCTGGCCTCCTCGGCGCTGCCGCGCGTCTCGGCGAGTTCCAGCACCTGGTGCCGCACGTCGGTGGTCCAGCGGTGCAGGGCGGCGAGCAGACCGGGCTCGCACTTCGTCAGGACGCGGACCCGGGCGAGGTGGTCGTCGCGGTGGTCGGCGAGGTGGGCCAGGAGTTCGCAGAGGTCGGCGACCAGCGAACCCGTGCCGTCGAGGAAGCGCTGCCGCGCCTCGTCGCCGATGACGGTGTCCGGCAGCCCGAGGGTGGCGGCCGCCTTGGACGGGAAGTAGTTGAAGAACGTCCGATCGGAGACGTTGGCCCCGGCACAGATGTCGGCGACCGTGACGTGGGCGTAGCCGCGCTCGGCGACCAACGCGTACGCCGCGTCGTGGATCGCCTCGCGGGTCTGCTGCTTCTTGAGTGCGCGCCACGAGCACGGTTTCCCCGCTTCCCGGGCGTCGGGGGGCGACCCCGGGGCGGTGGCGGTCGGTGCGGTGGCGAAGGCTGTCGGGTCGACGATCATCACGGTTTCCTTCCGGCGATACGACGGTGCCGGGGACCCCGAGGAGTCCCCGGCACCGTCGTGACGGCCTGTGTCCGGTCGATCGTCAGGCCTGCTCGGCAGCAGGTGCCGCCGCGGCCCTGTCGGCCTGCTCCTGCAGCGCGGACCGGGTGCGCAGCGGTGGGGTCCGGAAGAACCAGGTCAGCACGAACGCCAGCAGCGCGACACCGAGGCCGACCCAGTAGATCGTCACGGCCGAGGCGTTGAAGCCCGCCATGAACGGCCGGGTGAGCCGCGGGTCGGCACCCTTGAGGAAGGATGTGTCCGAGGTCGTCGAGGACGACGAGGACCCCTGCTCGGCGTTGTTGATCTTGTCGATCATCGTCGGCACGACCTTGTCGACGACAGCCGTACGCTGCGCCTGGTCGGCGTAGTCGACGGCCAGCCGGCCGTCGACGACGGAGACGCCGGCCTTCTGCGCGGCGGCCTCCAGGGCCTTCTGCTCGGCGGCCGGGCGGGCGGCCGCGACCTGCTGGCGGATCACCGTCGACGCGGCGGCGGCCGGGATGCGGCCCGCGGCGACCTGCTGTTCGACCACGGCCGTCACCTGCTTGGTGACCGCGTCGGCGGCGGCCTGCCGGGCGGCGGCGGTGCCCTGGTCGAGGCCGTTCTGGACCTCGGTGGTGATCGGGGTGACGATCGGGTTCCAGATCTTGTCCATCACGCCTGCGTTGGCGGGGGCGGTGGCGACCGACGGGGTGAGGGCCGCGTCGAGGGCGTTGGTCAGGTCGGTCTTGTTCGTCATCGCGGTGGTCATGTTCGTCGGCAGCAGCGCGAACAGCACCGACAGCAGGACGGCCGTGCCGAGCGTGCCGCCGATCTGGCGGAAGAAGGTCGACGAGCTGGTCGCCACGCCCATGTCCCGCACCGGCACCGCGTTCTGGGTGGCCAGGGTGAGCGCCTGCATCAGCTGGCCCATGCCGAGACCGATCAGGAACATCCCGATCATCATGAACCACAGCGGCTCGTCGATGGTCAGGAAGGTGAGCAGGTAGTAGCCGCCGCTGAGCACCAGGGTGCCGGTGATCGGGAAGATCCGGTAGCGACCCGTACGGGAGATCAGCTGGCCGGACACGATGGAGGCGATCATCAGGCCGCCGACCATCGGCAGCGTGGCGAAGCCGGACTCGGTCGGGGTGAGCCCGTCGACCAGCTGCAGGTAGAGCGGCAGCGTCAGCATGGCGCCGAACATCGCGAAGCCGACCAGGAAGCCGAGCACGGTGGCCATCGAGAAGGTCTGGGAACGGAAGAGCCGGATCGGGATGATCGCGTCGTCCTTCATCGCCGACTCGACGGCGATGAACGCCACCAGGCCGACAGTGCCGATCACGTAGCAGGCGATCGCACCCGCCGAACCCCAGCCCCACTCCCGGCCCTGCTCGGCGACGAGCAGCAGCGGGACGAGGGTGGCGACGACGGCGGTGGCGCCCCACCAGTCGATCCGGCTCGCGGTGCGGTCGTGGAACTTCGGCAGGTGCAGGAAGGCGATCACCATCGCCAGCGCGATGATGCCGATCGGCACGTTGATCAGGAACACCCAGCGCCAGCCGGTGACCCACAGGATCTGGCTCGCCCCGGAGAAGACGCCGCCGATCAGCGGGCCGACGACGGCGGAGACGCCGAAGACGGCCAGGAAATAGCCCTGGTACTTGGCCCGCTCGCGCGGGGCGAGGATGTCCCCCATGATGGCCAGCGGCAGCGACATCAGCGCGCCCGCACCGATGCCCTGGAAGGCGCGGAACGCCGCCAGCATCTCCATCGAGGTGGAGAACGAGGACAGGAACGAGCCGAGGATGAAGACGCCCAGGCCGAAGATGTAGAGCGGCCGGCGGCCGAAGATGTCGGACAGCTTGCCGTAGATCGGGGTGGCGATCGTCGAGGTGATCAGGTACGCGGTGGTGACCCAGGCCTGGTGGTCGAGGCCGTGCAGGTCGTCACCGATGGTCCGGATCGCCGTACCGACGATGGTCTGGTCCAGCGAGGAGAGGAACATCCCCGCCATCAGGGCGTAGATGACGAGCAGGATCTGGCGGTGTTGCATCACCGGGGTCGACGGAGCGTCGCTCCGCGCGTCGGCCCGGGGGGAGGCGACGACGTGGGTCATGGGCGAGAACCTTCCGAAACACAGAGGCGGGCGGGCACGCCCGCGGGGCAGCCCGCACCGTTGCAGACCACGAAAGATTACATGCTCTGCAAAAATGCGCAAGCGCAGCTCCACCACCGAGGTGGAACGCCACCCCTCAGTCGGGTCTCCGCCCCTCCGATTGAGTCCCGCCGGGATCAGTCCTCCAGGAGCGCCTCGTCGGCCCGGACGTGTTCCATCCCGTGCGCCGCGGCGACGGCCGCGTTCGTCACCATCCCCCGGTGCACGTTCAGCCCGGCACGGAGCTGCTGGTCGGTGATCAGGCCGTCGATGCCGCCGTTGGCGAGCCGGACGAGGTAGGGCTGGGTGGCGTTGGCCAGTGCCCGGGTGGCCGTCGCGGCGACGGCACTGGGCATGTTGGCCACGCAGTAGTGCAGCACGTGGTCCACCCAGTAGGTGGGATCGCTGTGGGTGGTCGGGTGGCTGGTGGCGAAGCAGCCGCCCTGGTCGATGGCGACGTCGACGATCGCGGAGCCGTGCGGCATCAGCTGGAGCTGTTCGCGCGAGACCAGCTGGGGGGTCAGCGCCCCCGGCACCAGCGCGGCACCGATCACCAGGTCGGCGCGGGCCAGGGACTCCTCGAGGGCCAGCCGGGACGAGTGCCGGGTGGTCAGGGCCGCGCCGAAGCGGGAGTCCAGGTGGGCCAGCCGGTCCAGGTCGACGTCGAGGACGGTGACGTCGGCGCCCATCCCGAGGGCGACCCGGATGGCGTTGCTGCCCACGACGCCGGCCCCGATCACCAGCACCCGGGCCGCCGGTACGCCGGGCACGCCGCCCATCAGCAGGCCCCGGCCGCCGTGGATGCCCTCCAGCAGCCGGGCCCCGACCTGGGCCGACAGCCGGCCCGCGACCGCGGACATCGGCGCCAGCAGCGGTAGCCGGCCCTCGTCGTCGGTGACGGTCTCGTACGCCACACAGCTCGCGCCGGACGCGAGCAGGCCACGGGTCTGGGCCTCGTCCGGGGCCAGGTGGAGGTAGGCGAAGAGCAGCTGGCCCTCGCGGAGCCGGGCGATCTCCGGCGGCTGGGGCTCCTTGACCTTGCAGATCAGGTCGGCCCAGTGCCACAGGGCATCCACGTCGTCGGTGGTCTCGGCACCGACCCGCTGGAAGTCCTCGTCGGTGATGTCGGAGGCCAGTCCGGCCCCGGCCTGGACCACCACCTCGTGGCCGTCGGCCACCAGTTCGCGGACACCGGCGGGCGTGACCGCCACCCGGTACTCCTCCGGCTTGGTCTCGGTCGGCACAGCGACGCGCATCGTCCACTCCGTTCAGCCGCTCGGGCGGGGTCGTTCGGTGGGTGTGATCCGGTGGGTTCCTCCGGTGGGGATGGGTCCGATTGTGCTCCCGCGGCCCTGTCCTCGCCGACGTTTCGCTGGTTAGGGTGAGCCATGCGTACGGTCTTCTACACCGCCAGCACGCTCAACGGCTATCTCGCCGGCACCGGCGACGACCTGCAGTGGCTGTTCGACGTCCCCGAGGAGGACGGCGGGCCGGACCCGGCGACCTTCATCGGCTCGACCGCCGCCGGGGTCTGCGGCGCCGCCACGTACGAGTGGGTGCTCGCCCACGAGGCCCCGCCCGAGGTCCCCGGCAGCTGGAACGACGCGATGATCGGCACCAGTCCGCTGTTCCTGTTCACCCATCGCGACCTGCCGATCCCGGAGGGGGCCGACGTCCGGATCCTGTCCGGTCCGGTCACCGACCACCTGGCGACCCTGGAGGCCGTGGTGGGCGACGGGATCCTCTGGGTGATCGGCGGCGGGGACCTCGCCGGGCAGTTCCTCGACGCCGGGGTGCTGGACGAGATCCGGGTCGACGTCGCGCCGGCCACGGTGGCGGCCGGCAAGCCGCTGCTGCCCCGCAACCTCGGGCCCGACCGGCTGCGCCTGGTGTCGGCGCAGCAATTGGGCCGGTTCGCCCGCCTGACGTACGAGGTGCTGCCGGCCGGCCCGCGCTGACGTCAGCCGCGGGCCAGCGGTGCCGCGGCCCTGCGCACGGCGGCACTCAGCCGTTCGATCCGTTCGGAGCCGAGCTTCCAGACCTGCCAGTAGAGCGGGACGTCGCGCTGGGACTGCGGCACGACGATCTCCAGTGACCCGTCGGCCAGCGCCGTCCCCATCTGTACCTCGGGGACCAGACCCCAGCCGAGCCCGGCGCGGGCCGCCTCCAGGTACGCCTCCGAGGACGGGATCTGGTGGGCGATGGGCAACTGCTCGACGCCCCGGGAGCGGAGGAACTTGTTCTGCAGGTCGTCCTTGGGTCCGTACCGGAGCACCGGCATCCGGCCCCACTCGACGATCCGGCGGCCGCTGCGCAGCCGGGTGTGGCGCTCCAGCAGTTCCGGGGCGGCGACCGGTTGGTAGCGGATCGCGCCGAGGCGCTCCGTACGACACCCGGTGACCACGCGCGGTGCGGCGGTGACGGCGCCGACCACGTCGCCGCGTCGGAGCAGGTCGCTGGTGTGCTCCTCGTCCTCCAGCTGCAGCCGCAGCACGGTGTCCGGCCACCCGGCCGCGTCGCGCAGCACCGGGCGGAACCAGGTGGCCAGCGAGTCGGCATTGACCGCCAGGGGCAGCATCGCCTGCCCCGGGTCGCCGGCGCCCAGCGACTCGCGGGCCTCGGTCTCCAGCAGGGCGACCTGGCGGGCCATCCGGAGCAGCACCGCCCCCGCCTCCGTGGCCGTGCAGGGCACCGTACGCCGCACCACGACGTTGCCGACCGAGCCCTCGAGGGCCTTGATCCGCTGGCTGATCGCCGACGGGGAGACCTTCAGCTCGTCCGCGGCGGCCTCGAAGGTGCCCTCGTCCACCACCGCCAGGAGGGCCCTGAGCTGCTCGAAGTTCATGAAGAGATTCTAATCCGACTGAAGAATCCCACGTTTGTCTTACGATCTGGGTCCCCCTAGCGTCGGAGTCGGAGGGGCCGCGCGCCCCCGCCCGCCGGCCGCTCCGGCGGGTTGGTCGGGTGCCGGTGTTGCCGGCGAGGACTGTGCTGCCGGCCGGGGCCGGCCGGGACGTCGGAGGTGGATGATGGTCGGGATCGGCATCTGGGTGACCGGGTTCGTGGCGAGCTTCACGCTCGTGGCGATGATCGGGGCGCAGAACACGATGGTGATGCGTCAGGGGATCCGTCGCGACCACGTGGGGCTGGTCGTGCTCGTCTGCATCCTCAGCGAGATCGTGCTGATCACCTCGGGCACGGCCGGGGTCGGCGTGATCGCCGCGCACCACCCGGTGGTGATGGAGGTGCTCGCCTGGGTCGGCGCCGCCTACCTGCTCTACTACGCCGCGATGTCCTTCCGGTCGGCCGCCAGGCCGAAGGCGATGGTCGTCACCGGGGCCGGCTCGGCCCGGACCGTCGTGCTGACCGTGCTGGGCGCGACCTTCCTCAACCCGCAGACCTACCTCGACACCGTGGTGCTGCTCGGCAACCTGGCCAACCACTTCGGCGACCCGGCGCGATGGGTCTTCACCGCCGGCGCGCTGTCGGCCAGCGCGCTGTGGTTCGTGCTGCTGGGCTTCGGGGCCCGGGCGCTGTCCGGGCCGCTCGGCCGGCCACGGACCTGGCGCTGGATCGACACCGGCGTCGGCGTGCTGATGGTCGGCCTGGCCGGTCGGCTCGTCCTGGCCGCCTGAGCCCTCCGAGGAGTCCGACCGTACGGCCGACAGGTCGTACGGTCAGCTGTCGCGCCGGCCGGACTCCGGGGGCAACGCATCGGCGCCGGCCAGCTCGTCGGTCATGTCGTGCAGGAAGTGCGTGACGACCTCCCGCTCCGCCGGCGACAGCCGGGCCGCGGCCCGGAACCGCCGGGCCTGGTACGCCCCGACCGTCGCGGTGGCGGCCCGGCGGGTCTGCGCGGTGACGCGTACGGCCAGGGCCCGCCGGTCGGACGGATGCGGTGACCGGGTGACGTGACCGGCCCGCTCGAGCCGGTCGAGGAGCTTGGTCGTCGAGGCGCTGGTGATGTGCAGGTGGGTGGCCAGGGCTGCCGCGGTCACCACCCGGCCGAGGTTCTCGGCGACGATCAGGAAGTGCAGCGCCCGCATGTCCGTGCGCCCCAGTCTCATGTACTCCTCGGAGGCCCGGGCGAAGCGGTCCTCCTCGTCGCGCAGCGCACCGAGGGCCTGCATCAGCCCGGAGATCTGGGCCAGGTCGGCCTCACTGACGCCGCGACGGTCGATCAGGCGACCGGAGGGATCGTTGGCCGCCACCGCGTAGAGCGGGACGTCGTCCGCGACCCCTGACGCGGTCCCCCCCTCCGGCTGCTCGGCTGACATGACGCCGAGTCTATGCCGGGGGACATTCCCATGCTAGGTTTATTGCTAGCCAAGCTAGCTTAATTTGGCGAGCGTTCTCGACCTTGATCTCACCCCACGACGAAGGATGCCGACGATGTTGCACGTCCCCCGCTGGCTGCGGATCATCCTCCCGGCCGCCCTGATCCTCGCCTGGCTGGCCGCCGCCTCGGTCGGCGGGCCGTACTTCGGCCGCGTCGACGAGGTCTCCTCGAACGAGGCGACCGCCTACCTGCCGCAATCGGCCGACGCGACCCGGGTCCAGGAGCGGCTCGCGGACTTCACCGGCCGGGCGGCGATCCCCGCCGTCGTGGTCGTCACGGCCGACTCACCCCTGACGCCCGCAGACCTGGCGGTGATCAGGGAGCGGATCGCGGCGACCGCGGACGTCGCGGGCGTGGCCGGTCCGGTGTCCCCGGCCATTCCGTCCGCCGACGGGATGGCCGTCCAGGCCTTCGTGCCGATCACCGGCGACGCCGACATCCCGGCGGTGGCCCGCGAGGTCGGCACGGTGACCCGCACCGGCCTGCCCGAGGGGGTCCGCGCCTACGTGACCGGGCCGGCCGGCTTCACCGCGGACCTCGCCGGGGCCTTCGCCGGCATCGACGGCCTGCTGCTCGGCGTCGCCCTGTCCGCCGTCCTGGTCATCCTCCTCCTCGTCTACCGCTCGGCGATCCTCCCCCTCGCCGTCCTGGCCACCAGCATGTTCGCCCTGTGCGTGGCCCTGTTGACCGTGTGGTGGCTGGCGAAGGCCGGGGTGCTGCTGCTCAGCGGTCAGACCCAGGGCATCCTGTTCATCCTGGTGATCGGCGCGGCCACGGACTACTCGCTGCTCTACGTCGCCCGCTACCGCGAGGCGCTGCGGCACTCGCCGCACGCCTGGCAGGCGACCCGGGTCGCGCTGCGCGGCGCCGTCGAGCCCATCCTGGCGTCCGGCGGCACGGTGATCGCCGGGTTGCTCTGCCTGCTGCTCAGCGACCTGAAGTCGAACAGCACCCTGGGCCCTGTCGCCGCGATCGGGATCGCCTTCGCGATGCTGGCGGCCCTGACCTTCCTCCCCGCGGTCCTCTACGCCTGCGGCCGGGTGGCGTTCTGGCCCGCCCGCCCCGCGTACGACCCGGCGGCGACACCGGCGGACGTGGTCCCCGCCCGCGGGATCTGGGCCCGGCTGGCCCGCGGCGTGGCCTCCCACCCCCGGGCCCTGTGGGTGACCACCGCCATCGTGCTCGCCGTGGCCGCCGTCGGGGTCGGACAGCTGCGCGCCGACGGCGTGCCGCAGTCCGACCTGGTCCTCGGCACCTCCGAGGCCCGGGACGGCCAGCAGGAGCTCGGCGCCCACTTCCCCGCCGGGGCGGGCTCCCCCCTCTACGTCCTCGCCGACGAGTCGCAGCTGCCCGAGGTGGCCCGGACGCTGTCGGACCACGACGGCATCGCCTCGGTGGCCGTCACCGCGGCGGCCTCCCCCACCGGCACCCTGCCGCTGACCCGCGACGGCGGGATCGGCACGATTCCCGGAGCTCCCGGTGGCGCGGCCGGCACGGCCGGGGCGGCGCCGACGGTGCTGGACGGGCAGGTGCTGGTGCAGGCCACCCTGACCTCCGCGGCCGACTCCGACGAGGCCGAGACGACCGTACGGGCCGTCCGCGACGAACTCCACGCGCTGCCGGGCGGGGCGCTGGTCGGCGGGGTGACCGCGACCTCGATCGACACCGTCGACGCCGCGATCCACGACCGCACCCTGATCATCCCGGTCGTCCTGGTCGTCATCCTGCTGATCCTGATGGTGCTGCTCCGGGCGGTCGTCGCCCCGCTGCTGCTGATCGCCACCACGGTGCTGTCCTTCGCCGCCGCGATGGGCGTCTCCGCACTGGTCTTCAACCACGTGCTGGGCTTCCCGGGCGCCGACCCGGCGGTCCCCCTCTACGGCTTCGTCTTCCTCGTCGCACTCGGCATCGACTACAACATCTTCCTGATGACCCGGGTGCGCGAGGAGACCCAGGTCCACGGCACCCGCGACGGGGTGCTGCGCGGCCTGGTCGTCACCGGTGGGGTGATCACCTCGGCGGGGCTGGTGCTGGCGGCGACGTTCGCGGCGCTGTCGGTGATCCCGATCCTGTTCCTGGTCCAGCTCGCGTTCATCGTCGCCTTCGGCGTCCTGTTGGACACCTTCGTCGTCCGGTCGGTGCTCGTCCCGGCCCTGGTGCACGACATCGGCCCGGCGGTGTGGTGGCCCTCCCCGCTGGCCCGCGGCCGGCACCGGCTGCCCCATCGGGCCGAGGACGAGCCCACGCCGCTCCGGGTCGACAGGTAGCGGCCTCGGCCCGGTGGGGGAGAATGCCGCCATGAGCCCCCTGCGCCGACTCGCCGTCTTCGCCGCCGCCAGTGACGGCCACGACCCGGCGCTGCGCGGCCTCGCGTACGACGTGGGCTCCGAGCTCGCCCGCCGCGGCGTCGGCCTGGTGTACGGGGCGGGCGGCTCGGGGCTGATGGGCGCACTCTCCCAGGGGGCCCTGGACGCCGGCGGTGAGGTGATCGGCGTGATCCCCGAGGAGATGATCCTGCGGGAGTGGGGGCGCCACGACCTGACCCAGCTGCGGGTGGTCCGGACGATGCACGAGCGCAAGGCGCTGATGGCCGACCTCGCCGACGCGTTCCTGGCGATCCCCGGCGGGCTCGGCACGCTGGAGGAGATCGTCGAGGTGTGGAGCTGGAGCTACCTGGGGCTGCTCGACGAACCGGTCGGGTTCCTCAACACCGGCGGCTTCTGGGACCCGTTCCTGGCCGCGGTCCGGGGGATGGCGGAGGCTGGCTTCGTCCGGCGCTCCGCGGTGGATCGGCTGGTGGTGGCCCCCGACCTGGAGCAGGCGCTGGCCGGCCTGGAGGCGCTCGCCGGCTGAACCGCCGGGCGGTTCGGTGCCGTTGTCGGTCCCCGGGGGCAGGATGGGGGCATGACCCAGACGATGCGCGCGATGACGTACGACACCTACGGCGGGCCGGAGGTGCTGCACCCGGTCGACCTGCCACTGCCCAAGCTCGGCCCCGGTGAGGTGCTGGTCCGGGTCCGGGCCGCCGCGGTCAACCCGGTGGACTGGAAGCTGATGCAGGGCGGCCTTGACGCCCTGATGGACGTACGCTTCCCCGTCGTGCCGGGATGGGACGTCGCCGGCGTGGTGGAGAAGGTCGGCATCGATGTGCCGGAGTACGCCGTCGGCGACGAGGTGTTCGGGTACGCCCGCAAGGACTACGTGCACGGCGGGACGATGGCGCAGTACGTGACGCTGGCCGTCCGCCACGTCGCCCGCAAGCCGGCCGGGCTGTCGTGGGCCGAGGCGGCGGCCGTGCCGCTGGCCGGCCTGACCGCCTACCAGGTGCTGCACCGGCTGGGGCTGCGGCGCGGGGAGACCGTGCTGGTGCACAACGCCGCCGGCGGCGTCGGCTCCGCCGCGGTCCAGGTCGCCCACGACCTCGGCGCCCGGGTGTTGGGCAGCTGCTCGCCGGCGAGCGCCGAGCGGGTCCGCGCACTGGGCGCCGAACCGGTGGCGTACGGCGAGGGCCTCACCGAGGCGGTCCGGGCGCTGGCCCCGGACGGGGTGGACGTCGTCGCGGACTTCGTCGGTGGGGTGCTGGACGTGACCCTGGCCGTGCTCAAGGACGGCGGGCGGCACGCCTCGATCGCCGACGCCCGGGTGCTGGGCGCTGGCGGACAGTGGATCTGGGTCCGCCCCGATGCCGACGACCTGGCGGCGCTGTCGACGCTGCTGGCCGAGGGCCGGTTGCGGGTGGACGTCGCCGCGACGTTCCCGCTGGAACGGCTGGCGGAGGCGTACCGGCTCAGCATGTCCGGCCACGTCCGCGGCAAGATCGCGATCATCGTCGACTGAGCGGCGGGCCGGCGCTCACTCCGTCCCGTCGACGGGCCTGACCCCGGCGTGGGCGGCGGCCCGGTCGGCCAGGCTGTCGCCGGCCCCGTCGTAGAGGTGGAAGACCGCCTCGACGCCCAGGTCCTGGATCTCCTTGACGTCGTCGTCGTTGTGCGCGACCACGGCGACGGTGCCGTCGAACTCGCTGGCCTCCACCTGGTGCAGGGCGAACAGGTTCGACCCGTGCTCGGGCATCGCCAGCACGACAATGGCGACGGTGTGGCTGGGGTGCAGACGCTGCCAGAACTCCGCGTCGGTGGCGTCGGCGACGATGACGTTCATCCCGCGGCGCCGCAGGTCCGCGGCGCGGTCGAGGTTGTTCTCCACGCCGACGACGCTGAGCCCGTACTCGTGCGCCAGGTGGTCGTACGCCGAGGCGCCGATCCGGCCCATCCCGAGCACGATCGCGCGGACGTCGCCGAGGGCCACCGGCCGGTCCTCGGGGATGATCCGGGCGGCGGCCCGGGAGGGCAGCGCGTCGGTGAGCCACTCGATCAGCCGGGTGCCGCGGCGGTTGGCGATCGAGGCGAGGACGAAGCTGCCGGCGACGGCCACCGACAGGGCCGGCAGCCAGTCGGCACTGACCAGGCCGCGGCCCACCGCGTACGAGGTGACGATCAGGCCGAACTCGGAGTAGGTGCCGAGGATGAAGCCGGACAGCACGGCGGTGCGGTTGCGCAGCCCGAAGAGCCGTTGCAGCACGATGTAGAGCAGCCCCTGGACCGGCAGCAGGACCATCAGCGCCAGCCCCATCAGCACCGACGGCAGGGTGAGCTCGCTCTGCACCCCGATGGTGAGGAAGAAGCCGACCAGCAGCACCTCCTTGATGCTGAACAGGGCGGCCGACAGTGAGGCGGCCCGTTTCGAGGAGGCCAGCAGCAGCCCGACCACCAGCGCGCCGAGGTCGCCGGTCAGGCCGGCCAGGCCGAACAGCCAGACACCCGGGCCCAGCGCGACGGCGATCCCGAACAACACCTGCAGTTCGTCGCGGCCCAGCCGGTCCCAGATCCGGCGCAGCACCAGCGTCAGCGGCCACAGCAGGGCCAGCAGGAGGATCCGCGGGCCCGGCTGCCAACCCTCGCGGGCGGCGAGGAAGCCGACCGCCACGATGTCCTGCAGGACCAGAATGGCCAGCGCGGTGCGCCCGTACAGGGAACCGTCGTCGGAGCGCTCCTCGAGCACCTTCGCCGCGAAGACCGTGCTGGAGAACGACAGGGCGAAGCCGAGGGTGAGCAGCGGGCCGGACGCCATCCCCTGCAGCATCGGGGCACCCACCACCGCGAGCAGGCCGAGGAACCCGGCACCGATCAGGGTGCTGAGCACCATGTGCGGCAGCGCGGTCCCCCAGGCGACCCTGCGCAGCAGCGTACGGACATCGAGCCTCAGCCCGATGGTGAACATCAGCATCGTCACGCCGAGGTCGGACAGCAGCTGCAGGTAGGGCAGGGTGGCGAAGCCCAGCGCCTTGAGCACGAAGCCGGCAGCGAGGAAGCCGACCAGCGGCGGCAGCCGGAGCAGGGTCGCCCCGAAGCCCAGCGCGAAGGTGATCACCAGGTAGACGACCGCCGTGTCCATCTGTTCCGCCCTCCGCGTCGCGGGTCCTCCCGGGGCGCGCAGTGGGGCCGTCGGCGCCGGCGGCCACCGTGCCGACCGGTGCTCCATTCTACGGACCCGGATCGGTGGCGGCGGGGCGGAAGCGGTCGCCCCCGGTCACCGCAACGGTCGCGGGCGGGCCGCCCCACCCCCGGGTGGCAGGATGGCCGGCATGACGCGCGGCACCCGACAGACACCCGGTTGGCCGCTCGCCCTGGTCCTCGCGTCGATCGTCTCGGTCCAGTTCGGCGCTGCGCTCGGCGCGACGCTGATCCCGATCACCGGCGTGCTGGGCGCGGTGCTGCTCCGCCTCGCGCTGGCCGCCGTGGTCATGCTGGTGGCGATCCGACCCTCCCCGCGCGGCCACCGGGCCCGGGACTGGCGGGTCGTGGCCGAGTTCGGGCTGAGCCTGGCGGTGATGAACTCGGCCTTCTACGGGGCACTCGCCCGGCTGCCGATGGGCGTCGCGGTCACCCTGGAGTTCCTCGGCCCGCTGGCGCTGGCCGCGGTGACCTCGCGGAGCGTACGTGACCTGCTGGCGGTCACCCTGGCGCTGGCCGGCGTGCTGATGATCTCCGGGGCTCTGTGGACCCCGTGGGCGGAGCTCGACCTGGTCGGGATCGGGTTGGCCCTGCTCGCCGGCGCGGCGTGGGCGGCGTACATCATCGCCTCGGGACGTACGGCGCAGTGCTTCAGCGGGATCGACGGGGTCGCCTGGGCGATGCTGATCGCCGCGGTGCTGGTGGCGCCCTGGGGTGCCGTGGACGCCGGCGGGCGGCTGTTCGACGGGGCGGCCGCCGTCCGGGGTCTCGGCGTCGCGCTGCTGTCCTCGGTGGTCCCCTACTCGCTGGAGAACATCGCGCTGCGCTGGATCGCGCCGAACGTGTTCGGGATCCTGCTGTCCCTCGAGCCGGCCGTCGCCGCGCTGGCCGCCCTGGTCGTCCTCGGCCAGCAGCTGTCCGGCCCGGAATGGGCGGGGATGGCGCTGGTGGTCGCGGCGAGCATCGTGATCCGGTCCGCGTCGCGGCCCCCGCACAGCGCGACGCAGGGATGAGGGCACCGCTCGACCCGTCGAGGTCCGGGCCGCTGACCGGGCCGCGGCTGAGATCCGACCCCACCCGGTCTCGCCCACCCGGCGGTGAGTCAGCACAATGGGAACGCCAGCACCGATCCGCGCCCAGGAGGCCCGACATGTCCACGACCCGGAGTCTCGAGGCGACCACCCTGGCCACCCCGTTCGGTGCCTTCACCGCGCTCTGGACCCCCGACGACGAGGTGTTGCGGGCGTGCGGCTTCGGGGAGCTCACCGAGATCACCGCGGTGCTCCCCCGCTCCGCGCGCCGGCTGCCGATCCGCCCCAACGACGCCGACAGTGCGATCCGCCGGGCGGTGGGCGACATGCTGGACGGTGATCTGACCGCGTTCGGCGCCCTGCGGGTGAACCAGCCGGGCACGCCGTTCCGGCAGAGCTGCTGGGCGACACTGCGCGGCACCGAGCCGGGCGACACGCTCAGCTATCGCGAGCTGGCCGACCGGGCCGGACGGGCCCGCAAGGTCCGGGCCGCCACCCGGGCCTGCCTGCACAACCGGCTGGTCTGGGTCGTCCCCTGCCACCGGGTGATCCGCTCCGCCGGCGGACTCGGCGACTACCGCTACGGGGTTGAGATCAAGGCCGCGCTGCTGGACTGGGAGTCGGACCACCGCTGAGCCCGCATTCTCGTAAGATGTGCGACGACATGACGTAGTACGTGCATCGTAGGAAACCGTGTCGTCGTACGCGACGGCGTGGGCACGTACGACGTAGGACCTCGCCCTTGCGGAGAACTCCATGAACGCCAGCAGTACCCCCGCGCCCGCCACCGTCACGCTCTACCGCGTCGCCGCCGTGATCACCTTCGCCGCCGTGGCGCTGGGATCGCTGGTGTGCGCCACCGACTCGAGCGCCGCCTGCCCGAACTGGCCGGGTTGCTACGTCGGCCAGCTGATGCCCCAGGCGGCCCTCAACCCGGTGATCGAGTTCGTGCACCGGGTGATCGCCGTGAGCACCGGCCCCGCCCTGCTCCTCGCCGCCCTGTTCGGGCTGCGTCACCGCCGCGACCTGACGGTCTCCGTGCTGCCGTGGGTGGCCCTCGCCGGCGCGCTCACCGCCGGGGTGTTCGGCATGCTGACGATCCGGGTGGGCCTGACCACCGTCCAGGGGGCGACCGACCTGGGCGCCTCGCTGATCGCGATGCTCGCGATGACCACCGCCGCCGTCGCCCTGTCCCGTACGCCGCGCCGGGCCCGGCTGACGCCGACCGGTCGGTACGCCTGGGCGGCGGTCGGCACCCTGTGGCTGGTGCACGTCACCGGCGTGTTCGCCGCCGGCAAGGGGTCGCTGACCCGCTGCGTCAGCTGCCCGGTCTGGGGCGTCGTCGCCATCGACGGGCCGGTCTGGCTGCAGACCGTCCGGATGCTGCTGGCCGCCGTCGCGATCGGGCTGATCGTCGCGGCGATCGTGACCGGCTTCCGGACGCCCGGCGTACGCCCGCTGACCCTCGTCGCCGCTGTCCTGCTGGTGGTCGAGCTCGCGGTGGGCCTGGTGATCCTGGCCAACGGCACCAACCACACCCTGTCGTCGGTCTACGCGGTGAGCATGGTCTGCCTGCTGTGGACGACCGCCCTGATCGCCGCCCGGGCGACCTTCACCCGGGCCTCGGGCGACGGCGTCCCGGAGGCCGAGCTGCCCCTGCGGGAGTCGACG
The DNA here is from genome assembly GCA_964402325.1 of uncultured Propionibacteriaceae bacterium. Classification (GTDB taxonomy): domain Bacteria; phylum Actinomycetota; class Actinomycetes; order Propionibacteriales; family Propionibacteriaceae; genus Raineyella. The sequence continues at coordinate 8,723 of CAYOBI010000042.1, read as the reverse complement.
CCGGCGCGCTGACGGGCCGGCCGGGGTGGGCCGGCGCGCAGGTACGTTGGACGCATGAGCACCACCTCGGCCAGCACCGACTTCACCCGCCGCCTGCAGGAGGAGTGTGCGGACGACTGGGCGGCCGCGACCGGGCACCGCTTCGTCGACGAGTTGTTCGCCGGCACGCTGGCGGACCCGGTCCTGGTCACCTACCTGGTGCAGGACTACCAGTTCTTCGACCCGTTCCTCCGGCTGCTCGGCGAGGCCGTCGCCACCGCCCCGACCGCCAGCGCCCGGCTGCGGCTGGGGCACCAGCTGGGCATGCTGACCACCGAGGAGAACAGCTACTTCGAGCGGACGCTGACCACCTTCGACGTCGGTCTCGACGACCGGCTGCACCCGCAGTTGAGCTGTGCGACGGTGGACCTGCTCGACCTGATGTACGAGGCGATCGAGTCGCACTCCTGGCCGCAGGTGCTGGCGGTGCTGCTGGTGCTGGAGTGGGTCTACCTGGACTGGGCCGAGGCACCGCAGCGGACGGTCGAGGCCACCCGAGCCGAGCACGTCGAGTGGATCGACCTGCACCGCGGCCACGAGTTCCGTGACTGGGTCCGCTTCCTGCGCCAACAGCTCGACGCCGCCGAACCGAGCGCCGAGGAGTCGGTGGACCGGTGCCGCTCCCTCTTCCGGCGCACCGTCCGGGCCGAGGTCGGCTTCTTCGACGCGGCGTACGCGAACGCCGCGCCGTGCGAGGAGTCCCCGCGCGGCGGGCCGGTCGGCGACCTGGACACCGACTTCAGCCGGCTCACCCCGCCCGGCCCCGCGGGCTCAGACCCCGGCGAGCACCTCGGCGATCGCCCGTAGCTCGACCCGCAGCTCCTCGGGCTCGACGACGGTGAAGACCTCCGGCAGCAGGAGCAGCTGACGGGCGATCCGGGCGGTGCTGGTGCCGCTGATCATCACCCGGGACCAGCCGTTGTCGAGCGGCTCGATGAAGCCGACCCCGTCCGGCAGTCCGGCCCGGACCCGGGACGGCGGCGCCTGCACCTCGAGCACCGCGACCACGGGGGCCGGTAGGTCGTCCGGCACCACGTCGCGGGCCCGGCGCGGGCGGCGGTGCCGCTCGGCGTCGAACGGGATCGTGGTGACCTCCGGATCGATGATCCGCTCCACCGGCCAGGTGACGATCCGGCGCAGGTCGCGGTCGAATCCCATCAGGAACCACTGCCCCATCCGGGCGCGGACGACCAGCGGCTCGATCCGGTGCGGCGCACCGAGCCCGTGCTCGGTGAGCACCGCGAACCGGAGCAGGCGGCCGTCCCGGATGCCCTCGGTGATCACCGCCAGGGTGGCGGCCAGCTGCTCACCGAGGACCGTCTGCTCGGTGTCGTGGGCCTCCACCGCGGAGCGCACCCGCTCCGGGAGCACCTGCTCGATCTTCGCCAGCGCCCGCAGCGTCCCGTCCTCGGCGAGCGGGGTCGGGGCGAGCAGCGAGCGGCGCAGCGCGATGGCGGTCGCGGTGGCCTCCTCGTCGTCCATCACCAGGGGTGGCATCGCGCGCCCGGCGGTGAGCCGGTAGCCGCCGCCGTCCCCGGTGACGTGCTCGATCCCGTAGCCGAGGTCGCGCAGCCGGGTGACGTAGCGGCGGATGGTCGGTGGCGTCACGCCCAGGGACGTGGCGAGATCGCCCGCCGGCCATCGGGTCCGCGACTCCAGCAGACGCAGCAGGGTGATGAGGTTGTCGGTGAGGTCCCCCATGTCTCCATGGTGGACGTGGCCTCTGACAATTGCCCGGACGGCCGGCGGGTCGGCGGGTCGGCCGGACCGGGTCAGGTCCGGCGCAGTCGGACGGCCTTGGGCGAGGTGTAGGCACCGGCCTCGACCAGGGCGGTCCGCACCGCGGCCGCGGCCCCGGTCACCGCCATCGCCGGCTCCCCGTTCACGGTCTCGATCGACAGCGTGTCGACAGCCCCCCGCTGCACCCCGGCGGCGAGTGCCACGGCGGCCTCCGACAACCGCTGCCGGCCGGTGTCGAAGGCGAGCAGCGTACGTCCCCCGCGCTCGAGGAACAGCACGGGGACGCCGGCGACGAGGACCACCAGGGCGCCGGAGCGGCGGCCGGGGCGGGAGCCGCCCGCGGGCCCGTCGGCGAGCTCGGGCCAGGCGAGCGCCGCCCCGTACGGGTTGGCCGGGTCGGTCACAGCGAGCAGCACCGCACCCGGGGCCTCCGCGCGGCGCAGCAGGTCGACGGTGCCGGCCTCGGCGAACTGGGCGGGGCCGAGGTCGGCGACGAAGTAGCCGCGCCGGCACCGGCCGTTCTCCTCCAGCGTGGTGAGCACCCGGTACTGCCCGGAGAAGCCCCCGGCGAGCCCCTCGAACTCGACCCCGCCCCGGGTCACCACGCCGTGCCGGTCGAGCAGCAGCTGGGCCAGCTCGGTGGCCCGGACGGTGGGGTCGAGCGGGCGTGGCCGGACCAGCGACCAGCGGCCCGGCAGGGGGGAGCGGGGCGCCGTCGTCGGGCGCATCCGCAGCCGGGCGGGCCGCCCGGGTCGGCCGCGGGTCGGGACGGCCGGGGTGCGATGGGTGCCCCGGCCGGCGCTGAGCATGGCGCGCACCGAGGCGTACGTGTCGGAGGTGACCAGGCCGGCCCAGGCGAGCGCGGTCACCGCCTCGGCCACCGCGGCGACGGTGAGCGGTGTCGTCGTGGTGCCCGGGCCCGCCGACCCCGGTCCGGCGGTGTCGCGTTCCAGGGCCGCGAGGATCTCGTCGACCAGGAACGCGCCGCCGCGCTCCTCCAGCAGGTCGCGGACGCGCCGGGCGAGCGGTTCGGTGACCGCCTCGGCGCGTTCGGCCAGGTCCTCGGGCAGGGTGAGGTCGCCGGCGTCGGCGAGGTGCAGGGTCAGCCAGCCGTCGCCCCCGGCCAGCGCACCGTCGCCGACCCACAGCACCTCGCCGCCGGCCACCAGGCCGTCGAGCAGGACAGGGCTCCAGTCGTCCAGGCGGACGGGCAGGACGAGGGACTCCCAGGCGGAGGCGGGCAGCCGGACCCCGGCGAGCTGGTCGATCACGGTGAGCAGGCCGTCGGCGCCGGAGACCCGGTTGGCGGCGCCGACGTGTTGCCAGACCTGGAGGAACGACGCGTAGCGGTCGGCCGCGACCGGCTTCACCGCGGCCCGCAGCGCCGCCAGGGAGCGGCGCCGGATCACCCGCAGCACCTCCGGGTCGACGTACTGGGAGCCCGCGAAGGGGCCGTGCGGCACGGGCCGGCGGCGGAACTCACCGGCCACCAACCGGCCCTCCTCGACCAGCCGGTGCACCGTACGCTGCACGACGGCCGGGCCGAGCCCGACCCGCGCGGCGCCGTCCGGCACGACGAACGGGCCATGGGTGCGGGCGTACCGCCCCACCAGGTCGCCCTCCGGGTCGGCGACGGCGGCCAGGTGTGCGGCGGGCAGGCCCGCGGGCAGCACCGTGCCCAGGGCGTCCCGCAGCCGGGCGGCGTCCTCGACCGCCGCTATCCGCGGCACGCCGCCGATCTCCACCCGGATCGCCCGGCCGGCCCCGAGCAGCGCGGCGACGCACGATCCGGTGTCGGTGTCCTCGGCGAGCCGGGCGGCGAGCTCGTCCTCGGTGAGCGGCCCGAGCAGGCGCAGCAGGTCGGCGGTGCCCTCGACACCGCGCAGTCGCCGGTCGGGGGCGGTGTGCTGCAGCTCGGCCTCGACCCGGTCGATCACCGCCGGGTCGAGCAGGTCGGCCAGGTCGCTCGTGCCGAGCAGTTCGCCGAGCAGCCGCTGGTCCAGGCCGAGGGCCGCTGCCCGGCGCTCGGCCAGCGGCACGTCGCCGTCGTACAGGAACTGGCCGACGTAGCCGAGCAGCAGGGACGCCGCGAACGGGGACGGCCTGACCGTCTCCACCGGCACCAGGGCGACCTGGTGGTCGTTGATCCGGCGGAGCAGGTCGCGCAGGGCCGGGATGTCGTACGCGTCGAGCAGGACCTCCCGCAGCGCCTCCAGGACGATCGGGAACGCCGGGTAGCGCGAGGCGACCCGGAGCAGCTGGGCGGACCGGTGCCGCTGCTGCCACAGTGGCATCCGTCGGCCCGGGTCGCGGTGCGGCAACAGCAGCGCCCGGGCGGCGCACTCCCGGAACCGGGCCGCGAACAGCGCCGAGTGCTCGGCCTCGGCGGAGATCGTCCGGGCCAGCTCGTCGGGGTCGAAGCGGAACAGCGAGTCGTCCGGCGGGGTGGCGTCGGTGGCCGCGAGTCGCAGCACGATGCCGTCGTCCGAGGCCATCGCCTGCGGGTCGACCCCGTACTCCTCGCGGATCCGGCGGGCGACGGCCAGTGCCCAGGGGGCGTTGACCGGCTTGCCGTACGGGCTGTGGCAGACCACCCGCCAGTCGCCCAGCTCGTCGCGGAACCGCTCCACCACCAGCCGGTCGTCGGCCGGGACCACGCCGGTGGCGCGGCGCTGGTCACGCAGGTAGTCGAGCAGGTTGTCCGCGGCCCAGGCGTCCAGGCCGGCCTCGCGCAGGTCGCCGCGGACCGGCTCCACCCCTTCGGCGGCGGTGCGGGACTCCAGTTCCCGGACGTACGCCCCCATCGCGGCGCCGAGGACGGCGGGGCGCCCGTCGTCCTCGCCGTGCCAGAACGGCAGCCGGCCGGGGATGCCGGGGGCGGGCGACACCGCCACCCGGTCCGGGGTGATCTCCTCGATCCGCCAGCTGGAGGCGCCCAGGGCGATCACGTCGCCGACCCGGGACTCGAACACCATCTCCTCGTCCAGCTCGCCGACCCGACGGGGCCCGCGGGTCTCGTCCCCGCCGACCAGGTAGACCGGGTAGAGACCACGGTCCGGGATCGTCCCGCCGCTGGTGACCGCCAGTCGCTGCGCGCCGGGCCGGCCGGTGAGGGTGCCGCGGGCCCGGTCCCAGACCACCCGGGGGCGCAGCTCGGCGAACTCGTCGGAGGGGTAGCGCCCGGCCAGCAGGTCGAGGGTGACGTCGAAGATGTTGCGCGGGATGGTGGCGTACGGGGCGGCCCGCCGGACCGTCTCCCACCACTCCTCGACGTCCAACGGGCCGAGGGCGCAAGCGGCGACGGTCTGCTGGGCGAGGATGTCCAGCGGGCCGCTGACCACGTGCAGCGGCTCGATGGCGCCCGCCTTCATCCGTCGGCCGACCACGGCGGCGTGGACCAGGTCGGCCCGGTGGGTGGGAAAGATGATGCCGCGGGAGACCTCCCCCACCCGGTGGCCGGCGCGGCCGACCCGCTGCAGCGCCGACGCGACGGAGAACGGTGCCGCGACCTGGATGACGAGGTCGATCGCGCCCATGTCGATGCCGAGCTCGAGGGAGCTGGTGGCGACCACGCAGCGCAGCCGGCCGGCCTTGAGGTCGCCCTCGATCCGGGCCCGCTGTTCCTTGGCGACCGACCCGTGGTGGGAACGGGCCAGCACCGGTGGGTCCTCGTCGTCCCCGAGCTCGCCGCCCGCCCGCAGCCGGTCGGCGTACAGCTCGTTCATCCGGGTGGTGATCTTCTCCGCGGACCGCCGTGAGTTGGCGAAGACCAGGGTGGAGGCGTGGTCCAGCACCAGGTCGACCAGCCGCTCCTCGATGTCGGGCCAGATCGAGTGGATCCGCTCCGGGTCGTCGTCGGCCGTACGGTCCCTCGCCAGGTCCGCCATGTCCGGCACCGGCACCGTGATGGTCAGGTCCCAGACCTTGTCGGAGGGCGGTCGGACGATCCGGACCGGCTGCCGGCCGCCGAGGAACCGGGCCACCTCCTCGGCCGGTTCGACGGTCGCGGACAGGCCGATCCGCTGGGCGGGGGCAGGCAGCAGGTCGTCGAGCCGCTCCAGGGAGAGGGCCAGGTGCGCGCCGCGCTTCGTGCCGGCCACCGCGTGCACCTCGTCGACGACCACGGTGCCGACGCCGGTCAACGTCTGGCGGGCCGACGAGGTCAGCATCAGGTAGAGCGACTCCGGGGTGGTGATCAGGATGTCCGGCGGCTCATGGACCAGGCGGCGACGGTCGGCCGGGGTGGTGTCGCCGGTGCGTACGCCGACCCGCACGTCACGCACCTGCTCGCCACGCCCGGCGGCCACCCGGCGGATCCCGGCCAGGGGGTGGCGCAGGTTGCGCTCGACGTCGACGCCGAGGGCCTTCAGCGGGGAGATGTAGAGCACCCGGGTCCGGGCGGGCGCCGGGTCGTCCCCGGGTCCGGGCGGGTCGACCAGCATCAGCCGGTCCAGCGCCCAGAGGAAGGCGGCCAGTGTCTTGCCCGACCCGGTCGGGGCGATCACCAGGGCGTGGCGCCCGGAACTGATCGCCGACCAGGCCCCCGCCTGGGCCGGCGTCGGCGCCCCGAACTCGCCCTCGAACCACTGGCGGGTCGCGGGGGCGAAGCGGTCGAGCGCGGACATGGATCCAGTGTGGCACCGGGCGCTGACAGCGCCCGGGCCACCCGGACGGTGTCCTCAGGCGGG
>CAYOBI010000042.1:0-2156 GCA_964402325.1 uncultured Propionibacteriaceae bacterium | reverse complement strand
GTCCTCAGGCGGGGACGTGCTCCCCGGCGCCCAGCTCGCGCAGGGCGGCGCGCAGCTCGGTGGCGGCCCGGTCCATCTCGGCCTCGGCGATGTCGATCGCCCGCAGGTTGTAGCCACCCATGTCGTCGGCGCCGAACACGTGGATGTGCAGGTGCGCCACCTCGAAGCCGGCGATCAGCAGGCCGGCGCGGGCCGCCCCGGTGACCTCCACCATCGCCCGGCCGACCAGCTGGGAGACCTCGGTGAGGTGGGCCCACAGCGCCGGGTCGGCCTCGGTCCACCGGTCGACCTCCCGGATCGGGACGACCAGCGTGTGGCCCCAGGAGACCGGGCCGATCGACAGGAAGGCGGCCACCGTGTCGTCGCGGTAGACGAAGCGGCCCGGCAGTTCACCGTTGAGGATGCGCGTGAAGACAGTTGCCATGGCAGTGAGCCTACGGATCGGCAGCCGTTCCGGGGAGGGGGACACGGTGGTCCGTACGCTCCCCCGGCGCGCAAGGATGCCGGGGCGGACCCGCCCCACCGGCAGGGCCCGGACAGCCCACGGCCCGCAGCGGGCCACGACCGGCGCGACGACGCGCCCGACGGAGGAACCATGACGGAGGCCGCCCGCCGCGAGGCGATCATGCCGAGCACGCTGCCGGCCGCCCCGGCGGTGGGCAACACCTACTCGTACGGGGTGCGAGCGGGCGACACCCTGCACATCGCCGGGATGGTGTCCTTCGGCGCCGACGGGTCGATCGTCGGCGAGGGGGACGTCGCCGCGCAGGTCGACCGGGCGCTGCACAACATGGCCGAGGTGGTCGCCGCCGCCGGCGCCACGATGGACGACGTGGTCGCCACCACGACGTACCTGGTGGACGTGACCGCCGCCCCGGTGGTGAGCGCCGCGCGGGCGCGCTGGTTCACCGGCCCGGTGAAACCGACCCACACCGTGGTGGGCGTCGCCGCCCTCGGTCGGCCCCAGTTCCTGGTCGAGATCGAGGCCGTTGCGTACCTGGGCTGACCATCACGCGGGGGTGGCGACGCGTCGGCCCTCCACAACGCAGCTGTCCGGCTGTCGGCACGCGCGCCTGGTCGGGTGACCCGGTCCCGGCCGGTATCCGGGGTGACCGGTGCCACACCGTGACACGGATGCAATCTCGTACGCCTATGCTACCCCCCATGCCAGACAACGCGCAGCCGACGACCAGCGGCACCACCATGCCCGCCGACGAGTCGCCCACGATGGCCGCCCACCGCGCGAAGGGCCCGGCCGGCAAGCCGACGCACGCCCTCGCCCTGGCCCCGGTGAAGTCACCGCCGCACTCGGTGGACGGCTTCGTCGCGGCCTTCCTCGGCGAGCTGAACACGACCCAGGGCGTGGCCCTGTCGCACTCCAGCATCAACGACCAGTACCTGGCGCTGGCCGGCACCGTCCGCCAGTACCTGATGGCCCGCTGGCTCGAGACGAGCCGCAAGACCCACGAGGCCAAGGCGAAGACGGTCGGCTACCTGTCGGCGGAGTACCTGCTCGGTCGCCAGCTCGGCAACGCGCTGATGGCCTCCGACCTCAACGACCTCGCCGCCAAGGGCCTCGAGCAGTGCGGCATCGACCTGGCCACGCTGCGCAGCCAGGAGGTGGAGCCCGGCCTCGGCAACGGCGGCCTCGGGCGGCTCGCCGCCTGCTTCATCGATTCGCTGGCGACGATGAACGTGCCGTGCATCGGCTACGGCATCCGCTACGAGTACGGCATCTTCCGCCAGACGTTCGTGGACGGCCGCCAGGTCGAGCAGCCCGACACCTGGCTCGCACTCGGCTCGCCGTGGGAGTTCCCGCACCCCGAGGAGTCGGTGCAGGTGAACTTCGGCGGCTACACCGAGAAGTCGGTCGACGAGGACGGCCGGGAGCGGACCACCTGGGTGCCGGCCTGGAACGTGCTGGGCGTGCCGTACAACTACATGGTCCCCGGCTACCTGAACGGCCGGGTCAACCCGTTGCGACTGTGGAGCGCCCAGGCCACGAAGGCCTTCGACCTGTCGATCTTCAACGCCGGCGACTACGCCGAGGCGGTCCGGGCCCAGACCTTCGCCGAGAACATCTCCAAGGTGCTCTACCCCGAGGACTCCACCCCGCAGGGCAAGGAGCTGCGCCTGCAGCAGCAGTACTTCTTCGT
>CAYOBI010000041.1:5546-25027 GCA_964402325.1 uncultured Propionibacteriaceae bacterium | reverse complement strand
ACTGCATCTGAGACGACTGCATCTGAGACCAGCAACTCCACCACCATCCCCTTCGGCGACCCCGCCGCCGCCGCCCGACCGGTGAGCGCGACGACCGACCGGATCAGCGCCCTGCTCGCCGAGGTCGACCCGGCCGTCGAGCGCGGGATCACCCGCTTCCTCCACGAGGAGGTGCAGGTGCTGGACGACTGGAAGTGGGGCGAGTGGCTCGACTTCTTCGCCGACGACGCGATGTACTGGGCGCCGACCCAGGAGGACCGGCTGTCCCGCGAGCGCAAGTACCGCATCGCCGACTACCGCACCTCGGCCTACTTCGAGGAGAACAAGGTCCAGCTCAAGCAGCGGGTGGACCGGCTGCTCACCAACCAGGCCTGGGGCGAGGAGCCGCCGTCGCGCCAGCGCCACATCATCGCCAACATCCGGGTGACCAAGGGCCTCCAGGCCGACGAGTATGTCGTCCGGTCCAACTTCTACGACTACCGCTCCAACGGCCAGCGCTCGCAGGACTCGATCACCGGTGAGCGGATCGACCGGATCGTCCGCGACCCCGCCTCGGTGTGGGGCTACGCGATCAAGGAGCGCCGGGTGCTCTTCGACATGTCGATGATCCTGAACAAGAACCTCAGCCTGTTCTACTGACCCCCGACCCCCGGGAGAGGAGAGCCGTGAAGATCACGACCCTCGAGAAGATCGGCGTGGTCGTCCGCGACCTGGACCGCGCGATCGAGCAGCACGCCACCCTTCTCGACACCACCGCGTGGACGACGGACGACCTGAGCGCCGACCGGCTGTCGGCGATGGTGTCCTACGGCCGGCGCGGCGCGGGCAGCTACCGCGTCGGGTACGGCCGGGCGCAGGACGCCGTGCCGTTCGAACTGGTCCAGCCGACCGGCGGCGAGACGCCGTTCCACGAGTTCCTGCTCTCCCGGGGCGAGGGCATCGCCTACCTCACGGTGCGCGCCGAGGGCACCGACGAGGCCGGCATCGCCGCCCACTTCGCCGCCCTCGACATCCCCGTCGCCCACACCCACGTGGTCGACGGGGGCCTGCGGCGGACCTTCTGGGACACCCGCCGCGCACTCGGCGGCTACCTGCTCGAGGTGCTGCCGGAGGCGTACGTCCCGACCGGGGTGACCCGGACCCTGGACGGCGCCGCGCTGCGCGGCGGCCGCCCGCCGCTGCCGCTGCAGCGTGTGCTGCACTTCGGCGTCGTCGTCGACGACACGATGGCCGCCCTGGAGCGGTACCGGGCGGTCCTCGGCATCGAGCGGTTCGCGGTGAAGACCTGGCAGACCGAGTACGGCCGCCTCGACAACCCGTACTACCGCGAGCTGCGCCCGGTGCAGCACGGCTACTTCACCGCCCAGGGCTCCACCGGCGACGTCGGCTTCGAGATCATCCAGTGCACGTACGGCCCGGCGCACTACAACCGGGAGTTCACCGACCGGCGCGGGCCGGGGATCCACCACCTGTTCCCGTACCTGACCACCGACGGCGCGGACTGGACGAGCACCGTCGAGTCGCTGACCGCCCTGGGGGCGCCGCTGTGCATGGGCTCCGACCTGCGCGGCGGGGCGTCCGAATACGGCTACTTCGACACCTTCGACACGCTGGGCGGATTTCTGATCGAGGGGGTGCACCGGCGCTTCCCGGCAGAGGATAGGTACATGGCCCCCGACTGGGAGGTCGACTTCAGCACCCTCGTCGAGGAGGACTGAGATGCTGCGCGTCCTGCACGAGTTCCACGACCTCGCCGACCCCGGGCCGCTGCGCGACGAGACGGACCGGCTGCGCGGGGCACCCGGCTGCGCCAGTGCCGAGCTCTACGCCGGCCTGGACGGCAGCTCCTTCCACGTCCTCACCATGCTGTGGGAGACCGAGGAGGCGTACGACGCCTGCTGGCGCCGCGCCCTGGCCGGCGACTACCCGATCCTCACCGCACTGGTCACCGGGGCGGCGTCCGACGCGGCGACGACCACCGAGTTCTACCGCCGCGAGGTCTTCGCGCTGCGCGACGGCGTCTGGGAGCCGGAGCGGCACGGCGAGTCGCACCGGGCGATCCGCTGGCCGGCGGCCGGGGCCGTGCGGGTGATCATCCAGCACGCCGTGCAGGCCTCGCCGGCGATGTACGAGCGGATCGCCGCCGAGGTCGCCGAGACCCGCCGCGAGGACGGCTGCCTGGTCTACCAGTGGTGCGAGGCCGTCGACCTGCCCGGTCACCTGCTGCTCGACGAGCTGTGGGCCGACCAGGTCAGCTACGACCGGCACTGGGCGCTGCGGGGCGCCACCGCCGCCTTCCGCGGCGACACCCTGCGCATCCCCGCCAGGCCGCAGCGCGGGCCCCAGACCCGCGAGTTCTACCGCCGGCAGGGATTCCGGCACCACTACGAGCGCTGGTTGCCGGCCGACTCGTACGCTGGCGCCACGACGGTGTCGTGGCCCGCCAGTTGATCACCGAACGCAACGTCAGGAAGGACTCCACCCCCATGAGCACGCAGATCGAGCCGATCAAGGTCGCCGACGTCGGAGACATCGAGGACGAGGAGGCGCTCGTCGTCGACGGGGCCGCCAACGGCACCGGCCGCGACATCGCCGTCTTCTTCTCCGACGGCGAGTACTACGCCCTGGACGACACCTGCACCCATGAGGACGCCTCGCTCGCCGACGGCTGGATCGAGGGCCAGGAGGTCGAGTGCCCGATTCACTCGGCGCGCTTCTCGCTGTGCACCGGCGCTGCGCTCTGCCTGCCGGCGAGCATCCCGGCCCGTACGCACCGGGTCGAGGTGCGCGGTGACGAGATCTGGCTGTACCCGGGGGTCCCCGTCGAGGGGGCCGTCACCGGGGTGACGGCCTGATGTCCGCCGCACCGGTGCCTGCCGCGCGCGGCAACGTGGTGATCGTCGGGGGTGGCCTGGCCGGCTTCACCACCGCCCAGGAGCTGCGCAAGTACGGCTTCGACGGCCGGGTCACGATCATCGACCCGGAGGGCATCCCGTACGACCGGCCCCCGCTCAGCAAGGAGTACCTCGACGGGTCGATGACGGCGGCGAAGATCGCCTTCGTCCCCGACGACTGGTACCGCGACAACGACGTCGAGCTGGTCACCGACGCGGTGGTCGGGCTGCGTCCCGACGAGGGCCTGCTCGAGCTGGCCGGCGGGCGGACCTACAGCGCCGCGACCACGGTGCTGACGCTCGGCGGTCGGGCCCGTACGCTGCCCATCCCCGGCGGCGACCTGCCCGGGCTGCTGGCGCTGCGGACGAAGGCCGACGCGGACGAGCTGCGCACCCGGCTGGTGCCGGGGGCCCGGGTCGCGATCATCGGGGCCGGCCTGATCGGCGCCGAGGTCGCCTCGACCGCGGCGAAGGACGGCGCCACCGTCACCCTGATCGACCCGGTGCCGGTGCCGTTGGTGCCGCTGGTCGGGGCCGAACTGGCGGTCCGGCTGCACGCCATGCACGCCGCGCACGGCGTGGACGTACGGTGCGCGATGACCACGGCGATCACCCAGCAGGGCGAGGAGTACACCGTCACCCTCGGCGACGGGTCGAGCGTCGTCGCGGACACCGTGCTGGTGGCGGTCGGCATCGTCCCGCAGACCGGGCTGGCCGAGCGGGCCGGGCTGGCGACCGACCAGGGCATCCTGGTCGACGAGGCGCACCGGTCCTCGCACCCGGCGGTCTACGCCGCCGGCGACGTGGCCCGGATCCGCCGCTCGGACGGCACCGTGCTGCGCCGCCACGAGCACTGGGAGTCCGCCACGCACGGTGGCCAGAACGTCGCCGCCGCCCTGCTGGGCCGGCCGCTTCCGGAACACGGCGCCTCCTGGATGTGGTCCGATCGCTACGGTGTCCATGTCGAGGCCGTCGGCGACATGGTCAACGGGACGCCGATCGTCCGGTCGGTCGACGGACTGCCCGTCGCCGCCTTCCGGATGGAATCGGACGGCCGGATGATCGGTGCCGCCACCATCGACGGGGGAACGGCCGTCCGGGCCGCCCGTCGGATCATCGACCGCGGACTGGTCGTCGACCCGCAGAAGCTCGCCGACCCGTCGGTCGAGCTCAAGAAGCTCGCCCGCTGAGCGGCGCCCACGAGAAGAAGAGGACATCCATGGAGTTGACGTACGAGAACACCGGCCGGTTCGTGGACACCGCCTCGGGGCGGATCCACCTCAACGAGGCCGGGCCGGCCGACGGCGAGGCGCTGATCCTGTTGCACGGGTCCGGCCCGGGCGCCACCGGCTGGACCAACTTCTCGAACAACATCCCGGTCTTCGCCGAGAAGTACCGCGTCATCGCGGCCGACATGCCCGGCTGGGGCGAGTCCGACCCGGTCACCTGGCAGCAGCGCAACCACCCGAAGGCCGTCGCCGACCTGATGGACGTACTGGGGATCGACAGGGCCACCCTGATCGGCAACTCGATGGGCGGCGGCACCACCATCCGGTTCGGCTACGAATACCCGGAGCGGGTCAACCGGCTGATCACCATGGGGTCCTCCTCCGGCACCAGCACCCTGTTCGGCCCCGCTGGGCTGACCGAGGGCCTGAAGATCCTGCAGCGTGGCTACCGCGAGCCGTCCTTCGAGGTGATGAAGGAGCTGGTCAACGTGATGACGTTCGACAACTCCTTCGCCACCGACGCGCTGATCCAGGGCCGCGCCGACATGGTCGCCGCGCAGCCGGAGCACAACAAGAACTTCCTCGACGCGATCGGCAACCGCGCCGTGGTGGAGCTCGACCACGCCCGGGTGCGGACCATCCAGGCGCCGACGCTGCTCTTCCACGGCCGTGACGACCGGGTGGTGCACTTCGAGCACAGCCTGCGGCTCACCTCGCTGATCGCGAACAGCCGGCTGGTGCTGATCAACCGCTGCGGCCACTGGCTGCAGATCGAGCACGCCGCCGAGTTCAACCGGCTCGTCGACGAGTTCATCAGCCACAACTGAACGCGACCCGTACGCTCGTCCGACCGGAGGGCGGGGAGATGACCGACAGCGCCCGACGTGGGCCATCACCGAGGCGATGGCTCCGTCGGGCGCTGGGCGTTTCTGCCCGGCGGCCCGCGCGCCCCGTGGCGCCGCCCTCTCCGCTGCCGCCGATCCGGGTCGCCACCGTCGACGCAATCAAGGAGGGCAGCGCGCTGATCGTCGACGGCAGCCTCACCGGCACCGGTCAGGACATCGCCGTCTTCCGCAGCGGCGGCCGGCTGTACGCGCTGAACGACATCTGCACTCACCGCTACGCCTCGCTGGCGGACGGCTGGATCCAGGACGGCGTGGTCCGGTGCCCGGTGCACGAGGCCCGGTTCTCGCTGTGCACCGGGGAGGCCCTGTGCCCGCCGGCGACCGAGCCGGAGCCGACCCACCGGGTCGAGGTGCGCGGCGACGAGGTCTGGCTCTGGCCCGGCTCCCCGGCCGACTGCCCCGGGTGGGACGAGCGCGGCATGCTGGACCCGTGACCGAGACACCATCCCCCGGGGCGGCCCGCGCGCTGGCCGCCCTCGACGCCACCGGCGCGACGTACGCGGTGCGGACGCACCTGCCGAGCACCAGCCTGGAGGAGCACGCCGCCGCGATCGGCGTCCCACCGTCCGACCTCACGAAGACCCTGGTGGTCCGCCGGGCCGAGGACGACTACTTCTTCCTGCTCGTGCCGGGCGGGCGGAAGGTCTCCTGGAAGAAGGTCCGGGCAGCCCTCGGGGTGAACCGGCTGACCATGCCCGACGCCGCGGAGGCGAAGGACGCCAGCGGCTACGAGCGCGGCACCATCACCCCGTTCGGCGCCCGTCACGCCTGGCCGGTCTACGCGGACCGTACGCTCGTCGACCCGCCGGGGCGCCGGGTGTCGATCGGCGGCGGGGACCACGCGACGGCTTTCGTGCTGGCGGCCGACGACCTGGTCCGGGTGCTCGACGCGACGGTGCTGGACGTCTCCGAGCCGCAGTAGGCGGCCCCGGTCGCCCGGGAGGCCCTGTGGTAGCGTGCCAGGAACGGGGAACGGGGAAGCCGGTGGGAATCCGGCACGGTCGCGCCACTGTGAGACAAGTCAGGAACTCGTCCGCCGTGTGACAGGCATCCGACGATCGGGACGCGTCATCCCGGAAGGACACATCGTGCACATCGCCGAGGGGTTCCTCCCCGCCACACACTGCATCGGCTGGGCCCTGGCCGCCACACCCTTCGTGGTGCACGGCGTCCGGGCCACCGTGCGCCAGGTCCGCGAGCACCCGGAGAACCGGGTCCTGCTCGCCGCCGCCGGCGCCTTCACCTTCATCCTGTCCGCCCTGAAGATGCCGTCGGTGACCGGCTCGTCGTCGCACCCGACCGGCACCGGGGTGGGAGCGATCCTCTTCCGGCCGCCGGTGATGGCCTTCCTCGGGACGGTGGTGCTGCTGTTCCAGGCCCTGCTGCTGGCGCACGGCGGCATCACCACGCTCGGCGCGAACGTCTTCTCGATGGCGATCGTCGGCCCGTGGGTCGGCTACGCGGCGTACGTGGCGCTGAAGAGGCTGCGGACACCGCTGGAGGTGCAGGTCTTCGTCGCGATGGCGCTGGCGGACCTGGCGACGTACGTCGTCACCTCGTTCCAGCTGGCGCTGGCGTACCCGGAGCCCACCTTCGGCGCGGCGCTCGGCAAGTTCCTGACCATCTTCGCCGTCACCCAGATCCCGCTGGCCGTCATCGAGGGCCTGGTCGGCGTCATCCTCTTCCGGGTCCTGCGCAGCATCGCCCGGCCCGAGCTGATCGGCCTGGGCGTCCTCGCCGACGACCGCACCTCCGCCGCGGACGGGGCGAGCGTCCATGCCTGACCAGCGGCCCACCGCGGCACCTGCCCAGCGCCGCTGGGTCACCTGGGCCCTCGCCGGCCTGGTCGTCGCTCTCCTCGTCATCACCTTCGCCGTCGCCCGCAGCCACACCCCGGACGCCGTCTTCGGCGGCGCCGACAGCAACGCCGTCGCCGCCCTGCAGGAGCAGGGGGTGAAGCCCTGGTTCGAGCCGGTCTTCCGGACGGGCAGCCCGGAGATCGAGTCCGGCCTGTTCGCCGCGCAGGCCGCCGTCGGCGGCGCGGTCCTCGGCTGGGCGATCGGTCGCCTGCAGTCCCGCACCGCGATCCGCCGCCTCGAGCAGCGCGGTGCCCAACTGCCCGCCGACCGCGACTGAGCAGTGGCGTTCTCGCTCGACGGGGCCGCCTGGGGCAGCCCGTGGCGGGAGGTGGCCGTCGCCGACAAGGCGCTGCTCGTCCTCGGCACCCTGTTCGTCGGACTGGGCACGCCGGCCTGGCCGGTGGGGCCCGTCATCGCCGTGGGGTTCACCGTCGCCGCGCTCCGGCTGGCGAAGGTCCCATGGGGCACCTGGCTGGGCGCCCTGCTGTTGCCGGTGGCGTTCGTCGTCACCGGAGTGGCGTCCATCGCGCTGCAGGTCGGGGCGCTGTCCCCGTCCGCCACGGTGTGGTGGAGCGCCGGCCCGTTCGCCGTCACCGCCGAGTCGGTGGCGCGCGCCGGAACGGTGCTGGGGCACAGCATCGCCGGCACCTGCGCGGTGGTCCTGCTGGCCGTCTCCACCCCGATGGTGGACCTGGTCGACGCCGGCCGTCGGCTGCGGATCCCCGGGCCGGCCCTGGACATCGCCGCGCTGATGTACCGGCTGCTGTTCGTGCTGTGGGACTGCGCGGTGACGATCCGGCAGGCCCAGGCGGCCCGGCTGGGCTACGTCGGCTTCCGCCGGTCGCTGCGGTCGTTCGGCTCGCTCGCCGCCGGCGTGCTGGTCCGGGCCTGGGGCCGGTCGCGCCGGCTGGAGCAGGGCCTGGCGGGCCGCGGGTACACCGACGACCTGCGCACCCTGCAGCACGTACGCCCCCACTCCCCCGTCTTCCTCACCCTCACCACCGTCTGGCTGCTGGCGCTGCTGGCGATCGGGACCCAAGGATTCGGACTGCTGTCATGAGCCTCACCACCCACCACCTCGCGGCCGGCTACCCGTCCCGCGGCCGCGTCCTGTCGGGCGTGGACGTCGAGATCCGGCCCGGCCACCGCACCGCCCTGCTCGGGGCGAACGGCTGCGGCAAGACCACCCTGCTGGGCTGCCTGTCCGGCGCCATCGTCCCGGACGAGGGTTCGGTCCGGGTGGACGGGGCTGCGCTGCGGCACCAACGCCGGGGCCTGATCGACCACCGTCGCCGGGTGCAGCTGGTGCTGCAGGACCCGGACGACCAGCTGTTCAGCGCCGACGTCAGCCAGGACGTCTCGTTCGGTCCGCTCAACCTCGGGCTGACCGACGACGAGGCGCGGGCGCGGGTGGAGGAGTCGCTGGACCTGCTCGGGGTCACACACCTGGCGGCCCGGGCCACCCACCAGCTGTCGTACGGGGAGAAGAAGCGGGTCGCCGTGGCGGGGGCGGTCGCGATGCGGCCGGAGTACCTGCTGCTCGACGAGCCGACCGCGGGGCTCGACCCGGACGCCGTCGAGGACATGCTGAACGCCATCGGCCGGCTGGAGGCGACCGGCACCACGGTGATCATGGCCACCCACGACGTCGACCTTGCCCTGGCCTGGGCCACCACCGCGATCATCGTCACCGGTGGAGGGACCACCCAGGGGCCGGTCGAGGATCTCCTCAGCGACCGCGAGCTGGTCGCCGCCGCACACCTGCGCACCCCCTGGCCACTGGAACTGGCCAGGCGGCTCGGCTGGTCGGAACGGCCCCGCGGACTCGCCGAGGTCGCCGCGCTGCTCTCCCGGCGCTGAGCCGGCGGGGCCGTACGCTCAGGCCCAGTCCATCCGGGGGACGGCCCGGGCGTACGCCGCGAGGATCCGCCCGGAGGCCTCCAGGGCGGACAGCTCCCCCGCCCCGACCGCGGCGGCGGCCCGCCGGGACTCGGCGCGGACGTCGGGGTCGGAGCGGACCGACCCGAGCAGGGCGGACTCGACCTGCGCCCACATCCAGTCGACCTGCTGGGCCGACCGGAACGCGTCCAGCCCGACGGTCTCCTCGACCCAGCGGCGATGCTCCAGCACGGCCTGCCAGACCTCGTCCAGCCCGTCACCGGTGTAGGCGCTGCAGGTCAGCACCGGTGAGCGGCGGGACTCCGGATCGGCCGAGATCAGCTTCATCGCGATGGACAGCTCCCGGGCGGTGACCCGGGCCGCGGTGACGTTGTCCCCGTCGGCCTTGTTCACCGCGATCAGGTCGGCGAGCTCCAGGATGCCGCGCTTGATGCCCTGCAGCTGGTCGCCGGCACCGGTCAGGGCGATCAGCAGGAAGGTGTCGACCATCCCGGCCACGGCGACCTCGGACTGCCCGACGCCGACCGTCTCGACGATGACGGTGTCGTAGCCCGCGGCCTCGACCACCATCATCGCCTCGCGGGTGGCGCGGGCGACGCCGCCGAGGTGCCCGCCGGACGGTGACGGCCGGATGTAGGCCCGGTCGGACGCGGCCAGCCGGGCCATCCGGGTGCGGTCGCCCAGCACCGACCCGCCGGTCCGGGTGCTGGACGGGTCGACCGCCAGCACGGCGACCCGGTGGCCGCGCTCGATCAGCCGGGTGCCCATCGCGTCGATGAAGGTGGACTTGCCGGCCCCTGGCACCCCCGAGATCCCGACCCGGACGGACTTCCCCGTCAGCGGCGCGATCTCGGTCAGCAGCCGCCGGGCGGCCGCCCGGTGGGCGGGGTGCTGCGACTCCACCAGGGTGATGGCGCGCGGCACCACCGAGGGGGACCCTCGCCGAACACCGTCGGCGAGGGCCTCCACGTCAATCGGTCTGGGCATCGAGCCTGGTCCGCAGCTCGGTGAGCAGGTCCACCGCGGCCTCCGGGATGATCGTCCCCGGCGGGTAGATCGCCGACGCGCCGCCCGCACGGAGCTCGTCGAAGTCCTGCTCGGGGATCACGCCGCCGACGACGATCATGATGTCCGGACGCCCCAGCCGGGTGAGTTCCTCGCGCAGCGCCGGCACCAGGGTGAGGTGACCGGCGGCGAGCGAGGAGACGCCGACGACGTGCACGTCGGCCTCGACGGCCTGCCGGGCCGCCTCCTCGGGGGTCTGGAACAGCGGGCCGACGTCGACGTCGAAGCCGAGGTCGGCATAGGCCGTGGCGATCACCTTCTGGCCCCGGTCGTGGCCGTCCTGGCCCATCTTGGCGATCATGATGCGGGGGCGGCGGCCCTCGGCCTCGGTGAAGGCCTCGACCATCTCCCGGGCCTTGGTCATCGCCGGCGAGCCGGCAGCTTCCTTGGAGTACACACCGCTGATCGTACGGATCTGGGCGGTGTAGCGGCCGAAGACCTGCTCCAGGGCCATCGACATCTCGCCGACCGAGGCCTTGGCCCGGGCCGCGTCGATGCCCAGCTTGAGCAGGTTGCGGTCCGGATCGGTGGGATCCGGGTTCGCCGCCGCCCAGGTGAGCTTCTCCAGCGCGGCCTGGCAGGCCGCCTCGTCACGCTCGGCGCGGAGCTGGTCGAGCTTGGCGATCTGTGCGGCGCGGACCTGCTTGTTGTCGATCTTGAGGACGTCCAGCGGCGCCTCGTGCTCGAGCTGATAGGTGTTGACGCCGATCACCGGCTGGCGGCCGGAGTCGATCCGGGCCTGGGTCCGGGCGGCGGCCTCCTCGATGCGCATCTTGGGGATGCCGGCCTCGATCGCCTTCGTCATGCCGCCGGCCTGCTCGACCTCGTCGATCAGCGTCCACGCCCGGCGGGCCAGGTCATGGGTGAGCTTCTCGACGTACGCCGACCCGCCCCACGGGTCGACGACCCGACAGGTGCCCGACTCCTGCTGCAGGAACAGCTGGGTGTTGCGCGCGATCCGGGCGCTGAAGTCGGTCGGCAGGGCGATCGCCTCGTCCAGCGCGTTGGTGTGCAGCGACTGGGTGTGGCCCTGGGTCGCCGCCATCGCCTCGACGCAGGTGCGGATCACGTTGTTGTGGACGTCCTGGGCGGTCAGCGACCACCCGGAGGTCTGCGAGTGCGTCCGCAGGCTCATCGACTTCGGGTTCTTCGGGTCGAACTGGCGCACCAGGCGGGCCCAGAGCAGGCGCGCGGCCCGCATCTTGGCGACCTCCATGAAGAAGTTCATCCCGATCGCCCAGAAGAACGACAGTCGCGGCGCGAACTGGTCGACGACCAACCCGACGGACTCGCCGGCGCGGATGTAGTCGACACCGTCGGCCAGGGTGTAGGCCATCTCGATGTCGGCCGTCGCCCCGGCCTCCTGCATGTGGTAGCCCGAGATCGAGATCGAGTTGAACTTCGGCATGTTCGCGCTGGTGAAGGCGAAGATGTCCGAGATGATCCGCATGCTCGGGGTCGGCGGGTAGATGTAGGTGTTGCGGACCATGAACTCCTTGAGGATGTCGTTCTGGATCGTCCCCGCGAGCTGCTCCGGCTTCACCCCCTGCTCCTCGGCCGCCACGACGTAGAGCGACAGGATCGGCAGTACGGCGCCGTTCATGGTCATCGACACGCTCATCCGGTCCAACGGGATGCCGTCGAAGAGCTGGCGCATGTCGAGGATGGAGTCGACCGCCACCCCGGCCATGCCGACGTCGCCGGCGACGCGCGGGTGGTCGGAGTCGTAGCCGCGGTGGGTGGCCAGGTCGAAGGCGATCGACAGGCCCTTCTGGCCGGCGGCGAGGTTGCGCCGGTAGAAGGCGTTGGACTCCTCCGCGGTGGAGAAGCCCGCGTACTGACGGATCGTCCACGGCTGGTTGGTGTACATGGTGGCGTACGGGCCGCGCAGGTAGGGCGGGATGCCCGGACGGGTGTCCAGGAAGTCCAGTCCTTCGTACGCGTCGGAGCCGTAGACGTGCTGCACCGGGATCTGCTCCGGTGTCTCCCACTCCTCGGTGGGACCGGCGGCGAGCAGGGCCTCGAAGCGGGCCCGGGCATCCCCGGGGACGTCTCGGCCGCCGAGCGGGATCGAGTCGAATCGCGGCAACGCGGTCATCGGGCGACTCCTGTCGTGTCGAGCGTGGTGGTGAGGATCTCGACGACGTCGACGCCGAGGGCGATCGTCCCGTCGATGAGGGTCGCCGCCCGTTCGCTGTCGCCGAGCTCCTTGACGGAACCGGCGAGCAGGACGGTACGGGCACCGGCCTCCTTGAGCGCGGCGGCGACCTCGAGGCCCTGCTGCGCGTAGACCGTGGCGGAGGAGCAGAGCACCGCCACCGGGGTGGCGGCGGCGCGCCAGGCCGCGACGATCTCGTCGAGCGTGCCGCCCTCGCAGGAGGGCGTGGCCAGGCCGGCGATGTGGAAGAGGTTCGAGGCGAAGCCCTCCCGGCCACCGAAGTCACGGCGGCTGCCCAGACAGGCCAGGAACACCCCGGGGGCCGGGTCACCGGCGGTGGCCGTACGGTCCCGCAGCGCCTCGAACACTTCGGCGTCGCGATGCCGTGGTAACCCGACCACTGCCGGGGCCTCGGGGCGCGGGCGCACCTCGAGTTCGGGCTCGGCGGTGTTCGGGAACTCCGAGACGCCGGTGATCGGCCGCTGGCGCGTCGCGAGCTGCAGGCGGCGCTTCTCGTTCAGGTCGGCCAGGACACGTCCGGGCAGGCCGTCGGCCAGGGCAGCGACCATGCCGCCGGCGGCCTCGACCTCCTGGAACGCCGCCCAGGCGGCGTCCGAGATCTCGTCGGTCAGCGACTCGAGGTACCAGGTGCCGCCGGCGGGGTCGTTGACCCGGCCGATGTTCGACTCCTCGGCGAGCACGATCTGGGTGTTGCGCGCCACCCGCCGGCTGTCCTCCCCGGGCAGGCCCCGGACGGTGTCGAACGGCAGGGTGGTGATCGCCTCGGCGCCGCCCACGGCCGCCGCGAAGGTGCTGATGGTGCCGCGCAGCATGTTCACGTACGGGTCGTCGCGGGTGAGCTCGCGCCAGGAGGTCACGGCGTGCTGGCGCGCGCCTCGACGTTCCTCGGTGACGCCGAGCACCTCGCCGATCCGGGCCCAGCAGCGGCGCAGGGCGCGGAGCCGCGCGATGGTGGCGAACTCGTCGCAGCCGGCGGTGACCCGGAAGACCATCGCATCGAAGGCGTCGTCGAGACCGATGCCCTGCCCGACGAGGGCCCGGACGTACTCCAGGCCGGTCGCGAGCGCCCAGGCGACCTCGTGCACGTCACCGGCACCGGCGTTGTGCCACAGGGTTGCGTCGACCACGAACGGGCGGGACTGGGTGTAACCCTCGAGCCGGGTCACCCAGGGGGCCATCCCGGTCAGGTCGGGGGTGGTGCCGCGGTCGGCGGCGAGACCGATCGGGTCCAGACCCAGGTTCAGCGACAGCGATGCCTTGTCCTTGCCGCTGCCCTCGACCAGCGCGAGCAGGGCCTCGGCCGCGGCGACCGGGTCAGTCCGGCTGGAGACCTCGACCTTGGCCAGGTCGAGCAGCACGTCGGCGAGCACCCCGGCCAGGTCGGTCGGCGCGATGGCGTCGGGGTCGAGCCGCAGCCACAGGCTGGTGACGCCTCGCTCGAGGTCCTCGAGGACCGCCTTGCGGGTGAAGGCGACGTCGGGGTCCTCATGCAGGGCCCGGACGTCCCAGGCGTCCATCTGCCCACGGCGCACCGTGGTGCCGCGGACGAACGGCATCACCCCGGGATAGCCGAGGTCACCTGCACCGTCGCGGGTGTAGAGCGGGTCGATCACGAGACCGTCGACGGACCGGCGGCGCAGACGACCGACGGCGTCGTCGGGGGTCAGCTGCCGCTCCGGGGGCCGCTTGCGGTTGAGCACCTTGGCCGCGGCGGAACGCCACTCGGCCTCGGTCGGCGTCGCGAAGTCACCGGCCAGGACGAAGCCCGGCGGATCCTCGGTGTCGATGTCGGGTGTTCGCTGTGGTGTGGTCATGCGGCTCCTGCTCCACTCATGGTGATGGTGGGTCCCGGGCGTCGAGTGCCATCGGCGATCGGATGCCAGCCGTCCCGCAGCAGGTGCGGCACCGTCAGGCTCGCCCGGCCGACCTCCACGTCACCCCACGGG
The DNA here is from genome assembly GCA_964402325.1 of uncultured Propionibacteriaceae bacterium. Classification (GTDB taxonomy): domain Bacteria; phylum Actinomycetota; class Actinomycetes; order Propionibacteriales; family Propionibacteriaceae; genus Raineyella. Next base: position 11,051 of record CAYOBI010000041.1, on the reverse strand, counting down.
CTGGAGGCGACGTCGACGGCGAGCCGGGTCAGCGCCCGGGCGACCTCCGACGTCGGATCGGCCCCGGGGACGACGTGCTCGGCGACGATCCGGATCAGCCCGTCGCGGGCATCGACCGCCACGTATCCCACCAGCAGGCCGTCGCAGGCGGCCGTGACGAGATGGAGGCGATCGTGGAGGTCGGACAGCTGGCCGGAGTCGTCCCAGTCCCGGAGGCTGGGCAGGACGGCGGCGATGTCGACACCCCGACGGTGGGCGTACGTGACAGTGTGCAGGGGCGAACGGCGGACGGACAGGTCATCCATGATGGCTCCTCGGGCTCGGGATCTGGCACCTCGAGGTACGTGCCGCGTGCGGCGACAGGCAGCCCGATCCCGAGGCAATGTCACGACGACGCCACGGAGCGCCGACGTGCTGGCAGGTCTTCGGACTCGGGGGCATGCCGGCAGGTGCTCCTGCCGGGTTCCTCGACCACCGCTTCCCAGGCCCAGTCGCCCAGTGCTTCCGTGCGGCGTGCACGGTGGTGGTGTCGTTCCCTCATACCGCTGCGGGACAGTCCCGGATTCCCACCGGGTTCCCTCTTGCGACGGGCGACGGATCCCTCCGCCTCCCGAACCAGCGATCCGCACACTACACGGGCATGGTCCGACCGCGGGACGTACCCCCGGGGTCAGGGGCGGTGCAGGTGCCGGGTGCGGTAGAGGTGCGACTCGGGGAAGTCCTCGGCGTCGAGGGCCCAACCGACGATGATGACGGCGGCCTGCCGCAGCCCGTGCCGCTCGACGGCGTCGGCGACGTCGGCGAGGGTGCCGCGGATGATCAGCTGGTCGGGCTGTTCGGCGCGGGAGACGACGACCACCGGGCAGTCGGCGCCGTACTCCGGGATGAGCGTCTCCTGCAGCTCCCGGACGAAGCGGATCGCCAGGTGCAGGACCAGGGTCGCGTGGGTCTTCGCCAGCTCGGCGAGGGACTCCTCCGGCGGGATCCTCGTCGAGGCGCGCTGGGCCCGGGTCAGGATCACGGTCTGGGCGACCTCCGGGACGGAGAGCTCCTTGCCGACCAGCGCGGCGGCGGCCGCATAAGCGGGGACGCCGGGTGTGACGTCCCAGTCGACGCCCTCGGCGTCGAGCCGTCGGGTCTGCTCGGCGACGGCGGAGTAGATCGACGGGTCGCCGGAGCAGAGCCGGGCGACGTCGCGGCCCTCGGCGGTGGCGCGCTTCATGATCGCGATCTGCTCGTCGAGGTTCACCACCGCGGTGTCGACGAGTTCGGCGCCGTCGGGGCAGTGCGCCAGCATCTCCTCGGTGACGTACGTCCCGGCGTAGAGGCAGACCGGGCTGGCCCCGATCAGGGCGGCCCCGCGGAAGGTGAGCAGGTCGGCGGCGCCGGGGCCGGCTCCGATGAAGTGGACGGTCACACGATCTCCTGGTTCTTGGCGGCGGACCATTGCACCACGGGACGGGCGGGCTTCCAGCCGGTGAACCGCCCGATCGGCTGGCTGGTCTCGACCGACAGCCGGGTCAGGTCGCCGCCGTGGCGCTGCCAGGCGTCGATGATGGCCTGTTCGGTCTCCAGGGTGACGGTGTGCACCACCAGGCGACCCTCGGGGCGCAGTGCGTGCCAGCACGTCTCGATCACCGGGGTGGTGGCACCGCCGCCGATGAAGACGGCGTCGGGGGTCGGCAGGTCCGCCAGTCCGGTCCCCGCGTCGTCCTGCACCACGCGCAGTTCGGGGACGCCGAGCCGGTCGGCGTTGCGGCGGATCCGGGCGGCGCGCTCCGGGTCGCGCTCGACGGCGATCGCGCGGTTGCGGCGGTCGAGGCGGGACCATTCGATGCCGACCGACCCGGCACCGGCGCCGACGTCCCACAGCAGCTCCCCGGGGCAGGGGCGCAGGTGGGCGAGCGCCGAGGCCCGTACGTCGCGCTTGGTCAGCTGGCCGTCGTTCTCGAAGTCCTCGTCGGGCAGCCCGGGAGCCAGCGACAGGCCGACCGGGCTCTCCCCGGGCGCGACGGCGAGGTCGAGACAGAGCACGTTGAGCGCCGGGACCGAGCCGTAGGGCCAGTCGGCGGCGAGCCCGTCGAACCGCGCCTGCTCCGGCGCCCCGAGGTCGGACAGCACCGTCATGCGGGTCGGCCCGAACCCTTCCGCGCGCAGCAGTGCAGCGATGGCGGCCGGCGTCCCCGAGCCGCCGGACAGCGCGACCACCCGGTTGCCGGGGGCAAGGTGGCGCCGCAGCCGGTTGACGTCGCGACCCACCAGGCTGACGAAGTCGCAGGTCTCCTCCGGCCAGCGCATCTCGGCGCGGGCCAGGGCGAGCGACGAGGCAGCCGGCCGGATCCGCACAGCGTCGGCGCCGAGCAGCCGGACCAGCGTCGAGCCGATGCCGGAGACCATCGGGTCCCCCGAGGCGAGCACGACCACCCGGCGGCCGGCGACGGACTCCATCAACGCGGGCAGCGCCGGGCGCATCGGCGACGGCCACGCGACCAGCTGCGCCGCGACCCCGAGGGCGCGCGCCATCGCGAGGTGTCGTTCGCCACCCAGGACCACCTCCGCCTCGGCCAGCATCCGGCGGGCCTCCTCGTCCGGCCCGTCCGCCCGCACTCCCACGACCTCGATCACGGGTCAACCCTAACGGCGCCCCGCCGGCCGACCGGGCGGGCTCAGCGGGCCTCCTCCCCCGGCCCTCGCGGCGGTCGCGAGGCGTACGTGTGGCCGGTGGGCGTCACCAGGCGGACGACGTGGTCGGGCCCGGGCTCCACCCCGGCCGTCCACCCGGCGGCCTGCTTGGCGTGGTTGCAGGCCTCACAGAGGCCCTGCCCGTTGTCCAGGTCGGTCGGGCCGCCCTCGGCGTGACCCACGACATGGTCGGCGTGCCGGATCGGGGCGTCGCACCACGGCGTCCGGCAGTGCTGGTCGCGGACCCGGATCAGGTGCTGCATGCCCCGGGTGAAGAACCGGCCGGCGGTCTTCGTCGCCATCAGTCCGTCAGGTCCCCGGAACAGCCGACGCACCTGCACCCGGGTCTCCGGGTCCTCGATGTCGCCGAGCATCTGCCGCACCCAACCCGCCGGAGCAGGCCCGACCCCGAGGACGTCGGCGGCGCCGTCGTCCTCGGCGAAGAGCGAGCGATCGGTGATCAGCAGGTCGAGGTGGACGTCACAGGGCCGGGACGCGGGGCGACCGGTGACCCGTTCCACCAGGGTGTCGGCCATCAGCTGGCCACGGCCGCGTTCGTCACCCGCGGCCCGGGCCGAGTCGGCCGCCTGACCCAGTGCCGCGTACACCGCGACGCCTCGCTCCAGCGGCAGCAGCGCCATCACGTACGTCATGCCGTCCGGTGCCGGCCGGCAGGTCACCCGACGTCCCTTGACCGCCGCCCTGATCCGCCGGACGTACGCCTCGGCGTCCCGCGCGTAGACCATCCGGCGCAGTTCGGCGGTCACCGCCCGGTCCCCCATCGAGCGCCCGGAGCCGAGCAGGGTGCCGAACTCGGCATCCACCGCGCGGCGGTCCTCCACCGCCAGGCAGGCCGTCTCGCGCACCGCCAGCGTCGCCCGCCACTCGCTCAGCCGACCGTCGGCCAGGGCCTCCAGGGTGTTCGGCATCTCGCGGACCCAGGCCTGCGCCGCCCCGAGGAACCGGCCGCCCTTGACCGGCGACTCGTGCCGGGCCAGCGCCACCTGGGCCGCCACCCCCTCGCCGAGCCGGCGGGCGGGCACCCCGGCCGCTTCCTGGAGCGAACGCCGCAGCCGGTCGAAGCGCTCCGACACCCGGGCCTGCGCCGCCGACGCGGCCGCCTTGAGCCGCTCGAGTGCGGTGATCAGGTCGATGCAGCGCGCCGATTCCTGCTCGGCGCCCCGATCGCCGGGATCGAGGACCTCGGGATCCGCCAGCCACCGCGCCCACTGCCGGACGTCCGCCAGGTCGACGTCCGTCGCCGCCCGTGGCCCCGGCGGCCCGGACGGGTCGTCGGGCCAGGGCGGATCACCGTCCGGCCACTCGGCCAGCACCCACTCCGGCACGTCCGCCACCATCGTCGCCGTCATCGCTCCCCCTTGCTCCGGTCACCCGAACACCCCTGACGCTACGACCGACCACCGACATCGCCTCGAACACCTCTTCGAATACGCCTCTCGCAAGGGCGGACACCCTCGGCCCGGGAGCCGCTCGGGCACCCGTCCCACCCCGGTGGCGAGACTCTCGGCAGCCGGCCGCGCCACCGGTAGGATCAGCCCCGCACCCGGCGAGGAATCCGGTGAGAATCCGGAACGGTCCCGCCACTGTGAGGTCCACGTCGGCCGAGTCAGGGCATCGCCGGGCGCCGGTCGTACGTCCCCCGTACGCCCGCCCCACGACCGCGGGCGAGGCACCCGCACGGAGGCCCCTTTGCGCACCTACCCGTTCTCGGCCGTCGTCGGTTCCGACGACATGCGCCTGGCACTGGTACTCACCACCATCTCCCCGGCCATCGGTGGCGTCCTGGTCCGCGGCGAGAAGGGCACGGCCAAGTCGACGACCGTCCGCGCCCTCGCGGAGCTGCTGCCCGCCCAGCAGGTGGTCAGCGGCTGCCGGTTCGGCTGCGACCCCACCGCCCCGGACACCCGCTGCCCCGACGGCCCGCACGACGCCGCGCCGTCGACCACGACCCGCCCGGCCCGCCTGGTCGAGCTGCCGGTCGGCGCCACCGAGGACCGGGTGATCGGTTCCCTCGACCTCGAGCAGGCCCTCGGCGCCGGTCGGGTCCGCTACGAGCCGGGTCTGCTCGCCGACGCCAACCGCGGCCTGCTGTACGTCGACGAGGTCAACCTGCTGCACGACCACCTCGTCGATCTGCTCCTGGACGCGGCGGCGATGGGCCGCAACACCGTCGAACGCGACGGCGTCTCCATCTCCCACGCCGCCCGGATCGTCCTGGTCGGCACGATGAACCCGGAGGAGGGCGAGCTCCGCCCCCAGCTCCTCGACCGCTTCGGGCTGACCGTCGAGGTCGCCGCCCCTCGCGATCCCGCGTCCCGCGCCGAAGTGGTCCGCCGACGCCTGGCGTACGACCTGGACCCCGACGGCTTCGCCGCCGCGTACGACACCGAGCAGCAGGCCACCCGTGCCCGGCTCGCCGCCGCCCGCGGGCTGCTGGACGGCGTCGTCCTGGGCGACCGGGCGCTGCTGAAGATCGCCGAGATCTGCGCCGCCTTCGAGGTCGACGGGATGCGCGCCGACATCGTCACCGCCCGCGCCGCGGCCGCACACGCCGCCTGGAACGGCCGCGACCGGGTCACCAAGGACGACCTGCGCGCCGCCGCCCGGCTCGCCCTGCCGCACCGCCGACGCCGCAACCCGTTCGACGCACCGGGCCTGGACGAGGAGCTCCTCGACCGTCTCCTCGACGACCTCGACGACGACCCGGACGACCCCGACCCGCAGCCGCCGGCCTCCCCGGACGACCCCACCGGCGACGGCACCCGCGACGACCAGGGCCACCCGGAGGGTCCCGGCACCCCG
>CAYOBI010000041.1:0-5446 GCA_964402325.1 uncultured Propionibacteriaceae bacterium | reverse complement strand
CACCGGCGACGGCACCCGCGACGACCAGGGCCACCCGGAGGGTCCCGGCACCCCGCCCGGTGACGAGGATCCGCACGCCACACCAGCCCCGCCACGGGACAGCGCCGGCGACCCTGCCGAGACGCCGGACGGCCCGGACAACGGGGCCGCGCCACGCCTGGTCCTGGCCGCCCCGGGACAGCCGTACCACACCCGCCGGCTGGAGGCGCGCGGGGTCGGCTCCGGGGACGCCGGCCGGCGGTCCCGGGCGATCACCGACCAGGGGCGTACGGTCGGGGCCGGCCGCGAGGGCCGGACCCTGCACCTGCCGGCGACGATCCGCGCGGCCGCGCCGCACCAGGCCCTGCGCGGCCGCTCCGACGGCAGGCTGCGGCTGATCGCCGGCGACCTGCGCCGGACCGTCACCGAGGGCCGGGAGTCCAACCTCGTCCTGCTGGTCGTCGACGCGTCCGGCTCCATGGCCGCCCGGCGGCGGATGGAGGCGGTCAAGACGGCCGTGCTCAGCCTGCTGCTGGACGCCTACCAGCGCCGTGACAAGGTCGGCCTGGTCACCTTCCGCGGCACCGGGGCCACGCTCGCACTGCCGCCGACCTCCTCGGTCGACGCGGCCGCCCGGCGGCTCGACGAGCTGCCCGCCGGGGGGCGTACGCCCCTGGCCGAGGGCCTGGCGATGGCCGCCGACGTGCTGCGCCGGGAACGGATCCGTGACCCGCGCCGCCGGCCGCTGCTGGTCGTCGTCACCGACGGACGGGCCACCGCCGGGCCCGACGCGCTCCCCCGCGCCCGCCGGGTGGCCGCCCACCTCGCCACGTACGACGCCGTGGTGATCGACTGCGAGACCGGCCGGTTCCGGATGGGCCTGGCCGGCGCACTGGCCGCCAGAATGGGCGCGGACCTCGTCGACCTCGGCGAGGTCGGCCGGGACGCAGTGTCAGCGGCCGGTCGTACCATCGTGGACACCGTGAAGGACCGTCTCAGCCCCTCCGACCGACGACGAAAGGCCGCCTGACATGCAGGGCAAGCCACTGAACGTGCCCGACGACGGGCTGACGACCCGGCAGCGCCGCAACCAGCCGCTGGTGATCGTGCACACCGGCGCCGGCAAGGGCAAGTCGACCGCGGCCTTCGGCCTGGCCCTGCGCGGCTGGAACCAGGGCTGGGACATCGGCGTCTTCCAGTTCGTCAAGTCCGCCAAGTGGCGGATCGGCGAGCAGACCGCCCTCGAGACCCTCGCCGCCGTGCACGCCGACACCGGGCAGGGCGGCCCGCTCGAGTGGCACAAGATGGGCTCGGGCTGGTCGTGGTCGCGCAAGGACGGCTCCGCCGAGGACCACGCCCTCGCCGCCCGCGAGGGTTGGGCCGAGATCAAGCGCCGGCTGGCCGCCGAGCGCCACACGCTCTACGTGCTCGACGAGTTCACCTATCCGATGACGTGGGGCTGGATCGACCCGGTCGACGTCGCCGAGACCCTGCGGGGGCGCCCCGGCACCCAGCACGTGGTGATCACGGGCCGGGCCTGCGCCCCCGAGGTGCTCGAGGTGGCCGACCTGGTCACCGAGATGACCAAGGTCAAGCACCCGTTCGACCAGGGCCGCAAGGGCCAGAAGGGTATCGAGTGGTGAGCGAGCAGCGCATGGTGAGCGGCGAGATCCCCGCCGTCCCGCTGGCCCGCGTCGTGATCGGCGCCCCCGCCTCCGGGCAGGGCAAGACCACGGTCGCGACCGGCCTGATGGCCGCCCTGTCGCGCGAGCCGTACGGGATCGACGTGGCCGGCTTCAAGGTCGGCCCGGACTACATCGACCCCGGCTACCACGCGCTGGCCACCGGGCGCCCCGGCCGCAACCTCGACCCCTGGCTGCAGGGCGAGGAGCGGATCGCCCCACTGCTGCTGCACGGCTCCCAGCACCCGACGCCGGCCCGGCTGGCGATCATCGAGGGCGTGATGGGGCTGTTCGACGGCAAGGCGGAGACCGAGGGCTTCGCCTCGACCGCGCACGTCGTCGAGCTGACCGAGTCCCCGGTGATCCTCACCGTCGATATCTCGCACGCCTCCCGGACCGTCGCGGCCACCGTCGGCGGCGTCGCGGCGTTCGAGGAGGGGGTGAAGGTCGAGGGCATCATCCTCAACAAGGCCGGTTCCCCCCGGCACGCCGACGAGGTGAAGCGGGCCCTGCGCCGGCTCGGCATCCCGGTCCTCGGCGTGCTGCCGCGGGACGAGGCGATCCACGTGCCCTCGCGCCACCTCGGCCTGGTGCCCGCCGCCGAGCGGGACGAGGCGCTGGCGGCCCTGGACGCCCTGGCCGGGCGGATCGCCGAGAACGTCGACCTGGCCCGGGTGGTGAAGATCGCGATGACCGCGCCGCGGCTGTCCGTCCGCCCCTGGGACCCGATGGCCGAGGTGCACCCGACGCAGACCACGACCCGGCCGCGGGTGGCGATCGCCGGCGGGCGCGCGTTCACCTTCCGCTACGCCGAGACCACCGAGTTGCTCGAGGCGGCCGGGTGCGAGCCGGTCGAGTTCGACCCGCTCGAGGACGCCGCGCTGCCGCCCGACACCGCCGGCCTCTACCTCGGCGGCGGCTTCCCCGAGGTGCACGCCGAGGGACTGTCCGGCAACACCACGATGATCGACTCGATCCGCGCCGCGATCGCCGCCGGCACCCCGACCGTCGCCGAGTGCGCCGGCCTGCTCTACCTGTGCCGCGAGGTCGACGGGCACCCGATGGTCGGCGCGGTCGACGCCACCGCCGAGATGGGCCCGAAGCTGGTCCTCGGCTACCGCGACGTCGACGGCACCCGCGGTCACGAGTTCCACCGCACCACCACCACCCCGTCCGACCCGGCGATGCCGCCGAACGTGCACGCCTCCTACTTGCACGTGCACTGGGCCGGTACCCCGGAGCTGGCCCAGGAGTTCGGCGACGCCGTGCACGCGTACGCCGCCACGCGACCCGACCTCAAGCACCACGGCGACACCGAGCTCGCCGAGGGCCTGGTCGACCTCGCCGTCAACGTACGTCTCCCCGGCCCGCCGGACTGGATGCTCGAGGCGATCACCGCGACCCTGCCCGGCCTCGGCGCCTACCCGGACCCGACGGAGGCCCGGGCGGCGATCGCCGCCCACCACGGGGTCACCCCGGACATGGTGCTGCCCACCGCGGGCGGGGCGGAGGCGTTCACCCTGATCGCCCGGGCCGTCCCCGGCGACCGGCCGGTGGTGGTGCATCCACAGTTCACCGAACCGGAGGCGGCACTGCTCGCCGCGGGTCGTACGCCCCGGCGCCACGTGCTGGCCCCGCCGTTCACCCTGGACGTCGACGCCCTGCCGGAGACCGACCTGCTGCTGATCGGCAACCCCACCAACCCGACCAGCGTCCTGCACGACGGCGAGGCGCTGCGCGGGCTGGCCCGGCCCGGACGCGTCGTGGTGATCGACGAGGCGTTCATGGACGCCGTCCCCGGGGAGCACGAGACCCAGATCGACGCCGGGATGGACGACCTGCTGGTGGTCCGCTCGCTCACCAAGACCTGGGGGCTGGCGGGACTGCGGGCCGGCTACGTCGTCGGCGACCCGCGGCTGATCGCCCGGCTGGCGGCCCAGCAGCCGCCGTGGTCGGTGTCGACCCCGGCGCTGGCCGCGATGATCGCCTGCACCGGCGACCGGGCGACGGTCGAGTCCCAGCTGGCCGTGATCCGGACGGCCAGCAACCGCGACCACCTGGTCGAGGCGCTGACCCGGCTCGGCTGGGACGTCGTCACCCCGGCCGCCGGCCCGTTCGTGCTGGCCGACACCCACGATCCGTCCACCCGGGCCCGGCTGCGGGACAATGGTTTCGCGCTGCGGCGCGGTGACACCTTCCCCGGACTGGGCCCCAGCTGGGTCCGGGTCGCCGTCCGTGAACCCGACGTCACCGATGCCCTCGTGGAGGCCGCCCGTGTTTGAGATCGACGTCGCCGGCCGGCAGGTGCTGGTCACCGGCCTGGACGCCACCATGCCGGCCCACATCGCCGCCCTGGTCCGCGACGGCGCCCACGTCACCGTCTCCGCCGAGGTCCTGCCCACCGCGCTGAAGGACCTGGTCCAGCGCGGCCTGGTCGCCCACGACCCCGACCCCGAGGGGTCGTACGACCTCGTCATCGCCCCCCACCCGGTGGCCCCCGCGACCGACCCCGCCCCGGTGCCCGGCCAGGGCCGGGTCACCCTGGTCGGCGGCGGCCCCGGCGATCCGGGGCTGATCACCGTCGCCGGGTTGCACGCCCTGCGCGAGGCCGACGTCGTCGTCACCGACCGGCTCGCCCCGCAGGAGTGCCTGGCCGAGATCCCCGCCCGTGCCGAGGTGATCGACGTGGCGAAGATCCCGCGCGGCGAGCAGACCTCCCAGGAGACCATCAACCAGGTCCTGATCGACCAGGCCCGGCGCGGCCGGCACGTCGTCCGGTTCAAGGGCGGCGACCCGTACGTGTTCGGTCGGGGCGGGGAGGAGGTTGTCGCGCTGGCCCGGGCCGGCATCCCGGTCACCGTCGTGCCCGGCGTGACCTCCTCGATCGCCGCCCCCGAACTGGCCGGGATCCCGGTCACCCACCGCGGGCTCACCCAGGGCTTCACCGTCGTCTCCGGCCACGTCGCGCCCGGCGACCCCCGCTCCACCGTCGACTGGGCCGCTCTGGCGCGCGCCGGCACGACGCTGGTCGTTCTGATGGGGGTGCACACCCTGCGGCGGATCTGCGCCCGGCTGCTCGAGGACGGGATGGCCCCGACCACCCCCGCCGCGACGGTCGCCGACGCCGGCCTGGCCAGCCAGCGGGTCGTACGCTCCACCCTGGGTCACCTGCCCGACGCCGTCGAGGAGGCCGGCATCGGTTCGCCCGCTGTCACCGTCATCGGTGCCGTCGCCGGAGGTGACCTGCCCGGGACCGGCGACCTCGCCGCGCGCGGCCTGGTGCGATGACCGTCCTGGTCCTCGGCGGCACCCGCGAGGCCCGCGCCCTCGCCGGCCTGCTGGTCGAGCAGGGGGTCGAGGTGATCTCCTCCCTCGCCGGCCGGGTGTCGACGCCCGCACTGCCGGCCGGCGAGATCCGGATCGGCGGCTTCGGCGGGGTCGACGGGCTGGTGGCGTACGAACGCGAGCACGCGATCACCGCGGTGGTCGACGCGACCCACCCGTTCGCCGCCCGGATCAGCGCCAACGCCGCGGCCGCGCACGGCGCGACCGGCATCCCGCTGCTGCGGCTGCAGCGGCCCGGCTGGGAGGTCCGCCCCGACCGTGACGACTGGCACTGGGTGGACAGCACCGACGAGGCCGTCACCGTGGCCGGGCAGCTCGGCGAGCGGGTCTTCGTCACCACCGGCCGCACGTCGCTGCGCGCCTACTCGGCCTGGACCGACCGGTACGTGCTGGTCCGCCTCGTCGACCCGGCCGACTGGTGGGTGCCGACCGACTGGGAG
>CAYOBI010000040.1:21456-25031 GCA_964402325.1 uncultured Propionibacteriaceae bacterium | reverse complement strand
GGTTGCCGTACGCCACAGAGCCGGCACAGGATCGGCTGCGCGACGACACACACCGTGGGGCGACCGTCGTTGCCATGACTGCGAACAACGCCCTGACGACCCTCGCCGGTCCACCGCACGTCGCGGCACCCTGGACCGGCTCCGACACCACTTCTCGCGACCCGTCCGGACCGGCGGGCGTCCCGGGCGGCCCCGGCGAGCCCTGGGGGCCCGACCGGGACGGCCCCGGTGGGTCCGGCCCGACCGGCGCCCTGCCGCGGACCGGCGGATCAGGCTCCGGAGGCGGACAGGAGGAGGTCGTCTCCGCACCGATCCGCCGCGGCGTCGTGATCGCCTCGGTGCTCCTGCTGCTGGCCGGCACCACCGTGCTGTACTTCTACGGCCTGGCGCAGTCCGGCTGGGCCAATTCCTTCTACTCCGCGGCGGCCCAGGCCGGCGGGGCGGACTGGAAGGCGTGGTTCTTCGGTTCGCTCGACGCCGCCAACGCCATCACCGTCGACAAGCCGCCGGCCGCGCTGTGGCTGATGGGCCTGTCGGTGCGGCTCTTCGGTCTGTCGTCGTGGAGCATCCTGGCCCCCGAGGCGCTGCTCGGCGTCGCCTCGGTCGGACTGGTCCACGCCACCCTGAGCCGGGTGTTCACCCGCGGGGAGGGCGACACCCGTACGCCCCTGACGGTGCGCGGCCACGTCGCGGCGATGGTCGGGGCGATCATCTTCGCCCTCACCCCGGTCGCCGTGCTGATGTTCCGGTTCAACAACCCGGACGCGCTGCTGACCTTCTGCCTGGTGCTGGCCACCTACCTCACCCTGCGGGCGGTCGAACGGGCCAGGGCCCGCTGGCTGGTCGCCGCCGGTGTGGTGGTCGGGCTGGGCTTCCTCACCAAGATGCTGCAGGCGTTCCTGCTGCTGCCGGCCCTGGTGGCCGCCTACCTGGTCGCCGCCCCCACCGGTTGGGGCCGCAAGCTCCGCCACCTGCTGTACGCCTTCGTCGCGATGGTGGTGTCCTTCGGCTGGTACGTCGCGATCGTCGAGCTCACCCCCGCCTCGCTGCGGCCCTACATCGGCGGCTCGCAGCACAACTCCATCCTCGAGCTCGCCTTCGGCTACAACGGCCTGGGCCGGATCACCGGCAACGAGACCGGATCCGTGACCGGTGGCGGCACCGCGGGCGCTGCGGCCGGAGCGGCCGGCACCGGCGGGATGTGGGGCGAGACCGGGCCGCTGCGGATGTTCTCCGGCGTCTCCGGCGGGATGGTCGGCTGGCTGATCCCCGCCGCCCTGATCCTCGGCATCGCCGCGCTGGTCTTCCTGCACGGCCGACGGCGCACCGACGTGCTGCGCGCGGCGATCATCGCCTTCGGCGGCTGGCTGCTGACGATGATGACGGTCTTCTCCTTCATGGCCGGCATCTACCACGACTACTACACCGTGGTGCTCGCCCCGGCCATCGGCGCCCTGGTCGCCCTCGGTGGCTACGTCGTCTGGGGACGGCGGCACACCCTCGCCGGCCGCCTCGTCCTCGCCGGCACCATGGCGGTCACCACCGTCTGGGCGATCGTGCTGCTCAGCAAGGCCTCCGGCGTCTACCTGACCCTGCGCTGGGTGGTGCTGCTGCTCGGCCTCGTGGCGACCGTCGCCCTGCTCGCCGTGCACGTCGTCGGCCGGGCGCTGGCCTCGCTGGTGGCCGGTGTCGCCCTCGCCGCGGCCCTGGTCGGCCCCACCTCGTACGCCCTGAACACCGCGGCCACCCCGCACACCGGCTCGATCGTCACGGCCGGCCCGGTCAGCAACGGCGGGCCGGGCGGGACGGGCCGCACCGGCGGCTTCAACCGGACCGGCGGCACCACCGGCGCCGGCCAGGGCGGTCCCGGTGGACCGGGGATGGGCACGCCGCCCGGCGGCTTCGGCCAGACCGGCACCACGCAGGGCGGGACCAGCCGGAACGGGACGGGTCAGCTCCCCGTCGGCGCCCCCGGCACAACGGGCGGGTCCGCCGAGGGCGGCACGACGGGTGGCCAGGGCGGCGCGGGCGGCCTGCTGCAGGGCGCCTCGGTCTCCTCCGAGATGACCACGCTGCTCACCACGAACGCCTCCGGCTACACCTGGGTCGCGGCCAGCATCGGCTCGCAGAACGCGGCCTCCTACCAGCTGGCCACCCAGTTGCCGGTGATGGCGATCGGCGGCTTCAACGGCTCGGATCCCAGCCCGACGCTGGCGCAGTTCCAGGAGTACGTCGCCCAGGGCAGGATCCACTACTTCATCGCCGGCGGGACGGGCGGTCAGCAGAACGGCGGATCCTCCGCGGCCAGCGAGATCTCCACCTGGGTCACCTCCCACTACACGGCGACGACGGTCGGCGGCGCCACCGTCTACGACCTCACCCAGCCGACCTCCTAGGCCACCTCTCCCCGAGCGATCGGCAAGGGCCGTCCGTACCCGTACCGTACGGACGGCCCTCCGGCGTCCCCGCGGGCCCGCCCACGGACCCACGCCAAGGCCACATGTCGGGGCCGGTGGCTAGGGTGGGGCCATGACCGAGGTCACTGTCACCCGCAACGACGATGCGGGCCGCTACGAGGCCCGGGTCGGTGGCGAGCTCGCCGCCTACTCGGAGTTCCAGCTCGCCACCGACCTGATCGTCTTCAGCCACTCCGAGACGCTGCCCGCCTTCGAGGGCAAGGGCATCGGGTCAACGCTGGCCCGGGCCGCCCTGGACGAGGTGCGGGCGGCCGGCGACCGCGAGGTGCTGGCCATCTGCCCGTTCATCAACGCCTGGATCCGCCGCCACCCCGACTACATGGACCTGCTGTACAAGGGCCACCCCCGTGCGGACCTCGAGCAGGTCGAGCAGGATTGAGCCGGCCGATCCCAGGAGTGCCCGGCATGGAGCGTCGCGCGCTGCTGGCCCAACGGCTGGCCACCCAGCGCCTCACCGCCGCCCCGACCGACCCGGTCCGGGTGGTCGGCGAGGCGCTCGCGGTCCAGTCCCAGGACGCGCCGATGGCCCGCTGGTCGATCGGGATGCGGTCGGGGACCCTGGGGTCGCGTGTCGCCGCGGCCGTCGACGAGGGCCGCATCGTCCGCACCCACGTCCTGCGGCCCACCTGGCACTACGTCCTCCCGGCGGACCTGCGCTGGCTCCTGGCGCTGTCCGCGGAGCGGATCGAGCGGTCGATGGGGGCCCGGCACCGCCAGTTGCGGATCACCGGGACAGTGATCGAGCGGGCGTTCGCGGTGATCCGCACCGCGATCACCGCCCAGGGGCCGCTGACCCGCCGGCAACTGCACCCGCTGCTGCCGACCACCGGCTTCCCCGAACAGGGCCAGGTCGTCGGCCACCTGCTGATGCTGGCCGAGCTGCGCGGACTGGTCGTCTCCGGCCCGTCGGCGGGCGGCCAGCACACGTACGTCCTGTTCGACGACGTGGTGCCGCCGGCGCCCCCACGCCCGCGGGAGGATGTGGTCCGCGAACTGGCCGCACGGTTCTTCGCCGGCCACGGGCCGGCCAGTGTTCGGGAACTCACCCGCTGGGCCGCGGTGACCCAGGCGGAGACCCGCCGGGCGCTCGACGGGCTG
>CAYOBI010000040.1:20157-21356 GCA_964402325.1 uncultured Propionibacteriaceae bacterium | reverse complement strand
CTGTGGCAGCGCCGGGCCACCGGTGCGACGACCCGGGTCACCCTCGACCTGAGTCCGGCCGTGTCGGGGGCGCAGCGGGAGGCGATCGTCGCCGAGGCGCAGCGGCTCGCCGACTTCGAGGGCCGGCCGCTGGACCTGGCGGACTGACCCCGGACACGGCACACGGACCACGGGAACCGCGGGCCGTGCGGCCCGGGTGCCCCGTGGTCCGTGGGATCCGGTCGGGTCAGGGGGTGGACCCGACGTCAGATCGTGTAGTCGGACCTGGGCTCCTCGCCCTCCTTCGGCGCGGCGGTCGGCTCGGTGCCGGGGGTCTCGCCCTCCTGGTGCGGCTCGAGCTTCTCGCTGAGGGTCTCGCGGCCCTTCTCGATCGCGTCGTCGATCTGGTCGACGGTCTCCTTGACGACCTTGGCCACCTTGTCGAGCGTCTCGTCCAGGTTGATCTTCTTCTTGGCCTCGTCGAAGTTGAATCCCATGTCAGTGCTCCCGTGATGGTGCCCCGGGCGACCCGGTGCGCTTGATCCAAGGCTAGCCAGCGAGGGCACCTCGGCGCGTCCCGTCGGCGGCGGATGGGGGACTTCTGGGTGCTCGGCGCCCGGGGCTTCCGGGTCGGCTCCGGGATCCTCCCCGCCGCACAGGAACCGCACGGGAACCTCTCATCGCCGGTATGCCCACCGTGGCCACGATGGACCCGTACGCACCTCCATCGCCTCGCGGGAGCCCGTCATGGTCACGCTCGTCATCGCCCTCGCCATCGGCCTGGTCACCTTCGCCGCGTCGCGGGACCTGCCCGGGACCCGCCGCCTGCACGCCCGGTGGCGGCACCACGGCCCGGCGATCGTCGCGTACGTACGCAGCGCGCCGGCGACCTTCCTCACCCTGGCCGCGCTGGGCCTGACCACCTGGATCCTTGCCGGCGCCGGCAGCCGGCTCACCCTGGCCCTGCTGCGCGACATGAGCACCAACCTGCACCAGCTGCGGGCCGAACCGATGACGGTGCTGGTCCGCAGCGCCTTCTGGGCCACCCCGGTCGAGATGGTCGGCTGGCTGTTCCTCTTCACCCTCGTCGCCGCGCCGATCGAGCACTGGATCGGCACCCGGGCCTGGCTGCTGGTCTTCTGGGTCGGCCACATCGGGGCCACCCTGCTGGTCGCGGTGCTGCTCACCGTCGGGGTCAGCTCGGGGCGGGTCCCGTCCAG
>CAYOBI010000040.1:16880-20057 GCA_964402325.1 uncultured Propionibacteriaceae bacterium | reverse complement strand
TGCTGGTCGCGGTGCTGCTCACCGTCGGGGTCAGCTCGGGGCGGGTCCCGTCCAGCGTGGTCGACACCATCGACGTCGGGGCCAGCTACGCCTTCTTCTGCCTCGCCGCGGTCGGCACGTACGGCCTGCGGGGCCGGTGGCGGATCGCCTGGGCCGCGCTGATCGTGGCGTACCTGGCGCAGGCCGCGCTCACCGCGCCCGGCTTCACCTCGGTCGGGCACGGCCTCGCGGCGCTGATCGGCTTCGCGATCGGCCCGGTGTTCCTGCGCCGGCCCGCCGCGACCGGCTGGCCGGTGGCCGTCCTGGGGGCCCTCGGGTCCCGGGTCACCGCGTGGCCGGCGGCACGCCGGCTCCGGCCGGCGACCGGGACAGGCCCGATCCGGGTGCCGCGCCCGGTGCCGGTCAGGGTCGGAGCAGCTCCGCGACCCGAGGACCGATGAACCGTCCGTTCGGGTCGAGCCGGTCCCGGACGGCCCGGAACTCCTCGAAGCGGGGCAGCGTGCCGAGGTCGAACAGGTCGGCGTCGAAGTACTTGCCCCAGTGCGGCAGGCCGCCGAGGGCCGCCAGGGCCCGCTGGATGTCGCCGAGCAGGTCGACCGATCCGTCCGGGACCGACCCGTCCGGGCGCTGGTAGACGACGAACCCGAACCAGACCACCTCGCGCCCGTACGCCGAGGACAGCCAGGCGCGGCTCGGGCCGGTCGGGCGCAGGATGACCGGGTAGTGCATCCGGAACGGCGAGGCCGTGATCACCCGGTGCAGGGCGGCCGTCGCCTCGTCGAACCGGTCCAGCGGGACGCCGACCTCCATGTTGACCTGCGGCGCGGGGATGCCGTTGCGGAAGATCTCCACCAGGTCGCCGGTGGTGTCGGCGTAGTCGTAGAAGCGCCCGACCGTACGCTGCGGGGCGGCGTCGTTGTCGTGCTCGCCGGTGTCGTCGCCGAGCCGGGCCTGGGTCGCCGCGAGGATCGGGTTGAGGTCCGCGTGCGGGGCGTCGGAGTGCGCCGCCTGCGCCTGCTGCTCGCCGTCGGGGCCGGGCGCGGCGAGCGGCTGCACCTCCCAGACGTGGGCGCGGTCCTCCTCGACCCACCACCAGGCCTTCACGTGGGCCGACCGGCGGTTCCAGGCGGTGAAGCCGTCGCGCAGTTCGCCGCCGGAGGTCGTGTACTTGGCGCACCGGTAGGGGCCGTTGGGGCGGACCGCCAGCGTCACCCGGGTGAGCACGCCGAGGCTGCCGAGGTGCAGCAGGAACGCCCCGAACTCCTCGTCGTCGGCGCCCACCTCGTGCTCGGCACCGTCGGCCCCGACGTACGCCACGGAAAGGACCGCGTCGGCGAGCAACCCCTCGCCGAGGCCCTGGGCGTGGGTGCCGGTGCCGAGGGCGCCGGCGATGGTCTGCTCGGTGATCACCGGCGGGCAGACCGGCAGGGTCAGGCCCCAATCGCGGACGTGCTCCCACAGGTCGGTCAGGGTGCAGTCGGCGGTGACGGTGACCGAGCTCCCGTCCAGCCGCAGCACCCGCGGCCCGGTGCTGCGCAGGTGCAGTGCGATCCCGTCGGTGCCGTCGATCAGGGTCGGGTGGCTGAACCGCGAGCCGAGCACCTGCACCCGGGCGTCGGGGTGGGCGGCGAGCAGGGCGGCGATCCCGTCGGCCCCCGCCACGGCGTACGAACGCTCCGGTCGGGCCAGGGTTGCGGTCCCGCACCAGTTGCGGGTGGGGAGGTCGGCGCGCGTGGTCACCGCAGCATCATGCCACCGGCCGCCCGCCGGTCCCGGTCGACGGCCCACGGGTGACACGCGGGCGACCGTACGGTCAGGCGCCGAAGACCCCCGTGCCCTCGCCGATCAGCGCCAGGCCGAAGAGCACGAACAGGGCGGCGGCGCCGTACTTGATCGCCTTCTCCGGGAGCTTCCGCTTCAGGATGAAGCCGACCAGGATGGCCAGGGCGTCGGCGGCGACCATGCCGACCGTCGAGCCGATCCAGGTCCAGAACCAGTTCTCCTGGGTGGCCAGGGTGATGGTGGCCAGCATCGTCTTGTCGCCCAGCTCGGCCAGGAAGAACGCGGTGCCGACGGCGACCAGCGAGAAGCCCTTGGCGTTGCGGGCCTTGTCGGCCTCGGCCTCGGTGAGTTCGTCGCCGCGCAGGGTCCAGACGGCGAAGGCGAGGAACGCGATGCCCGCCACGACGGCGATCGTGCCCTGCCACTGGGCGAACACGTCGCCGATGAAGAAGCCGATGCCGACCGACACCAGGTGCACGATCGCGGTGGCGATGCTGATGCCGATCAGCACGTCGCGGGGACGGTAGCGGGCGGCGAAGGTCATCGCCATCAACTGGCTCTTGTCGCCGAGTTCGGCGACGAAGATGACGGCGATGCTGAGGAGCAGGGCGTTCACGGGGATCCTCTCCGGGCGCGGCCGCAGGCAACCCGGAACAGGGATGACTCCGACCGTCCCCGTCCGATGGGTAGGGGTGAGCGGTCGAAAGTCTCGTCCGCCATCGTCAGATGGCCTGTCGCGCCGGGCAGGAGCCAGTGTGTCGACGCGACTGTTGGGGACTACTCCCTTTCGTCGCCCGACTCTACCCGCTCGGCGCCCCGAACCGTGAATCGGTGCGGTACGTACGCCGGTCCGTACGCTGGTCCGTACGTCACCGGCCTGCCCGTCACTCCCGGGGGCGGACCGGGTGTTCGCTGAGGATCGAGATGCGGTTGTAGACGTTCATCCTGATCGCCGTCCACTGCAGGGCGGAGTACTGCGCGTCGGTCAGCGCCTCGCGGGCCCGGGCGAGGTCGGCCTTGCGCCGGTCCGGGTCGGGCAGCTCGGTCGCCGCCTCGCCGATCGCCAGCGCGGCCCGCTCGATGTCGGAGAACAGGTCGTCGGCCTCCCGCCAGCTCGGCAGCACCGCGAGCTGCTGGGGGGTGATGCCCAGCTGGAGCGCCTTGCGGCCGTGCACGTCCAGGCAGTAGGCGCACCCGTTGATCTGGGAGATGCGGACGCTGACCAGCTCGACCACCGCGGCGTGCAGTCCGGCGGCGCGCGCCGACTCGGCGATCCGGGCCGACCAGACGTTCGTGGCGGCCCAGTTCTCCGGGTCGGACTTGTCCAGATAGAACCTTCGAGCAGCCATGATCCATCCTCGGTCGGGAACGTGTCCCAGGCTATCCGTACGATCC
>CAYOBI010000040.1:10093-16780 GCA_964402325.1 uncultured Propionibacteriaceae bacterium | reverse complement strand
AGCAGCCATGATCCATCCTCGGTCGGGAACGTGTCCCAGGCTATCCGTACGATCCTGCTCCGTATGGTCCTGCGTCCGTACGATCCGGGGCTGCATCGACACAGGGTCAGCACAGAGTCCCACAAGCCCCGCGCAAGCCGTCCTTCCTAGCGTCGAGCCATAACTGAAGGCTTCGTAAGGAGGACCATGTTCGGTTTGACGATCCGGCGGGAATTGTCCCGCCGGCGCAAGGAGACCATCATCATCGCGCTCGGGATGGCGGTGGCCACCGCCCTGCTCATCGTCCTGAGCGGCCTGTCGGCGGGGATCCGGAACGGCCAGTCCACGGTGCTCCAGTCCCTGTACGGGGTGGGGACCGACATCACCGTGAGCCAGGTCGCCGAGCCCGGGAGCGGGGCGACGCCCGGCCAGCGGTTCGACTTCAACCAGGACCAGGGGTCCACCTCGAACGGCACCACCACGCTGCAGTCCAGCCGCCTCGAGGTCTCCCGCGGCAGCTCGACCCTCGACGCCGCGACGGTGGAGACCGCGCGTACGGCGAGCGGCGTCTCCGCCGCGACCGGTGTGCTCAACCTGCAGCTGATGAACTTCTCCGGTCAGCTGCCCACCGGCACCACGGGCAGCACCGCCTCTGCACCGGCCCAGCGCTCCGGCACCCAGGCGCAGCAGGGTGCCGGCGGTGGCTTCGGCGGCGGCAGCTTCGGCTTCCAGCAGACCACCGTGTCCGGCATCGATCCGGCGGCCACCGATCTCGGTCCGCTGGCCTCCGCCACCATCTCCGAGGGCCGCGCCCTCACCGCGGACGACAACGACCAGGCCGTCGCCGTGATCAGCTCCTCGTACGCGAGCACCCAGAGCCTCGGCCTCGACAGCACCATCACCATGGGCAGCTCCACCGTGAAGGTCGTCGGCATCGCCACGTCCAGCTCCACCACCCTCTCCGACATCTACCTGCCGCTCGGCTTCGCCCAGACCGCGTCCGGCGAGACCGGCAAGGTCAGCGAGATCTACGTCCGGGCCCAGTCCTCCAGCGCGGTGGACACCGCGGCGGCGGCCCTGAAGACGGCGCTGCCCTCCGCGACCGTCTCGACCCAGTCCGACCTCGCCTCCTCGGTCTCCGGCTCGCTCGCCTCGGCGGCGAAGCTCACCGAGGGCCTGGGCCAGTGGGTCTCCATCGCCACCCTCGTGCTCGCCTTCGTGCTGGCGCTGCTGTTCACCCTGTCCGGCGTCAACCGCCGCACCCGCGAGCTCGGCACCCTGAAGGCGATCGGCTGGTCCAACGGCCGGGTGGTCGGCCAGATCACCGGTGAGGCGGCCGTCCGGGCCGTGATCGGTGGCGTGGTCGGCATCGTCCTCGGCATTGGGGTGCTGGAGATCCTCAACGCGGTCGGCATCACCCTGTCCGGCTCGACCGGCCTGGGCTTCGGCCGATCCGGCGGTGGCGGCGGCATGCCGGCCGCCGCGGCCGGTGCGGCGAGTGCCGCCGCCGGGGGTGGCCCCGGCGGGGGCGCGATGGAGACCGCCGCGAACGCGGTCCAGGTGGTGCTGCACAGCCCGATCCAGCCCTCCGTGCTGGCCCTCGGTCTGGCGGCGGCCCTGGTCGGCGGCCTGCTGGCCGGACTGGTGGGTGGCTCACGGGCGGCACGTCTCAGCCCCGCCGTGGCCCTGCGGAGCATGGACTGAGGAGAACGACATGTACCAGCTGTCACACGTGAACAAGACCTACCCGGGCAAGCGCACCGTCGTCGCGCTCAAGGACGTCGACCTGGAGATCCCCGACGGCCAGATGGTCGCCGTCCAGGGGCCCACCGGCGGCGGCAAGTCGACGCTGCTGCAGATGCTCGGCGGACTGGACCGGCCCACCGGCGGCGAGGTGGTGCTCGGCGGCCAGGACCTCGCCTCGCTGGGGGAGGGGGCGCTGACCAAGGTCCGCGCCGACGAGATCGGCTTCGTCTTCCAGGCGTTCAACCTGATCCCGACCCTGTCGGCCCGGGAGAACGTGGAATGCGCCCTGGTGCCGGGCCGCACCCCGGCGGACGAACGCCGACAACGCGCCCAGGAGGCCCTGGAGAAGGTCGGCCTGGGCAGCCGCGCCGACCACCTGCCGGGCGAGCTGTCCGGCGGCCAGCAGCAGCGCGTCGCCATCGCCCGCGCCCTGGTCAAGCAGCCCAAGGTGCTGCTCGCCGACGAACCGACCGGCAACCTCGACGAAGCCATGCGCGACGAGATCATGGAACTGCTCGAGTCGTACTGGCGTGACCACCGGCTGACCATGGTGATCGTCACTCACGACTCGACCGTCGCGGCCCGGGCCCAGCGTCGGCTGCGGATCGTGGCCGGCGAGGTCACCGAGGTCTGATCCGGGCGCCGCGATAGACGGAGCCTATCGCTCGATCCAGAAGTTCGATCGAAAACGCCTATCAAACTGGCGTTGACCGATATAGAGTCTGTATTGCATTCAGCAAGCCACCTAGATCAAAGGGGTTCACCCAGATGTCGCTCATGAACACCAAGATCCTGCCGTTCAGCACGCAGGCCTTCCACCAGGGGAAGTTCGTCGAGGTCTCCGACAAGGACACCGTCGGCAAGTGGTCCGTCTTCTTCTTCTACCCGGCCGACTTCACCTTCGTCTGCCCGACCGAGCTCGGTGACATGGCCGACCACTACGAGACCCTGCAGAAGCTGGGCGTCGAGGTCTTCTCCGTGTCGACCGACTCGCACTTCGTGCACAAGGCCTGGCACGACTCCTCCGAGGAGGTCGGCAAGATCCAGTACTACATGCTGGGCGACTCCAACGGCACCATCACCAACAACTTCGACAACATGCGTCCGGGCGCCGGCCAGGCCGACCGTGCGACCTTCCTGGTCGACCCCGAGGGCACCATTCAGTACATCGAGACGACCGCCGAGGGCATCGGCCGTGAGGCCGACCAGCTGATCCGCAAGATCAAGGCCGCCCAGTACGTCGCCTCGCATCCGGGCGAGGTCTGCCCGGCCAAGTGGGAAGAGGGCGAGAAGACCCTCACCCCCGGCATCGACCTCGTCGGCAAGATCTGATCGGCCCTGCCGCCGTCCGGTCGACCGATCCGATCGGAACCTCTCGGAGATGATCCGAGGACGAGCAGTGGGTGAACGGTGGGTGCCCGGTCGGTCCGGGTGCCCACCGTCCTGCCGGCCGTCCCGGCGATCCGGCCCCTCGTGTGCGGCCGGGCGACGGTCGTACGACGCTGCGCTCCCCGCTCCCCACCTTCTGCCCCGGCCGTCCCGCCAGGGCCACCTCTCGCACCGGCGCGCCACGAGCGCGCCGTCCGCCAACCCCACATCCGGAGGATCCCATGCTCGACGCCACCCTGAAGACCCAGCTGCGGGAGCAGTACCTGACGAGGATCACGGAGCCCGTCGAGCTCGTCAGCTCCCTGGACGACCGCCCGAAGTCGCGTGAACTCGCCGAACTGCTCGACGACATCGCCTCACTGTCCGCCCTGGTCACCCACCGGCGCGCCGACGACGACGAGCGGCGCCCCTCGTTCGCGATCACCCGGCCGGGAAGTGACATCTCCATCCGGTTCGCCGGCATCCCGATGGGCCACGAGTTCAGCTCCCTCGTCCTGGCCCTGCTGCAGGTCGGCGGCGTCCCCGTCAAGGAGGACGCCGAGACCCTCGCGGCGGTCGCGAACCTCGACGGCGACTACGAGTTCGTCACCTACATGTCGCTGAGCTGCCAGAACTGCCCCACCGTCGTCCAGGCACTGAACGCGATGGCCGTCGTCAACCCGCGGATCAAGCACGTCGCCGTCGAGGGCTCGCTCTTCCAGGACGAGATCGAGGAGCGCCGCATCCTCGCCGTCCCCACCATCTACCTGAACGGGGAGGAGTGGGGGTCCGGTCGTACGGACATGAAGCAGTTCGTCGAACGGCTCGACCACCACGCCGCGGCGCGGACGGCCGAGAAGCTCAACGCGCGGGAACCGTACGACGTCCTGGTTGTCGGCGGTGGACCCGCCGGCGCCTCCGCCGCGATCTACGCCGCCCGCAAGGGCATCCGGACCGGCATGGCGTGCGGCCGGATCGGCGGCCAGGTGCTCGACACGATGGCCATCGAGAACCATATCTCGCAGGTCTACACCGAGGGCCCGAAGCTCGCTGCCGCGTACGGCGAGCACATGAACGCGTACGACATCGATCAGATCGCCGGTGTGCAGGCAACCCGACTCGTCCCCGGCGAGGACGGCGGACTGCACACCGTCGAGTTCGAGGGTGGCGGCCGGCTGCAGGCGCGCACCATCATCCTGGCGACCGGTGCCCGGTGGCGTACGCTCGGCGTCCCGGGCGAGGCCGACTACCGCAACAAGGGCGTGTCGTTCTGCCCGCACTGCGACGGGCCGCTGTTCAAGGGCAAGCCGATCGCCGTGGTCGGCGGCGGGAACTCCGGCGTCGAGGCAGCGATCGACCTGGCCGGGGTCACCGAACACGTCACCGTCGTCGAGTTCCTCGACCAGCTCAAGGCCGACGACGTGCTGCTCCGCAAGCTCGACAGCCTGCCCAACACCGAGGTGATCACCTCGGCGCGAACCACGCAGGTGAACGGTGACGGCAGCGCGATGACCAGCCTGCAGTACGAGGACCGGGAGACCGGCGAGTTGCGGACGCTGGACGTCGACGGCGTCTTCGTCCAGATCGGTCTGCTGCCCAACACCGAGTGGCTGAAGGGCTCGGTCGAGCTGACGCCGCGCGGCGAGATCGTGGTCACCCCGAAGGGCGAGACGAGCATCCCTGGCATCTACGGCGCCGGCGACTGCACCACCGTCCCGTTCAAGCAGATCGTCATCGCCGAGGGGTCCGGTGCGACGGCGGCGCTGAGCGCCTTCGAGCAGATGATCCGCACCTCGGTGCCGGTGCCGGTGGCGGTGGCCGCGGGCTGAGCGTACGGGTGTCGAACGGGGGCGGCACCGGCCTGCGGGTCGGTGCCGCCCCTCTCCGAGGAGGGGAGGACCGATGAACCTGCGGGATCTCGAGTACCTGGTGGCGCTGCACGAGCAACGCCACTTCGGACGCGCGGCGGCGGCGTGTTTCGTCAGCCAGCCGACCCTGTCGACCCAGCTGCGCAAGCTGGAGTCCGAGCTCGGCGTGGAACTGATCGAGCGCAGCTCCCGCAGCGTCATCTTCACCGCGGTGGGGGAGGCGGTCGTGGTCCGGGCCCGGCGCATCCTGGCCGAGGCGGAGGACATCCGCGGTCTGGCCCGCCAGGCCCGCAAGCCGCACGCGGGCACCATCCGGATCGGCCTGTTCCCGACGCTGGGGCCGTACCTGCTGCCGCACATCGTGCCCGAACTGCACGACCGGTTCCCCGGGCTGGAGATCCACCTGGTGGAGGAGAAGACCGCGGTCCTGCTCGAGGAATTGCGCAGCGGCGCCCTCGACGCGGCGGCCGTCGCCCTTCCCGTCGTCGACGAGACCCTGCACATCGAGCCGTTGTTCCGCGAGGACTTCGTCTTCGCCGCGCCGGTCGGCGACCCGGTCGCCGAGGGGGACGGTCCGCTCGACCCCGGGTCGCTGGACGGGGAGGACCTGCTGCTGCTGACCGAGGGGCACTGCCTGCGCGACCAGGCCCTGGAGGTCTGCGCCGAGACCGGGGCGACCGAACACGTGGGCTTCCGGGCCACCAGCCTGGAGACCCTCCGCCACATGGTCGCTGCGGGCGTCGGTGCCACCCTGCTGCCCGAGCTCGCCGTCGCCGCGCCGGTCACCCCGAACCCGAGGATCGTCCTGCGTCGCTTCGCCGACCCCGCGCCGCACCGCGACATCGCCCTGCTGTGGCGCCGGACCAGCGTCTTCCGGGAACTGCTCCCGGAGGTCGCGGCGGTGCTGCGCGACGTACCTGGTGGGCTGGTGCGACCGCTGGCCGCCTGAGCGGCTCGTCGGGCGGGGCGCTCGGGCCGGGCGTGCCGCCATGAACGCGACAACCGCGGACCCCGTCCAGGGATCCGCGGTTGTCGCGTGCGCGAGTGCTGCTGTCGTGCGGTGCTGCTGTCCTGTTGCTCGTGCCGGGCCGCGTGATCAGGCGGCGGTGGCGGAGGACTTGCTGCGCAGCGGGCCCCAGCCGACGATGGCCAGGATCACCCCGACGACCACGAAGGCGATGCCGGCCCACAGGGCGATGGTGCCGATCAGCCACCAGGCGTACGCGGTGAGCAGGATGCCGCGGAGGGTGTCACCCATGAAGAGGGTCTGGCGCAGGGCTCCGAGCTTCTGGCCGTCGGCCGTGGCCTTGTCCGCATCGCTCAGCTTGGTGTACTGGCCCGAGATCTCGTTGTAGGTCTTGTTGCCGCTCGCCGCATTCATGTGCTCGAGGATGTAGTGGTTGGCGTACGCCTCGGCCTTGGGGCCGCTGTCGAGGGCGGTGCCCTCGTACTTGCTCAGCGCCGCCTTCATGTTGTCGGTCGTCAGCGCCGCGGCGGCGGGCATCGTGATCCGCTCCGAGGACAGCTGATTCTTGACGTATCCATGGGCCCAGGTGCCACCGATGATGGCAGCAGCACCCACGAGAACCAGCACGACGGCTGCCACGCGGCTCAGAACACCGTAGACGGTGCGTTCCATGATCCCTCTTCCTCTCCATTGGTTTGGGGGGTACGGATGAAAAGTACATCACCGTGGGACGTAGTACGACATCATGTAGGAGAGGAT
>CAYOBI010000040.1:0-9993 GCA_964402325.1 uncultured Propionibacteriaceae bacterium | reverse complement strand
ACGGATGAAAAGTACATCACCGTGGGACGTAGTACGACATCATGTAGGAGAGGATGCAGCTGTGTATTTGAATGTTCGACTTTCCTGTGAGGGGTGAACGTCCGACCCACGCAATGGCGCCGGTCCGCCTGTACCCCTGAGGGGTATTCACAGGAAGGTGGCGTGATCGGGGTCACGTGTTTCCTTCGCCTTCCTGGCGTGGGGGTGGGGGCGTGAGGCGGGGCTCGCCCAGATGGGGGCGCCCCGTGAACGCGACGATGCCCCCGGCAGGGTGCCGGGGGCATCGAGGGTCAGGAGGACCGATAGGCGTCAGGCGACGGAGTAGTAGCCGCTGACCGGCATCCAGCTGACGGGGTGGAGCTTGGTGCCCTCGCGGGAGTTGAGGGCGGAGATCATCATGCCGTTGCCGACGTAGATGCCGACGTGGCCGCCGCCGTTCTGCAGTACGAGGTCGCCGGGCTGCGGGTTGCTGGTGCGCTTGAGGGCACCCGGCTGCGCGTACGAGGTGCGCGGCAGGCTGATGCCGGCCTTGGCGTACGCCCACTGGGTGAAGCCGGAGCAGTCCCAGGCGCCGAACGTGGTGCCGCCGTAGACGTACGCGGAGCCGACACCGCTGTAGGCCGCCTTGACGATCGCGGCGCGGGTGGCCGACAGCGAGGAGGTGTCGACCGCGGCGGTCGCCTTCGTCGAGGTGGTCGTGGCGCCCGCCGGGGAGCTGCCGGCGCGCGGGACGCCGTCGGTCAGGTAGCGGGTGGCGACCCAGCGCCGGGCGCCGTTGTAGTCGATCTGGGTCCAGTCGCCGGAGGTGGTGCCCGTGGTGGACACCGAGGTGCCCTTCGGCAGGGTGGTCACCCGGGTGTACTGGGTGCCGGCGCCGGTGCGGACGTTCAGTGCGACGGTGGTGTGCCGGGTGGTCGCCGAGCTCGAGGAGCTGGAGGAGGTGGCCGTCACCGCGGCGATGTTGGTCGTGGTGGCGCCGGCCGGGGCGGAGCCCGCGGCGTGGGCGGCGATCGGGGTGGTGGCGCCGGCGCCACCGAGGGTGACGAGGCCGGCGACGGCGGCGACGCCGGCCCGGCGGGCTGCCGAGGTGTCGGTGTACCCGGCGCTGTGGGCGGCCACGGAATGGGCGCGCCAGGTACGGGAAGTGGCGTTGCCCGCGCTGCGGCGCGGCGTGGTGGACAGGGACTGCGACATGGGGGCCTCCGTACGCCTGCGAGGTGAGCTGTCGGGTTCGGGTGGGAGGCACCCGGCGTCAGGGGACCAGGTGGTCCCCGTCGGCTTCACCCCACGTCCGACCTGGTGGGCCGGTCACAAGTGGTTCCCCCGCTTCTGCCTGGACGTTGATGACAACGGACGCGAGCGGCGGCAGAACTCGGCGGACCGCCCGCGGCGTGGACCCTGGTGCGACCACGCGATCGTCACGCTAGCCCGACCTCCGGCAAGATCACAAACCGATAACGGCCTCGGTGGCCGGCTCGGCGGGGTCAGGGGGCTCCCTGAGGTGCCGGCCGGAGACTGGGGCGACGTGCGCATCACCCCCGACTCCCGAGGTTGAGCCCCTTGTCAGAGCCGGAATCGGGGCGCCGGCCGAGGTTGGCCGGGGTTGCTCGGTCTGCAGGGAGGACCCTTGGAGACATGTGAGCCGGATCACAAAACCCAACCCGGGGGTCGGTCTGGGTCACGGCACGGTCTCGTCGAGGTCTCCGGATGGTCACAGCTCTCACATCCTGGACACAGCGTCTCGTGATGATCCGGCCCCGGCGCACCCCTCAGTGGAACTCCTCGGACTCCTCGGCCGTGTAGAAGAGCCCCAGGTCATCGTCGCGCAGCTCACCCGCGGGGACGGTCAGCAGACGCTGCTGCTGGACCACCCGGGCCTCGGCCGCATCCACGGCCATCCGGTGCAGTCGGTCGACCACCCCGGCGTCGGCCAGTACCTGCTTGCCGGCCCGGAACAGCGCCTCGTCCCCGGTCAGCAGCCGGCTCTCCCACCACACCTTGCAGGCCACCATGTCGTGGAAGTCGGCCAGCGCGGTCTGTCGGCGCAGCGTCGACAGCGGTTTGACGATGTAGTCCAGCTCCTCGCGGAAGCCCGGATTGCGCAGGTAGAAGTACTTCTTGGCGTAGATCGCCTCGTCCAGCGCCGCGGCCAGCCCCTCGGGAGCGTCGTCGGCCACCAGCACGACGATGTCGAGGTCGGAGCCCTGCACCAGGATCCCGGTGGACCGTTCCGGGCGGAGCACGTCGTGCGCCATTCCGTAGACGATGTCGCCGGCGATCGCCACGCAGAAGTACGGGGCGAGCTGCGGGTCGGCGAGGAAGGGCCGGGTGATGTCGTCCATGATCCGGCGGGCGGTGTAGAGCTTGCGCCGGCTCACCTGTTCGATGTGGTCGGCCAGCGTGGCCGCCGCCTCGTCGAGCGCCTCGGGCCGGTCGGCCGGCCCCACCACCGTGTAGGTGAGGAACTCCCGCAGGATCGAGGGGGAGAGGCGTACGTAGCCGTCGAGCTTGATGTCGAGGCGTACGTAGCGCTTCCCGACCACCCGGTGGGAGAGCCGGCCGTCAGCCATGCAGGCCTGCCACAGCGGGAAGCCGGCCACTCCCAGCGCCTCGTGCAGCTGGGAGCCGGTCAGCGGCCCGCGGAAGGAGGTGGTCCGCAGCGCCCGGTCGGCCAGTTCGGCCAGGACCGGGTCGGGGGAGGACATCAGCCGATGGTGGCGCGGACCACGTCCGCGATCGACTCGGCGTAGCGGGAGGTCAGCTCCTTGGTCGGCCCTTCCACCATGACCCGGCAGAGGTTCTGCGTGCCGGAGTAGCGCACCAGCACCCGGCCCTGGCCGGCCAGGTCGGTCTCGGCCCGCTCGATCGCGGCGACCAGCTCGGGCACGGAGTCGATCGCGGGCTTGCGTGCCACATCGATGTTGACCAGCACCTGCGGGAAGACGTCCATGGCGGCGGCCAGTTCGGACAGCGGACGGCCGGTCTTCAGCATCGTCGCCACCACCTGGAGGGCGGTCAGCTCGCCGTCGCCGGTGGTGTGGTGGTCCAGGAAGATCACGTGGCCGGAGTCCTCGCCACCGAGGTTGGCCCCGAGCCGGCGCATGTCCTCCAGGACGTAGCGGTCGCCGACCTTGGCGGCGTGGTGCTTGTAGCCGTACCGCTCGCAGGCCAGCGTCATGCCCAGGTTGCTCATCACCGTCGAGACCAGCAGGTCGTTCTTCAGCCGGCCCTCGGCGTGCAGCTGGTTGGCGCAGACGATCAGGATCTGGTCGCCGGTGATCTCGTTGCCGAGCTCGTCGACGGCGATCAGCCTGTCGCCGTCCCCGTCGAAGGCCAGCCCGACGTTCGCCCCCGTGCGCAGCACCTCGGCGCGCAGGTCCGCGGTGTGCTGGGAGCCGCAGTTGTCGTTGATGTTGTAGCCGTCCGGCTCGTCGTGGATCACGGTGACCCGTGCGCCGAGCTCGCGGAAGATGGCCGGGCCGACCTGGAAGGTGGCGCCGTTGCCGGTGTCGAGGACGACCTTGAAGCCCTCCATCGACAGCTCGCGGGGGAAGGTGTTCTTCAGGAAGACGGTGTAGCGGCCGACGGCGTCCTCGAGCCGGTGGGCGCTGCCGAGGTCGTGCGGGCCGGCCGCCAGCGAGTCCAGCTCGTCGCCGAGGATCAGGTCCTCGATCTCGTGCTCGTCCTCGTCGGACAGCTTGTAGCCGGTGCCGGCGAACACCTTGATGCCGTTGTCCTGGTACGGGTTGTGCGAGGCGGAGACGACGAACCCGGCGTCGGCGCGCATCGACTCGGTCATGTACGCGATGCCCGGGGTCGGCAGCACGCCGACCAGCTCGACGTTGCCGCCCATCGAGGTGACGCCGGCCTCCAGGGCGCTCTCCAGCATGTCGCCGGAGATCCGGGTGTCCTTGCCGATGACGATGTGGACCCGGTGTCCGGCGGGCTTGCCCCGACGCACCACGTGCGTGACGGCCTGGCCCAGACGGAAGGCGGTGATCGCGTCCATCGGATATCGGTTGGCCTCGCCACGGATGCCGTCGGTACCGAACAACTTGCCCATCTGCTGATTCTCCTTCTGGTGCCGGGTCCTCACCCGACGCGATCATGCCACCGCGGGCCGGGGTGTCCGCCCACGGCCCATCGGACGTGTGCCGTCGGGGACAGGCCGGCGCCGGCGCCGGCCGCCCTCCCCGGCGGTCTCACTCGGTCTCGAACAGGCCCATCTCCGGGACCACCTGCGCGGCCCGGGCACAGGTGTCGTCGATGATCGCCTGCAGCCAGCCGGTGCCCGCCTCCTTCGCCGCGGGGTCCAGCGCCTGGACGGCCGCGACGTACGGGGTGCCCGCCCCGGCCGCGACCACCAGCGGGTCGGTCAGCACCTCCGGGGCGATCCGCAGCGGCGCCGGCACCCGGTCCGGGGTGCAGGTCTCGAGCAGCTCGGACCGGCGCTCGACCAGCTGGCGGCGGCCCTCGGTGTCCGGGGCGATCGTCGCGACCAGGGCGGCCAGGCGCTTCGTACGCTCCTCGCGGGCGCACTGGAGCATGTCCAGGGCCCCCTCCAGCACCAGGTCGCCGAGCTCCTGGGCGGCGAAGAACGGCCGGCGGACGCCGCGGTACCACGCCTCGAGGGCGAGGAGGCTTGCGATGTAGCCGAGGTTCTTCTCCAGCAGCGGCGCGAGGCGCTTGTAGCGCCGCGGGGTGTTGGGGCGCCTCACCCCGTCGGTCGGCGGGGTGAGGACGAGCAGGCCGTCCTCGCGGACGTCGTCGCGCAGGATCGAGCCGGCGCCGACGACGGTGCCGAAGCCGACCTGGACCGGGCCGACGGTGCCGCCCTGGCCGCCGAGGAAGATCGGCGGCTGGTCCAGCATCACCCCGCGAGGCACGTCGCCGAACAGCGAGGCGGTGGTCTTGTTGCCGTCCGGGGTGAAGTTGAAGTGGATGTAGGAGGAGCCGACCTCGCTGTGCTGCTTGCGGCTGGTGCCGCCGGCCATCAGCACGTCGCAGAAGTTGATCAGGCTGCCCAGCGTGACGAACGGGAACAGGATCGTCTGCTTCAGCCCGACGGTGTGCGCGCCGCCGGCCTGCTCCTCGAGCAGGGTGCCCTCCCGGACGTGCGCGCCGAGCCCCATCGAGGCGGCCTGCAGGAAGACGGAGCGGGAGAAGTAGCCGCCCTTGAGGCGTACGTCCGGGCCGAGCCGGCAGTCCTGCAGGGTCACCGGGCCCTCCTCGCCGAGCTGGACCCCGGTGGACAGCACGGTCTGGGCGCCGTGGATCCGGCAGCCCGCGTGGATCGTCACGCCGTCGGAGATGCGGTCGACGTCGACGTCGTCGCCGATGTCGATGCTCCACGGGTTGGGGATGTCGACGCCCCGTTCGATGAGCTGCATCGCCTTGTCGAAGCCGCGTGGCTGCCCCTGCATGGACGTTCCTCCCACTGCCGGCCGGGCGCCGACCGGCACGAGTCTAACCGGGCGGTGCCGGGCTCCGCGCGCGCTCCGCTCAGGTCGCGGTCAGGCCGCTGCCGGGCCGGGAGGTGCACCCCTAACGCACGAGCCCGGTCCGGTAGGCGATCACCACCAGCTGGGGCCGGTCGCGGGCGCCGAGTTTGGCCATGATGTGGCTGACGTGGGTGCGGGCCGTCGCGGTGCTGACCACCAGGCGGTCGCCGATCTCGGCGTTGTTGAGGCCCTCGCCGACCAACGCCAGCACCTCCTGCTCGCGTTCGGTGAGGACGGCGAGCCGTTCGTCGGAGTGTACGGCCGGGAGGGCACCGGTGAAGCTGGCGATGACCGTACGCGTCACGCTCGGCGACAGCAGCGAGGAACCGCCGGCCGCCAGCCGGATCCCGCGCAGGATGTCGTCCGGTTCGGAGTCCTTGACCAGGAATCCGGCCGCGCCCGCCTGCAGCGCCGCGAAGACGTACTCGTCGAGTTCGAAGGTGGTCAGCACCACCACCCGGGTCGAGGCGCAGGTCGGGTCGGCGCCGATCCGGCGCAGCGCGGCGATGCCGTCCAGCTCGGGCATCCGGATGTCCATCAGCACCACGTCGGGGTGCAGTCCCTGGACCCGGGCGACGGCCTCCAGCCCGGTGCCGGCCTCGGCGACCACGGTCATGTCGCGTTCGGCGTCGACCAGGGCGCGCAGGCCCATCCGGACCAGCGGCTGGTCGTCGGCGATCAGTACGGTGATCGGCCCGGCACGGTGGTCGGCCGTGGACGGGTCGGTGTCCTCTCGGGAGGTCATGGCTTCAGCCTAGGGTCGCGACGCCGGCCAGGGCGCCGTCGGCGACGGCCCGGAACCCGCTCCCGAGGCCACCCCGAGCGGCAGGTCCGCGGTGATCGCCACGCCGCCCGGGCCGGAGTCGTCGATCGCCACGGTGCCGCCGAGGGTGGCGACGCGTTCGCGCATGCCGTGCAGGCCGTTGCCCTCGACGATCGGGTGCGCCGGGGCCGGGCCGCCGTTGCGGACCTCGACCCGCAGCCGGTCGCCCTCGCGGTCGATCCGCACCTCGACCGGGGTGCCAGGGGCGTGGCGTACGGCGTTCGTCAGCCCTTCCTGGACGATCCGGTAGGCGACCTGCTGCACCACCAGCGGGACGCTGCTGACCAGACCGGGCCCGCGCTGCAGGGTGATCGCGGCACCGCTCGCCACCAGCGGCGCGACCAGGTCGTCGAGCCGGTCGAGGGTGGGGCCGGGGGACAGCGGCGCGGTCTCCTGCGGGTCGCGGAGGATGCCGAGGGTGCGGCGGACGTCGGTCAGCGAGTCCTTGGCGCTGGTCCGGATCGCCTCCAGCGAGGCGCGCGCCTGGGCCGGGTCGTCGTCGAGGAACCGCAGTGCCACCCCGGCCTGCAGCGAGATCGTCGACAGGCTGTGGCCGACGACGTCGTGCAGGTCCTGGGCGAGCCGGAGTCGTTCGCGGTAGGCGACCCGGCGCATCTCCTCCTCGTGGGCCTGGCGCCGGGCGACCGTCTGGGTGTGGCGCATCTCGCTGACCAGGGTCGGCACCAGGATCGCCGCGCAGCCGAAGATGATCGCCGGGTAGAGCCACGCGCTGGTCAGCCCGAGGTAGGGCTGACGCCAGCCGACCGCCCACAGCATCGGGACCAGGGCCAGCAT
Organism: uncultured Propionibacteriaceae bacterium; assembly: GCA_964402325.1. Lineage (GTDB taxonomy): Bacteria > Actinomycetota > Actinomycetes > Propionibacteriales > Propionibacteriaceae > Raineyella. The sequence continues at coordinate 2,874 of CAYOBI010000040.1, read as the reverse complement.
CCACGCCGTCCAGGCCCGGCTACCCGGCCGGCTCGCGGTCAGTGAGACCAGGGCGATCGCCGGGGCGGGCAGCGCGAACGGCAGCGAACCGCCGGCCAGCAGGTAGCCGGCCACGCCTCCGATCACCAGCAGGTACGCCAGCCGGGGCCGGAAGATCCGCAGCACCAGGCCGGCGCCGACGACCAGGCAGGCGACGACCAGCACCGGCAGCCAGGGGGAGTCGACCAGCGCCTGCGCCCACGGGCCGGTCGGGTCGGGGTAGCGCGGGTCGTACGCGTCGTAGCGTCCGGGCACCATCGAGTCGCCGCGCATGTGCGAGCGCATGGTGATCTGCATGGCGGAGGGGAGCGCGGTGACCAGCATCAGCCAGGCGACCGCGATCGCGACGAACAGCGCCCCGACGACGCGATGCCGGTGGTGGGACCGCTCGCCGGGGGAGGCCGGGCCGGTCGAGGGCAGGCCGGGGCGGGGTTCCATGCCTCCGATCGTACGGACCGAGGTGCGGCCGCACCATCGCCACGGCGACGTAGCTGTGTGTGGCGGCGTACGTCACCGGGAGGGGGTGACGTACGTCGAGGGGCGTACGTGAAGTGCCGCCCGCGGACCGATGTGCGGGGGCCGGCGGCCACGCAGACTGGAGCCATGTTCACCTCGCTGCTGCCCCTCGACATCCCGGGCTACATGGGTACCGGTGGCCCCATGATGGGCCACATGCACGGCTACGGCTCGTACTCGATCTTCGGAGGCATCCTCATGTTCCTGGGCCCCTTGCTCCTGGTGCTCGTCCTCATCTACCTGTACAAGCGGGCTGAGCGTCGCGGCACGCCGCTCTTCGGCTGGGGTCCCGAGGGACGCCACGAGGGCGGTCCCGGGCAGCCGTTCGCCCACCACCACGGGCCGTTCGCCCCGCCGTCCCCCGAGGACGAGGCGCTGCGTACGCTCGCCAACCGCCTGGCCGCAGGGGACATCACCCCCGAGGACTACCAGAACCGGGTCAACATCCTCCGCCAGACCCATGACCAGGCCAACGACCCCACCGCCGGCATGCCCTACCTGGGGCCCGAGGACAAGAAGCCGGAGCAGGGAGGCCAGCAATAGGCAGACACCACAGAGGTCACACACACGGGCGAGGGCCCCGGTGCCGCGAGGCGCCGGGGCCCTCGGCTTGCGCCGGGACGGTCGGGTGGGCGGGCGCCACGATCGGCCGGGCCGAGGGGCGATTCTTCGCTAGCCTGGCGCCATGAGCGATGCCACCGAGGCCATCCGCAAGGGCTACACGTTCGCCACCGACGCCGTCGAACTGGGGGTCCTCGTCGACGAGGGGACGCCGCTCCCCGACGTGAAGATCCGGCTCGCGCTGAGCATGCTGAACCGCCACGGCCTGGTCGCCGGCGCCACCGGCACCGGCAAGACGAAGACCCTGCAGCTGATGGCAGAACAGATCTCCGCCGCCGGTGTGCCGGTCTTCGCCGCCGACATCAAGGGCGACCTGTCCGGTCTCGGCGCGCCGGGCACCGCGAACGAGAAGCTGCTGGCGCGGACGGCCGCGATCGGCCAGGAGTTCGTCCCGGCGGCCTGCCCGGTCGAGTTCTACGCGCTCGGCGGGCAGGGATCGGGCGTGCCGCTGCGGGCCACCGTGTCGTCGTTCGGGCCGTTGCTGCTGTCGAAGGTTCTCGGCCTCAACGCCACCCAGGAGTCGTCGCTGACGCTCGTCTTCCACTACGCCGACACCAAGGGCCTGCTGCTGCTCGACCTCAAGGACCTCAACGAACTGCTGAAGTTCCTCGTCTCCGACGACGGCAAGGCCGAGCTGGCCGACCTCGGCGGGCTCTCGAAGGCCACCGTCGGGGTGATCCAGCGCCAGCTCTCGGCGCTGTCGGCGCAGGGCGGGGACACGTTCTTCGGCGAGCCGGAGTTCGAGACCGAGGACCTGCTGCGGACGGCGCCGGACGGCCGGGGCCTGATCTCGCTGCTGGAACTGCCCGACCTGGCCCAGCGCCCGGCGCTGTTCTCCACCTTCCTGATGTGGCTGCTGGCCGACCTCTACCAGCACCTGCCCGAGGCCGGGGACCTCGACAAACCCAAGCTGGTGTTCTTCTTCGACGAGGCCCACCTGCTGTTCGAGGACGCCTCGAAGGCCTTCCAGGACGCGATCGAGCAGACCGTACGACTCATCCGGTCCAAGGGCGTCGGCGTCTTCTTCGTCACCCAGTCACCCAAGGACGTGCCCGAGGACGTCCTCGCCCAGCTCGGTTCGCGGGTCCAGCACCAGCTGCGCGCCCACACGCCGAACGACGCCAAGGCCTTGAAGGCGGCCGTCGCGACCTACCCGAAGACCGACTACGACCTTGCCGAACGCCTCCAGCAACTCGGCATCGGCGAGGCGATCGTCACGGTGCTCAACCCCGACGGCGCCCCCACCCCGGTGGCCTGGACCCGGATGCGCGCGCCCCAGGCCTCGATGCAGCCGCTGGAGCCGGGCGTGATGACGGCCGCCGTGACCGGGTCGCCGCTGCAGGCCCGCTACGGCATCCCGATCGACCGCGAGTCCGCGTACGAGGTGCTGAACGCCAAACTGCAGGCCGGCGCCGCAGCCGCCGCGGCCGAACAGGCGGCCAAGGAGCAGGCGAAGGCCGAGGCGGAGGCGGCGAAGGCCGAGGCCGCGCGGGACAAGGCCGACGCGGCCGCCCGACGCGAGGCCGACCGCGTCGCCCGGGAGCAGGAACGCGCCGACCGTGAGGCGTCGTCGCGTCGCCCGGCCCGCAAGGAGAAGTCGCTGATCGAGGAGCTCACCGAGAACACCCTGGTCCGCCAGGTCGCCCGGTCGGCGGCCCGGGAGATCACCCGGTCGCTGTTCGGGGTGGGACGGAAGCG
>CAYOBI010000039.1:3137-25155 GCA_964402325.1 uncultured Propionibacteriaceae bacterium | reverse complement strand
TCGTGATGTTCCGGATCCTGGTCGGCGCCCGTGCCGGTAGCATGTCCCGGTGAGTTCTGAGCAGAATCCGACCGCCGAGCTTCCCGACGAGGAGGCCTCCCGCCACGAGGTGTCCGAGCAGATGCAGGTGCGCCTCGAGAAGCGGGCGCGGCTGCTGGAGGAGGGCCGTCCCCCCTACCCGGTCTGGCTGGAACGTACGCACACCCTGGACCAGGTCCAGCGGCGTTGGGACCACCTGGAGACCGGCGAGGAGACCCAGGACCTCGTCGGCGTCGGTGGCCGGGTCGTCTTCCTGCGCAACACGGGCAAGCTGTGCTTCGCCACCCTGCAGGGCGGTTTCACCGCCGAGCAGGACGCGCCGCGGCTGCAGGTGATGCTGTCGAAGGCGGAGATCGGCGACGAGGCGCTCGCCGCCTGGAAGGCCGACGTCGACCTGGGGGACTGGGTCTTCGTGCACGGCCGGGTGATCCGGTCCCGGCGTGGTGAGCTGTCGGTGCTGGCCGACCGCTGGGAGATGGCGTCCAAGGCGCTGCGGCCGATGCCGACCCTGCACCACGAACTCTCCGAGGAGTCCCGGGTCCGGCAGCGCTACGCCGACCTGGTGGTCCGCCCGGAGGCGCAGAACGTGCTGCGGACCCGCTCGGCGATCACCCGGTCGATCCGCGAGACCCTGCACGGCGACGGCTACCTCGAGGTCGAGACCCCGACCCTGCAGCTGGTGCACGGCGGCGCGACGGCCCGGCCGTTCAGCACCCACCTGAACGCCTTCGACATCACCATGAGCCTGCGGATCGCGCTCGAGCTCTACCTCAAGCGGGTGATGGTCGGCGGGGCGGAGAAGGTCTACGAGCTGGGCCGGGTGTTCCGCAACGAGGGCATCGACTCGTCGCACTCCGCCGAGTTCACCATGCTCGAGGCCTACCAGGCGTGGGGCGACCAGACCACCATCGCGGCACTGATCAAGCAGATCATCCTGGATGCCGCCGACGTCGTCGGCAGCCGCCAGATCGAGACCGACAAGGGCGTCATCGACCTCGACGGCGAGTGGAAGTGGCTCGGCGTCTACCCGGGCCTGTCCGAGGTGGTCGGCGACGAGGTGACCCCGGACACCCCGCTGGACCGGCTGCGTTCGATCGCCGAGCTGTTCGAGGTGGAGTACGACGCGCTGTGGGGCCCGGAGAAGATGGTCGTCGAGCTGTTCGGCGAACTCGTCGAGCCGCACCTGCTGCAGCCGACCTTCGTCTGCGACTACCCGCCGGTCGCCCAGCCGCTGGCCCGCCCGCATCGCTCCGAGCCGAACAAGATCGAGGCCTGGGACCTGATCATCGGCGGCATGGAACGCGGCACCGGCTTCTCCGAGCTGATCGACCCGGTGATCCAGCGCGAGCGGCTGACCGCACAGTCGCTGGCCCGGGCGGCCGGCGACGTCGAGGCGATGCAGCTCGACGAGGACTTCCTGCAGGCGCTGGAGTTCGGCGCCCCGCCGATGGGTGGCCTCGGGCTGGGAGTCGACCGGCTGGTGATGCTGTTCACCGGCGTCGGCATCCGCGAGACCATCCTCTTCCCGCTGCTCAAGCCGCTGGGCTGACGTGTACGGCGGAATCGAGGCGGGCGGCACGAAGTTCGTCTGCTGCGTCGGCAGCGGGCCCGACGACGTCCGGGCCGAGGTACGGATCCCCACCACCACCCCGGCGGAGACCCTCGGCCGGTCGGTGGCGTTCTTCCGGGAGCAGGCCGACCGGAGCGGGGAGACGCTCGCCGCGGTCGGTGTGGCGTGCTTCGGGCCGGTGGACCTCGACCCGGGCTCGGCGACGTACGGCCACGTCACCACCACCCCGAAGCCCGGCTGGGCCGGGACGGACGTGGTCGGCACGTTGCGCGCCGCGCTCGGCGTCCCGGTCGGCTTCGACACCGACGTCAACGGCGCCGCGCTCGGCGAGGCGCGCTGGGGGGCCGGGGTCGGGCTCGACCCGTTCGTCTACCTGACCGTCGGCACCGGGGTCGGTGGCGGCGCGATCGTCAACGGGGCGCCGGTGCACGGCCTGGTGCACCCCGAGATGGGTCATGTCCGGGTGCCGCACGACCGTGTCCGCGACCCGTTCGAGGGCGCCTGCCCGTTCCACGGCGACTGCCTGGAGGGGCTGGCCTCCGGGCCGGCGATGGCCCGCCGCTGGGGCGCCCCGGCGGAGACCCTGCCGGCCGGCCATCCGGCCTGGGAGCTGGAGGCGTCCTACCTCGCCGAACTCATGACCCAGCTGCTGCTCACCCTGTCACCGCGCCGGATCGTGCTCGGCGGCGGGGTGATGGCGGGACCGGGGCTGTTCGGGCTGGTCCGGTCCCGGACCCGCGAGCTGCTGGCCGGGTACGTGTCCTCCCCGGCGGTCGAGGCGGGCCTGCTGGACGTCATCGTGCCGCCGGGCCTGGGGGACCGGTCCGGGCGGCTGGGTGCCCTGGCGCTGGCCGATCAGGCCGGGCGGGTCACTTCCACTGGGTCGCGACGATGAACGACGCAGCGATCAGGCCCATGCCGACGGCGAGGTTCCAGTTGCCCATCGCCGCCATGAACGGGATCAGGTAGCCGGCCACGTAGAACACGACGATCCAGACCACGCCGAGCAGCAGCAGCGAGACCATCGTCGGCACCACCCAGGGGGCGGTGCCGGGGGCGTGGGTCTTCTGCCGCGGCGTACGCTCCGTGCCCTGCTCGTCGGACACGCTCTGCTCGTCGGACACGGCCTTCTCGTCGGTCGCCTTCCGGTCCGCCTTGCGCCGGTCTGCCTTGTGCCGGTCCGCCTTGCGGCGATCGGCGACGGACTTGCGCTGCTTGGACTCGGCCACGACCACTCCTCGTACGGGATACCTGTTTGCTCTGCCGGTAGCCTAGTCGACGACACGGACGGGCCCGACCGGGCGGACCGACCGGCGCCCTGCCGGCACGAGGAGGACCACGGTGAGCGAACCGACGCTGCGCGACATGCTGGGCGCCGCGGGTCACCGTGTCCGGACCCTGCTGTCCCGGCGGGGGGCGCAGCAGGCACGACCGCGCCGGACGGTGCGGACCGCGCTGGCCGGCTTCGCCACGCTGGCGATCTGCCTGATGGCGGGCTACCTGATCGGCACCAGCTCGGCGCTGGCCCGCGGCACCGACCTGCGCGGCGGACGCAACACCGACCTGATCTCCCTGGTCCGCACCGGCTCGCAGCGCAACGCGGTGCTGGCCCAGGAGGTCTCGACCACCCGGGGGTCCGTTGACCGGCTGACCGCCCGCTCCGGCACCGGGGTGGATCCCGCCGAACTGGCCCGGGCCGCCGCCGACGCCCAGACCGTGCCGCTGACCGGTCCGGGGGTGACCGTGGTGCTGGACGACGCGCCGTCGTCGGTGGCCCCGCCGGGGCTCGACCCGGACCTGCTGGTGGTGCACCAGCAGGACATCCAGGCCTTCGTGAACGCCCTGTGGGAGGGCGGCGCGGAGGGGATGACGATCCAGGGCCAGCGGGTGATCTCGACCACCGGCATCAAGTGCGTCGGCAACACCGTGGTGCTGCAGGGCATCCCGTACGCCCCGCCGTACCGGATCCAGGCGATCGGCGACCCGGTGAAGCTGGAGGCCGCGCTGTCGGCGTCGCCGTACGTCCGCAACTACCAGGACTATGTCGCCGCGTACGCGCTGGGCTACCAGGAGCATCGCGAGGAGGCGCTGCACCTGCCGGCCTACACCGGCGGCATCGAGTTGGCGTACGCGACGGCGATGGCCACCCCGTCCGCCACCGCGTCACCGAAGTGACACCCGCCCGGTCGGGCCGGCCGGTCAGACCAGCTCGACCAGCGGGCTGAGCCCGGCGGCCCGCTCGGGGGCGCCGGTGTCGCCGCAGACGGCGAGCCAGTTGGCGAAGATCCGGTAGCCGCCCTCACTGAGCACCGACTCGGGGTGGAACTGGGTCCCCTCGACCGCGAGCTCCCGGTGCCGCAGCGCCATCACCACGCCGTCCTCGGTGGTCGCGGTGACCTCGAGGGTGTCCGGCACGGTTCCGGGCAGCACGGCCAGCGAGTGGTAGCGGGTGGCGGTGAACGGGTCGGGCAGGCCGGCCAGGCAGCCCGCGCCGTCGTGCCGGATCGGGGAGGTCTTGCCGTGCCGCAGTTCGGGGGCGCGGTCCACGGTCGCCCCGTACGCCTCGCCGATCGCCTGCATGCCGAGGCAGACGCCGAAGATCGGCCGCCGACCCGCCTGCTCGCGGATGATCGGGATGCACCGGCCGGCCTCGGCCGGGGTCCCCGGGCCGGGGGAGAGCAGGATGCCGTCGTACGGGTCGGCCCAGCCGGGTGCCTCCAGCCGGGGGTCGTCGTTGCGCCACACCGTCACCTCGGCGCCGATCCGGGCGAGGTACTGGACGATGTTGTAGACGAACGAGTCGTAGTTGTCGATCACCAGGACCGTGACCGGTCCCTTGGCCTCAGCCATTGTTGTTGCCCTTGCCACTGCCGCCCCCGGAGTTGCTCGCCGAGCTGGCGGTCGACGAGGGGGTCGGGGTGGGGCTGGGGGTGTTCACCGGGGCCTTGGCGAGGATCACGGTGATCGAGGCGTCCCGGGACACCTTGCTGCCCGCGGAAGGGCTCTGCGAGATGACGGTGCCGACGGTGGCGTTCGAGGTCTGCTCGGTGAAGGTCACGTTCGTCAGCCCCAGCCCGGCCGCGTCGGTCATCACCGCCTGGCGGTTGAACCCGGACCAGTCGGGCATGGTGACCTTGCCCGAGGCGTACGTCACGGTGATCTGGGTCGTGGGCACCACCTTCGTGCCCGATGCGGGATCGAGGCTGAGCACCTCGCCGCCGGGCCGCGAGGAGTCCGCGGCGACGGTGGTGACGTTGGTGAAGCCGGCCGACTTCAGCTGGGCCTGGACCTTGGTCAGCTGCTGGCCGACCAGCCCGTCCGGGATCGCGGTGGTCGACGGGCCGCCGTTGACGGTCAGGGTGACCAGGCCCCCCTGGGCGAGTCGGGTCCCGCCGGTCGGGTCCTGGGCGGTGACGGTGCCGACGGTCGCGCCGGCCGGCCCCTCCACCACGTCGACCTTGGCGGTGAGGCCCTGGGCCTTGACCAGTTCCTCGGCGACCACCTGGGTCTTGCCGCGGACGTCGGGGACGGTCTGCTTCTGGGTCAGGCCGCCGTTCGCGGCCCAGATCCCGCCGCCGCCGAGCAGGGCGACGAGCACCACGGCCACGACGATCCAGACGTTGCGCCGGCGCTTCTTGCGGGCGGCCTCCTCGGCCTCCGCAGCGGCCGGGTCGACCATCGCCCGCTGCGGGCTGGTCGCCAGCGCGGCCTCCTCGCCCGGCGCGACGGCGCCCATCGCGCGGGTCGGCACGGCCTCCTCGACGGGGGCGATGCCACCGACGGCGGTGGCGGTCAGGGCGGCGGTCGCCGCGGTGGCGGCCCCGGCCAGTGCCAGTGGGTGCTGGCCGGCGAGGATGCGGGCGATGTCGTCGTGGAACTCCCGGGCGGTCTGGTAGCGCCGGTCGGGGTCCTTCTCCAGGGCCTTGAGCACCAGCGCGTCGATGTCGGGGCTGAGCGTCGGGACGACCGTCGAGGGCGCCGAGGCGTGCTCGCGGACGTGCTGGTAGGCGACCGAGACCGGCGAGTCGCCGGTGAACGGCGGCCGGCCGGTGAGCAGCTCGTAGAGCAGACAACCGGTGGAGTAGAGGTCGGACCGGAAGCCGACCTTCTCGCCGCGGGCCTGCTCGGGGGAGAGGTACTGCGCGGTGCCGATCACCGCGGCGGTCTGCGTCATCGTCGCCTGGGTGTCGGCGACGGCCCGGGCGATGCCGAAGTCCATCACCTTCACCATGCCGTTGGCGTCGGTCAGCATCACGTTGCCGGGCTTGATGTCGCGGTGCACGATGCCGGCCCGGTGCGAGTAGCCGAGCGCGTCGAGCACGCCCTGGGTGATCTCCAGCGCCCGCTCGGAGGTGAACGCCTCACCGGAGTTCATCACCTGGCGGAGCGTACGACCCTCGACCAGCTCCATCACGATGTAGGGCACGACCTGCCCGGAGACCGGGTCGCGCTCCTCGTCGGTGTCGTAGACGGCGACGATGTTGGGGTGGTTGAGGCCGGCCGCGGAGTGCGCCTCGCGGCGGAACCGGGCCTGGAACGTCGGGTCGGAGGCCAGGTCGATGCGCAGCCGCTTGATCGCCACGTCACGCTGCAGGCGCAGGTCACGGGCCCGGTTGACCTCTGCCATGCCGCCGCGGCCCAGCGCGGGGCCGAGTTGGTAACGGCCACCGAGGATCGTGGGTTGGGTGTCCATTGTCAGTTGACCTTCCGGGCTCACAGGAGTGCCTGGATCACGCTCTTGGCGATCGGCGCGGCAACCACGTTGCCACCGACCTCCGTTCGCGGGACGTTGGCGGATTCGACGAAAACGGCGACGGCGATCTTGCGGTTGTTCTTCTCGGCGAAACACGTGAACCAGGCGTACGGCGGCTTGTCGGCCGTCGTCTGCGCGGTGCCGGTCTTGCCCCCGACGGTGGTCCCGCTGATTCGGGCGTTGGTCCCCGTGCCGCTGTTGACGACGTTGACCATCATGCCCTGCAGCTTCTGGGCGTTGGCGGCGCTCATGGCCTGGGACAGCTCCTTGGGTTTCGTGGTGCTCAGGGCGGTCAGGTCGGCGGCCCGGACGGTCTGCACGACGTACGGCGTCATCACCTTGCCGTCGTTGGCGATGCCGGCGGCGACCATCGCCATGTGCAGCGGGTTGGAGGCCACATCGTACTGGCCGATGCCGCTCAGCCCGGTCTGCGCGGCGTCCAGCTTCGCCGGGAACTGTGCGGCGACGCCGTTCACGTCGGTGAACCTGAAGCCCCAGCCGAACTTCTCCGCCTGGCTGCGCAGGGAGTCGCCACCGAGCTTGATCGCCACGTTCGCGAAGGCGGTGTTGCAGGACAGCTGCAGCGCCCGGTCGAGGGTCTGCTGCCCGTCACCGCACTGGGTCTCGTTCGGCAGCTGGGTCTTCGTTCCCGGCAGGGTCAGCCTGGCCGGGGTGTCGACCTGCGTGCTGGGCTGCATCCCGCTCTCCAGGGCCGCGGCGGCCGTGACCAGCTTGAACGTCGACCCGGGCGGGTAGATCTCGCCGGCGGCCCGGTTGGTCAGCGGGCTGTCGGCGTCCGCCAGCAGGCTGCCGTACGCGTCGTTGGCGCTCTTGATGTCGGTGCTGGACAGCGCCGTCGGGTCGTACGAGGGGCTGCTGACCATCGCCAGCACCGCGCCGGTCTCGGCGTCGAGGGCGACCACGGCCCCGTGCTGGTGGCCGAGGGCGTTGGCGGCCGCCTCCTGGGCCTTCGGGTCGATGGTCGTCTCGATGGTGGCGCCCTGCGGGGACCTGCCGGTGACGGTGTCGACCAGGCGCCGGACGAACAACGAGTTGGCGGTGCCGGCCAGTTCGGCGTTGTAGGCGGACTCGAGCCCGGTGGTGCCCCGGTCGTAGGAGAAGTAGCCGGTGACCGGCGCGTAGAGGTCACCGCCCGGGTAGGTGCGCTGGTAGCCGAACTGGCTGCCCTGGCCGGTCGGGGCAGACACCGCCAGGGTGGTCCTGCCGGCCACGATGGAGCCGCGGTGGCTGCCGAACTGCTCGTCGCGGACGCGGCGGTTCTGCGGGTTGGCGTTCAGCGAGTCCTGCTGGAGGACCACGATCTGCGAGACGTTCAGCAGCAGGGCGGCGAAGAGCGCCATGGCGAACAGGGCGATCCGGCGGATGGGCTTGTTCACGGGCGTGCCTCCGAGGGGGGCAGGGCGATCAGTTGCGTGCTGTCGTCGGCCAGGGACAGCTCCGGGGCGGTCGCGACCGGCCGGCGGACCTGGTGGGAGATCACCAGCAGCAGCCCGACGATCATCCAGTTCACCACCATCGAGGAGCCGCCGTGGCTCATGAACGGGGTGGTCAGGCCGGTCATCGGGGTGAGCCGGGTGACCCCGCCGATGATCAGGAAGACCTGCAGCGAGAAGACGAACGACAGGCCGACGGCGAGCAGCTTGGAGAAGTCGTCCCGGGCGGCCAGGGCGGTCCGGAAGCCACGGAAGGCGAACACCGCGTACACCATGATCAGCGCCATCAGCCCGGTGATGCCGAGCTCCTCACCGATCGCGGCGGCGATGAAGTCCGACTTGGCCAGCGGGGTGAGGCCGGGGCGGCCCAGCCCCCAGCCGCGGCCGAGCAGCCCGCCCCAGGCGAAGCCGAACTGCGCGCTGATGATCTGCAGGTTCTGGTCGTAGTTCTCGAACGGGTGCAGCCAGGCGTTGATCCGCACCTGCACGTGGTGGAAGATCGACGCCGCCAGCACGGCCGCGCCGGCGAACGACAGGCCGCCGACGACCAGCCAGGACGGCCGCTCGGTGGAGACGTAGAGCATCACCACGAACAGACCGAAGAACAGCATCGACATGCCGAGGTCCTTCTGGGTGACCAGGACCGTCATCGCGAGGGCCAGCATCACGCCCAGCGGGGCCAGGTCGCGGGGCCGGGGGAAGGTGATGCCGAGGAACCGCGGGCCGGCCACGGCGAGGGCGTCGCGGTGGTCGACGAGGTAGGAGGCGAACGCGACGGTCATCACGAACTTCGCCGCCTCGGCCGGCTGGAACGAGTAGCCGAAGACCCGGATCCACACCTGCGAGCCGTTCAGCTCGACGCCGAGGCCCGGCACCAGCGGCAGCATCATCAGCACCAGGCCGAGCAGGAACAGGGTGTAGGTGTAGCCCTGCAGCGGGCGGTGGTCGCGCAGCACGACGACGATCAGGACCGCCAGGACCATCCCGAGCCCGGTCCAGATCAGCTGGGTGAGCACGTCGTGGCGCGGCGGCTCCGCGATCAGGTCGATCCGGTGGATCATCGCCAGCCCGATGCCGTTGAGCAGCAGCACGCACGGCAGCATCAGCGGGTCGGCGTACGGGGCCCGCCAGCGGACCGCGATGTGCAGCGCGAGGCCCAGGCCGACCCACATCATCGCGACGGACAGCATGTCGGGGGGCAGCGTGCCGTCGAGGTTGAGGTGGACCAGGGCGTAGCCGGCCAGCCCGATGAACTGGGCCACCAGGATCATCGCCAGCTCGACGTTGCGCCGCTTGCGGTGGACGACGACGGACTCCTCGGTGCCGGCCATCAGCAGTCCCCGTAGTCGGGCACGACCGGGGTGGGGGTCGGCACGGGCTGGGCGGACGCGGACGGGGACGCGCTGTGCTGCCTGGCCTGTTCGGCGGCCTTCGCCGCGGCCTCCTCCTCGGCCCGACGGGTCGCGTCGGCGGCGGCCGCGTCGGCCTTCTCCCGCAGGGCCCTGCAGTACGTGGCGTTCTGGGCCAGTTCCGCGGTGCTGGCATGGGCGGCGGCCAGCGAGGCGACGGTGATCGAGTCGTGCACCTGCTGCTGGTAGCGGGGTGACAGGTCGGCGATCGCGATGTCCTGGGTCTCGACCAGCTGGCTCAGGCGCACCGGGCCGACGCTGGCGTCGAAGCCGCGGTAGATCGCGACCTTGCCGGCGTCGGCGCCGACGAAGTAGCTGTTGTGCCAGATCGCCCAGGTGCCGACCGTCGCCCCGGCGACCAGCAGCACGGCGACGAGGACCGAGATCAGCGTGACCAGCGCCCGGCGGCGGGCCGGCGGGTCCTCCCGGGGCGCGTAGCGGGCGTCCTCCGGTGTCATCCGCCGTGGCGCGGCGGTGCGGGTGGCGAGCACCACGGGACGGGGCTCGATGTCGTGGCGGGCCGGGATCTCCAGCGCCTGCGCCTGGTGCGCGACGTCCTCGGGGATCGGGCGGCCCTCGGCGTCCACCAGCAGCGGGGCGGCGAACTGGGCCGGGTCGAGCGGGATCTCCTGCGTACGCTCCGAGACCGGCGGGATCACCCGGGTCGCGGCGGCGCCGACGGTCAGCGGGCCGGAATCATCGGCCGGCTCGGCGACCACGTCGGCCAGGATGATGGTGATGTTGTCCGAGCCGCCCGCGGCGTGCGCGGCGGCGATCAGCTGCGCCAGGGCGGCGGCCCGGTCCGGGACGGCGACCATCCGGTCCAGGTCCTCGTCGTCCACCAGGCCGCACAGGCCGTCGGAGCACAGCAGCAGCCGGTCGCCCTCGGCGGCATCGACCAGACCGATGTCCGGGTCGTTGTTCGGGGCACCGTTGAGCACCCGCAGCAGCAGCGAACGGTGCGGATGGGTGGCGGCCTGCTCGGGGGTCAGCCGGCCCTCGTCGACCAGGGACTGCACCCAGGAGTGGTCGTGGGTGACCCGGACGAAGCTGCCGCGGCGCAGCCGGTACATCCGGGAGTCGCCGATGTGCACGACGGCCAGGTCGTGGCCGTCGAAGGCGGCGGCGGTGACGGTGGTGCCCATGCCGTCGAGCGCCGGGTTGTCGGCGGCGAGGTCGGCGATCAGCTCGTTGGCGTCGTGGACCCGTTGGGTGACCCGGCTCAGCAGGTCCTCCCCGACGGGCGGCGCGGCGGCGCCGGACAGTTCCTGGTCGAGGGCGCGCAGCCGGGTCACGGCGACGGCGGAGGCGAGGTCGCCCGCAGCGGCACCCCCCATGCCGTCGGCGACCATCAGGAGTCGGTCGGAGGCGTAGCCGGAGTCCTGGTTGTTCTTGCGGACCAGCCCGATCTCGGAGTGCGCCGTGTATCGGAGGGACAACGGCATGCTCACGACTCCAGTTTCAGGATCGTCCGCCCGATCCTGATCTCGTCGGCCGGCCCGATGATCGTCGCACCGGTGATCCTGCGCCCGTTCACGAACGTGCCGTTGGTCGAACCGAGGTCCTCCAGGTACAGGCCCGTCTCACCGTTGACGACCCGGGCGTGGCGGGTCGAGACGAAGTCGTCGTCCAGCACGATGGCGCAGTCCGGGGACCGGCCGATCTGGGCGTACGTGCCGGCCTGGTCGACCTCGGCTGCCATCCCGAGGTGCGGGCCATTGGTGACGACCAGTCGCATCGGGGAGTGGAACGGCGCCGGCGGCGCGACCGGCAGGGGCGTCGGGGCGGCGCCCAGCCAGGCGTTGCCGTCCGGCTCGTCGGCCCTGGGCAGCTCGGAGGCGGGCATCCGGCGGCCGAACAGGTCGGTGCGGATCACGTTGGTCGCGAGCAGGATGAAGATCCACAGCAGTGCGAGGTAACCGATCTTGAGGGCGGCCAGCAGGATGTCCGACATCACTGGTCCGAGCCGGGGGAGTGGATGAGCATCCGGGTGGACCCGATCTCGATCCGCGACCCCTCGGTGAGGATGGCCTGGGCGACCCGCTGCCCGTTGACGATGATGCCGTTCGTCGAGCCGAGGTCGACGATCGTCACCTGCTGGTCGTCGCCGGTGCCGGACACCTTGATCTCGGCGTGCTGGCGGGAGATGCCCGGGTCGTTGATCCGCAGGTCGGCGCTGGTGCCGCGGCCGATGATGAACCCGGGCGGGGTCAGCGGGTGCCGCATGCCGTTCACCTCGAGGACCAGCCGGGTGCGGTGCAGCGGGGTGGGGGCGGGCTGGCCGCCGGCCGGCGCGGGGCCGGCTGCGCCCGTGTCGACGCCGGCGACCGCCTGGGAGAAGACGGTGAACTTCCCGGTGGGCAGCTGGCTGTCGAGCTCGTATGTGATGGAGATCGGGCCGTTGAAGATGTAGCCCTGGCTGGACGCGTGCTGCTTGAGTTCGGGGACGATCTCGCGGCTCAGCGTCTTGCCGTACGGGGTGAGGCGTTCGTAGTCGTGCTGGGAGAGACAGACGGTGAACTCGTTGGGCACCAGGCGGCGGTCGCGGGAGACGACCTTGGCCTCGGCATCGAGCTCACGCTGCAGGCGGGCGGCGATCTCCACCGGCTGCACGTCACCCTTGAACGCGCGGGCGAAGGCGCCGCTGACGGCGCCCTCCAGCTTCCTCTCGAAGCGGTCGAAGACTCCCACCTTCAGTTCCTTCCGGCCGACTGCACCTGGGTATCGCACCTCCGATCTTAGGCGTCAGGGACGCAGGCCTCGCGCTCCCGGGTCCCCTGTGGCCCTCAGGAAAGGCCTCCAGGGCGGTTCCTGAGGGGGGCCGTACGGGTACGCCCGGCCCGGAACGGCGCCGATTTGACGGCTGACATCGCCGGTGTGCTATGGTCTTCCGGTTGCTACGGGCAGGGAAACCTGCGCGGATCACTCTTGCGCGAGTGGCGGAACGGCAGACGCGCTGGCTTCAGGTGCCAGTGTCCCTTGGGACGTGGAGGTTCAAATCCTCTCTCGCGCACCATCGCAGTCGATAGTGGACTGCCGCTGGTTCACCGGACTCCGGTCAGAGATCATCTGGCCGGAGTTCTTGCCGTTCCGGGACGGTTCAGGATCTCCCGGTCGGCGTGTCGGCCCCTGGCGGTTCGACGGCCACGGGTGGAGACGCGTCAACAGGTGGCGGCCGCCCCCGGCCCCGGTGCTGATCCCGGGCTTGGTCTGGTTGGTCATCTCGGCGGCCTGGTTGCCTGTCGCCGTCGCGGTGGTGCCGCCGTCCGGGGATCTCGGGCCGGACAGCCTCACGGTCATCCTCGCCCTCGCCGGAGGAGTGATGCTGGTCACGGCGACGGTCGGCTTCCTGACGGTGCGATGCCCACCACCAGCAGGAGGGTCGCGACGAGCGTGGTGAGCAATGTGCGCATGACAGGGGCCCCCTTGGCTCAGCTGCCACGCATGTTAGCGGTCGTCAGGGTCGGCGAGGATCACCAGGTCGTGGGTCGTCTCCGGAGGGCCCAGGCTGGTGTCCAGCACGGGGCAGTGGTCCTCGACGAAGGCGATGAATCGCTCCGTCTCCTCGGCCGTCGCGGTGACCGGGCGTACGCCGTGGCGGCCAGGGGCCTTGCAGGCCCCCTGCGCCGAGACCCGGACCGTGCTGTCGCTCACCGGTCGGCCGGCCGTTCGTGTTGCGGGTCGATCGCCTGCAGCACCTGCTCGGCGATCGCGCTGAGCTGGCCGATCTGGGTGGGTGACAGCTGGTCGAAGACGTACGCCCGCACCGCCTCGACGTGTCCGGGGGCGGTCCGGACGATCAGGTCCCAACCCTCGTCGGTCAGGGTCGCGCGGGTGGCGCGGCGGTCGTCCGGGTCGGGGGAGCGGGTGACGAGCCCGCGCCGTTCCAGCTTCGAGACCACCTGGGAGAGCCGGGACAGCGAGCCCTCGGCGAACGCGGCCAGGTCGCTCATCCGCCGGGTCCGACCGGGGGCTTCGGACAGCCCGGCCATCACCATGTACTCGAAGAACCGCAGCCCGGCGTCGCGGCGCAGCTGGCCGTCCAGGGCGGTCGGCAGCCGCAGGATCACGCCGCCGAGGGCCAGCCAGGCACGCCGCTCGTCCTGGGTCAGCCACCGGGGTCCTGTCGTCTCGTCGCGCTCCATGTCTCTCATCGTACGCCGAGCCGTTCAAGATTGAACTAAAAAGGTGGCACGGTGTCCCCGTCACGTCGACGGCCGAGCGAGCCACCCCCGCATCGGCACGGTCCAGAGGTCCTGACCCGCCACGCCCCGGCCCGCCAGCAGGGCGTTGGCGGCCAGGAACCCCGTGGTCGCGGCCCGTTCCATCAGGGCGACGGGCAGTTCGCAGCGGACCCAGTCGCCGGCGAGCACGAGCCGTGGATCGGGGGTCGTGACCTCCGGCCGCCGGGACCACGGCTCGAGACCGATCAGGGTGCAGTCGTCCCGGACCAGCACGTCGCGGTGTGTCTCCCGCGCCGCGGCGGTCTCCGGGAACACCCGGTGCAGCTCGTCGATCAGCCGCTGCGCGACACCGCCGGCCGCGACCGGGTCGCCACTGACCTCCGGAGCGCAGGCGTACCCGTGGAGTTCGACGACGGAGCCGCCGTGCTCCCGGGCCCAGGCGGCCGCCCCCTTCTCGAACCGCTCCAGCACCGAGACGTTGTCCAGTGGGCCGTACCCCGAGGTGCCCAGAAAGGCGGGGCGATCCGCCGCCACCGGCCGGTCCAGCCAGAGACGGACGACCAGGAACGGCGGCGCGTTGTGGGTGGCCGCGACCCGGCTCTGCCAGTCGGTCAGGGCCGGCGGCCCGGAGAGGCCGGCGACGAGCCGGCGGGCCGACCGGGGGTCGGCGGCGAGGACCACCGCGTCCGCGCCCAGTTCCTCCGGCCCGACTCGTACGGTGACCCGGTCCGGCGCCAGGTCCAGGCGGGTGACGGTGGCGCCGGTGCGGGTCGTCACGCCCAGCCCGGCGAGGTGGCGGCCGAGCGGCGCCCACAGCGCGGTGTCGTAGTCGTCGTCCGGGACGTCGAACAGCAGTCCCTCGGCCGACCCCATGAAGTAGGTGTGGAACATCGCCACCAGCTCACCGGCGCTGAACCGCGAGGGGTCGGCGAAGAACGAGCGGGCGAAGACCTCCAGGGCCAGGTCGCGGGCGGCCTGCGGGAACCGGAGCCGGTCCAGGAACCCCGCGGCCGACTCGCCGTCGTAGTGGTCGTACGTGCCGGGGAAGCTGACCCGGAGCAGTTCGAGGGCGGCGCGGATGTCGACCCGGGCCAGCGACCGCAGGGTGAAGGTGGGGCTGCGCGCGACGAAGGCGAGCACGCTCCACGGCGGGGTCCGGGGCAGGTCGGTGAAGGAGTCGCGCAGGCCGTCGGGCCGTTGCAGCGGGTAGTCCTCTACCGGGACGAGGTGCGCCAGGCCGGGGTCGGCCCGGCGCAGCAGCGCGCGCAGGTTGTAGTACTGGCGGAAGAAGGCGTGGAAGCCCCGGCTCATCGTCCGCCCCTGGCTCAGCGGCCAGGCCGCGACCCGGCCGCCGAGGCGATCGCCCGCCTCGAGCAGGGTGACCCGGACCCCGCGCTCGGCCAGCACGGTCGCGGCGGCCAGGCCGGCGATGCCGCCGCCCACCACGGCCACGTGCAGGTCACTCCCGATCCCGGGTGATCCCGCGGGGCCGGGGTGCCGGACGGCCCGTCGATCCCGTCCGGGCAGGTCGGGCCGGCTCATCGTTCCTCCCGGGGGGCGAGCCGCCGCCAGAGCAGCAGCGTGAGGGTGACCATCGCGAAACCGAAGCCGAAGTCCTCGACGGGGACGTCCCAGGGGAACCGCACGCCCAGGTGCTGCCCGGGGGCGTACGTGACGATCGGGGCGGACAGCTTGGTCAGCCAGCCGTCCACCAGCACCTGGAAGGCGAACACGATCGCCATCGACACCCAGTACTGGGCCGAACGGAACAGGCCGGTCCGCAGCCAGAGCAGTTCGGCGGCCACCACGCCGACGACCGCTGCCACGGTGAGGAGGGTGTACTCAGGCATCGATGGTCCTCCGGGTCCTCCGCCGGACGGCGGCCAGCACCGTCCCGACGGCCTCGTACGTCAGCAGGCCGCAGATCGGCACCACCACGAAGAAGACCAGCTCCTCCAGCGGGACCGGGCCGACCATGATGCCCGTCGTGTACCGAGCGCTGTAGGTCCAGTGACCCCGCAGGATGCCCAGCACGTCCCAGACCGTGAACAGCACCAGGGTGGGCAGCAGGGCGGCCAGCAGCCGCAGCGGGCGGCGATAGACGCGGGCGCGGAGTGCGAACTCCAGCGGAGCCGTGACGGCGAGACAGGCGCCCATCAGGACCAGGTACTGCCAGTGGTCAGTCAACGGTCGTCCTCTCGACCAGGCCGGCGCGCAGCGCGTAGAGGCGTTCGGCGTACTCCAGGTCGTCGGCCCACAGGGCGTACGCCGTCCGGCGGATCAGCGGCACCACGGCGCGCTGCAGCGCCCGGGCCACCGCGAAGCCGGGACGGTCCGAGTGGGCGATGGTCGCCTCGGTCATCACCGTGCGTGGCCGGCCCCGCTCGTCGGTCCCGCGGGGGGTGGCATGGGTCTCGACCACCGAGCCGACCCCCTCGCCCTCGACGATGCGCATGGTGATCGTCCGGGCATCCGGGGTGGTGAACGCGGCCCGCACCGGGACACCCCAGGTCCGGTTCACCCGGAACGCGACGTCGAGGACGAGCCGGTCCGCCGAGCTCGCCGCCCCGTCGACCTCGAGGTGGCTGAACGCGTACGGATGGAACCAGGCGCCGTGCCACGGGTCCAACCGGTTCGCGATGATGTCGCGCGGCTCGCAGACCGCCGTGCGGGCGACCACCGCGACGAGGGAGGCCCGCCGGGGCGGCCGCGGGGGGACGACCGGGGCGTCCGTCGGGGTCTCGCCGGGGATCGGCAGGCGGGTCCAGACCAGCACACCGTCGTCGTACGCCGGGTATTCCCGCCACGACGCCGGGCCCTCCGAGGGCAGGGCCATGCCGTGCCAGCGGCAGAGCAGGTCGGTCCCGGTGCTGACGCACCCGTCGAGTCGCGCGCCCAGGTGCGGGCAGGCGCCCGGCCCGGCGTGCAGCACCCCGGCGGCGTCGCGCCACAGCACCACCTCGCGCCCGGCGATCACCCTGACCACCGAGGTCGCTGCCAGGTCCGCGGAAGCTCCGGCGACGCACCAGCCTCCCGGATCGCGCCCGGAGGCCGCCGCGAGGGACCGGTCGATCCGGCCCGGCCGGGCGTCACGCCAGGTCGACCGCAACGCGCCGGGGGTGGGCTGCGGCAGGCGTCGCAGCGGAGGGAGCGGTCGCCTCATCCGGTCACCCCCTCGGGGATCCTTGCCGGTGGCACCCGGGTCGGTGCGTCCCACCGCGGCGGCCCGAGGACCAGGCTGCGGACCGCCACCGCCAGCTTCTCCCGGACGGGGACGCGGATCCGTCCGGAGAAGACGTCGTAGTCGGCCGCCTCGATCCGGTCGAGGATCCGGCTGTAGAGCACCAGGGCGGTGCCCACGCAGCGCCGCGACGCCGTCGGCAGCAGCGGGAGTCCCCGCGCGGCCTCGTCGTAGAGGGTGCGATTGCGGGCGATCTGCTCGGCCAGGAACGACCGCCACTGCGGAGTCACCTGCCGTGCCCAGGGGTCGGCGCCGTGCCGGGCCAGGTCATCGGCCGGCAGGTAGACGCGTCCCCGGTCGAGGTCCTCGGCGACGTCGCGCAGGAAGTTCGTCAGCTGGAAGGCGAGACCCAGGGCCCGGGCCGAGGCCTTCGCCGCCGGCGACAGCGGCTCCAGGACGGGCAGCATCATCTCGCCGATGACCGCGGCCGAGCCCTCCATGTACCCGTCCCGCAGCTCGGGCCAGCTCGACCAGGTCGTCCGGGTCAGGTCGAGTGCCATCGCGTCGAAGAAGCGCGCGAAGCACTCCGGATCGGTGCCGCGTCGGCGCAGGCTGTCGACCACCGCGGCCATCACCGGCTCGTCTGCGTAGCCGCGGGCGAGCGCGGCCTCGAAGTGCGTCCGGAAGGCGGCCAGCCGGTCGGCCGGTGTACCGTCCGCCGACACCGCGAGGTCGACCCGGTCCGGCTCGTCGACGATGTCGTCGGCCAGCCGGCACAGCGCGTACACGGCGTACACGTCGCGCCGTCGGTCGGCCGGCAGCAGCCGCGCGCCCCAGTAGTACGTGGTGCCGTAGCGGCGCGTCAGCTCGGCACAGCGCCGATAGCCGCGGCGGAGCAGACGGGTGCTCATCGGACCAGCTCCGCGACGCGGCGGGCGGCCAGCTTTCCCGAGATCAGCACCATCGGGATGCCGACCCCCGGGGTCGTCCCCGAGCCGGCGAAGACCAGCCCCGGCACCCGCCGGTCGACGTTGCGCGGCCGGAACGGCCCGGTCTGCTCGACGGTGTGCGCCAGGGCGAACGGTGTCCCCGCCGCCATGCCCCGGGCCGCCCAGTCGGCCGGGGTGACGAGCTCCTCGGTGACGATGTCGCGGCTGTAGCCCGCCGCGCCGAGGAAGGCATGCAGCCGATCGCGCAGCCGCGGCCCCTCCACGGACCAGTCCAGGCGGCCGACCTGCAGGTTCGGCACCGGCTCCAGCACGTACATGGTGTGATGGCCGGGCGGCGCCGCCGCCGTGTCGTGCAGCGAGGGCACCGCGACGAACCGCGACGGGTCGCGCATCGGGCGTCCCCGCACGAGCAGGTCGTCGAAGGCGTCGTCCCAGGCCTGCCCGAAGTGGATGTTGTGGTGGCCGGCGCCGTCCGGGAGGACCTCGCTGCGGACCCCGAGATGCCACACCAGCGCCGACGGCGAGTACGTCCCGCGCCGCGCCACCCGGGGGACCGGCACGTCCGGCAGCAGCCGGTCGTACGCCACGGGGAGGTCGGCCGTGACGACGACGGCGTCGGCACGCAGCAGCTCACCGTCGGCCAGCCGTACGCCGCGGACGGCACCCGACGACGTCCGGTCGATCCGCTCGACCGGGGTCGAGTACCGGAAGGTGACGCCGGCGTCGGTGGCGGCCTGCGCCATGGCGCGCGGGACGGCGTGCATGCCTCCCTCCGGGAACCACACCCCCTCGATCGAGTCCATGTAGGTGATCACCGCGTACAGTGACAGGGCCCGGGCGGGGGACAGGCCGGCGTACATCGCCTGGAAGCTGAACACCCGACGCAGCCGTTCGTCGTCGAAGCGCCGGGCGACCTCCGCCCCGAGCCGGCCGAAGGCGCGCAGCCGCAGCAGTTCGAGCCCCGCGCGCGGTGAGCGCAGCAGACCCAGGGGCGAGTCGAAGTTCGCGTCGATGAAGTGCGGTGACTCGACGGCCTCGAGCCGCGCCAGCCAGTCGACGAAGCGGTCGAACGCGGCGGCGTCCTTGCTCCCGCACTCGCGCCGGATCTCCTCGCGCATCTTCTCCCGACCGGGGCGGACGAGCAGCCGGGAGCCGTCGGCGAAGAACGTGTGGTAAGCGGGATCCAGCAGCTGGAGGGCGACATAGTCGGCCATCCGCGCCCCGACGGCCGCGAAGGCCTCCTCGAGCAGCGGCACCATGGTGAAGACGACCGGGCCCGTGTCGAAGCGGTACCCGTCCCGGGTGAGCGTGCCGTTGCGCCCTCCGGGGACGTCGAGGGACTCCAGGACGGTGACCCGGTGGCCGGCGCCGGCCAGGTGGAGGGCGGCGCTGAGGCCCGACAGGCCGGCGCCGACGACCAGCACCTCGGCGACCCGCCCGGAGCGGCCGGTGACCGGGGTCGCGCCCCGTACGGAGACGGACATCAGGCCTCCCGCCAGGCGATCGCCCGGGCGGTCCGCCGGATGCCCTCGGCGCCCTCGGGCGCCAGCCCCGAGGCGGCGAGGCACTGGTCGGTGGCGGCGTACTCGAGCGCGATCAGCTCCTCGAGGGCGTCGGCCACGCCCGCCTGCCGCATGGCGGCGGCCAGCGCCGGCGCGTCGTCGTGACCGAAGTCCGGCGTGCCGAGTCGCTCGAGCATGGCGGCAGCGTCCCCGGTCAGTGACCTCCTGGCCAGCGTCAGCAGGACCGTCGCCTTCGCCTCGACCAGATCGTCCCCGGCAGGTTTGCCGGTCCGGTCCGGGTCGCCCCACACGCCCAGGTAGTCGTCCCGCAGGGCGAAGGCGCGCCCGATGTGCTCACCGCACCGGACGAGCGTGGCCACGGTGCCGGCCGGCGCCCCGGCCGCCAGCGCGCCGAGCTCGAGCGGACGCTCCACCGAGTAGCGCCCGGACTTGAGGCGGGCCACGTGCTCGGCGTGCCGGAGGTCACGGCGCCCGGCCGCGGCTCCGGTGAGGTCCGCCCGCTGACCGGCTACGAGCTCGACGCAGAGGCGATACCAGATCCGGCGCATCTCCGGCGGCAGGTCGTCGGCGATCCGGTCGGCCAGGGTGTGCGCCAGGTCGCCGAGGAGCACCGCGATGTTGCGGCCGAAGACCTCGGCCTCGCCCCGGCCACCGGCCAGCACGTGCCAGCGGGTGGCCTCGACATGCGCCGACGGCCGGCCCCGCCGGGACACGGACTCGTCCATCACGTCGTCGTGGATCAGCGCGAAGAGGTGCAGGGCCTCCAGCGCCGCCGCTCCGCGGACCAGGTCCTCGTAGCCGGTCGAACCGGGCACCCCACCGGCGGCCACGAACCCCCAGTAGGTCAGCGCGACGCGCAGCCGCTTGCCCCTGCCGACCAGCAGGTCGGCGAGCCAGGACGGCAGGTCGCGAGGCAGGACGTCCACGCCCATGCCGGCGGTGTGGCCCTCCCACTCGGCCGCCAGGTCGTCGAGCCGGTCACGCAGCAGCGCGTCCACGTCCTGGCAGAAGACGGCGGCGTCCGGGCGGTGCGACGGTGCGGGGGAACCGGCCGGCAGCACCCGCGCCAATTGCGGCACCTGGAGGGCGGCCCACGGGCTGTACGCGTGCGGGGTCGCGGTGATCGCCTCGGCGAAGCGGTCCCAGGGCACCCAGGTCCACTCGGCGACCTCTGCCGGGTCCGGGCGGGGTTCCTCGTCGATGACGAAGGCGCCGAACACGGGGCAGATCTCGTTCTCGACGATCCCGGAGGCGTCGGTGGCCCGGTAGCGGAAGTCGGGCAGCAGGCCGAACACCGGCCCGACGGTGATGCCGAGTTCCTCGCGGATCCGGCGCCGGGCGGCGTCCTCGATCGGCTCCCCGGGGCGGGGGTGACCGCAACAGCTGTTCGTCCACACCCCGGGCCAGGTCGGCTTGCCGAGGGCCCGGCGGGTCAGCAGGACGTCGCCGCGGGCGTTGAACAGGTAGGTCGAGAAGGCGAGGTGGAGCGGGGTGTCGGTGCCGTGCACGGAGAGCCGGTCGGCCGATCCCAGGACGGTGCCCGCCGGATCGACGAGGGTGACCTCGTCGCCCGTTCCGGCGGCAGGGCTGTCTGCTGCGAAGTGTGCCTGCATGATGTGTCCAATGTTTGTCCAACGTTGTGACAACGCTAGGTCGCCCGCGGTCCGCCCGTCAAGGGCGACAGCGTGCAATGTTTGTGGAATCCTGTTGGGGCAGGCGGGATGAGGCGAACGGAGGGGGCGGAGGGTGTACACGGTCAAGCAGGTGGCGTCGCGTACGGGTGTCCGGGAGACGACCCTGCGGGCCTGGGAGCGTCGCTACGCCCTGGTGCAGCCGGCTCGATCCGACGGGGGGTACCGCCTCTACGACGATGCCCAGGTCGACCTGCTGCGGAGGATGGCGGCCCTGGTGGAGAGCGGCGTCCCTGCAGCCATGGCTGCCGCGTCGCTGCGGGGGGCCGAGGTCGGGCCCGACGTCGCTGCCGGGGCCGGCTCTGCGGAGGCGGGACGTGGCCCGGATCTGGTCGCCGCGGCGGCCGGCCTCAGTCCCCGTGATCTCGACGCGGTGCTCGAGGAGGCGTTCACCGCTCGCCCGTTCGAGGAGGTCGCGGATGACTGGTTGGCCCCGGAGCTCGCCCGACTCGGGGAGGCCTGGGCGGCGGGTCGCGTCTCGGTGGCACAGGAGCACTTCGCCAGTGCGGCTGTCCTCGGCAGGCTTGCCACGCTCTTTGCCCGCAGCGTCCCGCAGCGTCCCGGGGCGCCGGTCCTCGTCGGTCTGCCGGAAGGGGGTCGGCACGAGTTGATGCTCCTCGCCTTCGCGATCTGCCTGCGCCGCCGCGGCGCCGCGGTGGTGTACCTCGGGGCCGACGTCCCCGTCGAGGAGTGGGAGCAGGCCGTCCGGACCCTGCTGCCCCGGGTGGTGGTGCTCGGCGTGCACATCGAGCAGGATGTCGCCCCGGCTCGGGCGGTCGTGGAGCGGTTGGCCCGGCTGCACCCGCCGATCACGGTGATGGTCGGCGGGGGCCGTCGGCGCGAGGTCCCCGGCGCCGATCCTCTGGGCGACCGGGTGGGGGCGGCGGCGGAGCAACTGCTGGTCCGGCTTCGCGCCGGCGCGGTGTGACCCGAGGGGTCGGCGGTCGGCCGGATGGCACAAGGTGCTTGAAAGTTGAACTGATGCGCCCTAGAGTCATGTTCAAGGTTGAAGCAAAGCCGATCGGTCGGCGGCGCCGAGGACCCGGCCCGGACCACAGGCCCGGACAGCACACCAGCAGCTCCGCCCCTGAGGCCCCGCGCCCCACGACAGCAAGGAAGTCATCATGAAGGCACTCAACGTTCCCGCCGCCGGCCAGCAGCCGACCATCTCCGAGCTCCCCGTCCCCGAGGTCGCCGCGGGCACCGTCCTCGTCGTCGACATGGCCAGGTGAACCGCCGGCACTGACGGAGCGCCGGGCAGCTG
>CAYOBI010000039.1:1957-3037 GCA_964402325.1 uncultured Propionibacteriaceae bacterium | reverse complement strand
TCGTCGTCGACATGGCCAGGTGAACCGCCGGCACTGACGGAGCGCCGGGCAGCTGGGAATGATTTTCAACAGGGCGGCGTTGTGCTGACCGACGGGCCCCGCCCCGCCCGCCAGGAAGGATGACCGCCATGGCCAAGAAGAACGACCTGCGTCCGCTGGTGAAGCTGCGCTCCACCGCGGGGACCGGATTCACGTACGTGACGCGCACGTCGCGGCGCAACACCCCCGACCGGATGGTGCTGAAGAAGTACGACCCGGTGGCCGGCCGGCACGTGGAGTTCCGCGAGGCGCGCTGACCCCCGGCCTGATGCCCGGTCCGGTGATCCCGGACCGGGCATCGCCGTGTCGCCGGCGCGGGTCAGGCGAGCTGGTCCACCAGCGCCACCACGTCGGCGATCGAGTCCAGCACCCGGCTCGGCCGGAACGGGAAGCGCCGGATGTCCTCGCGCCGGGTGATCCCCGACAGGACGAGAATGGTCCGCATCCCGCCCTCGAGGCCGGAGATCACGTCGGTGTCCATCCGGTCGCCGATCATCACGGTGTTCTCCGAGTGTGCGCCGATCCGGTTCAGGCCCGAGCGCATCATGTACGGGTTGGGCTTGCCGCAGTAGTACGGCTCGATGCCGGTGGCCTTGGTGATCAGTGCCGCGACGGCCCCGGTGGCGGGCAGGATCCCCTCCGGCGACGGGCCGGTCGGGTCCGGGTTGGTGGCGATGAACTTTGCCCCGCCCAGGATCAGGTTGATCGCCCTGGTGATCGCCGGCAGCGACCAGGCGCGGGTCTCGCCGAGGACCACGTACTCGGCCTCGGTGTCGGACAGGATCATCCCCGACTCGTGCAGCGCGGTGGTCAGGCCCGCCTCGCCCAGCACGTACACCGTGGCGCCCGGGGACTGGTCCTCCAGGAAGGCCGCGGTCGACAGGGCCGAGGTCCAGATGTTCTCCTCCGGCAGGTCGATGCCGCTGCGGGCCAGCCGCGCCCGCAGGTCGCGCGGGGTGAAGATCGAGTTGTTGGTCAGCACCAGGAAGCGTCGCTCGGCCCGCTTCAGCGCCTCGATGAAGTCGGCAGCTCCCGGGATCG